>JAHJXP010000060.1 GCA_018827585.1 Pseudomonadota bacterium | reverse complement strand
CCAGTGCCGGAGGAGGTCCTTGGTGACGTTCGTCGCCCCCTCCCAGCCGGCATTCCGCCAGCGCTTCACGTCGGCGCGCAACTTGTTCACCAGCGCCAAGTCCCGCCGGTCCTCTTCCAGTTCCAGAGAAAGCTGACCGCGACGGCTGTCCGCGTCGGCGAACTTGTACCAGTAAGCGGCAGGCCGGCGGCCTTCCCTGAGGGCGGCGCGGCCCGTCTGCCGGTCGTACTCCCAGTACCGGGTCGGCTCGTAATACGGCTTGCAGATGACCGGGCTCTCTACAGGTTGCATAAGAACGGGTTCCGGATTCATGACCTCTCCTGCCAGGATCTGGGGTCGCGTTTGGCATGGAATACAGCGACAACGACAATCCGTTTGTCTTCGACCACATAATAAACGCCGTAAGGAAAGCGACGCACCAGACAGCGTCGGGATTCACGGTGAATGACCGGATATTGTAAGGGATTCCTCTGAAGCGATCTCAGTGCAGCATCCACATGCAGAAGAAAATTGGCGCCCAAGCCCGGCATCTGTGTTTCATACCAGGAAAAGGCTTCTCGAATATCCAGTTCCGCTTCAGGGCGTATGATCAATGTTCGCTTCATGACCGGCGGATGGCTTCTCTCACGTATTCCCACGGAGCCCCTTCTTCGGGATTTAAGCGATAGGCGTTAAGACGCCGGTCCAATTCCACCTGCTGCGCCTCCGTCAGAGGCAACTCTTCAGGTATTTCGGCAATGCTGTCCCAGATGTCCTCAACAAGCTGAATCCGCTCAGGAACGCTCAACTTTACGTATTCGGAAATGCTCGAACTTTTCATGGCACTTGTACCTCTCTGTCTATGAAATGGTTCAGAACGCTTTATCCATTGAATACCCCTATTCTGAACCTATTGTGATTTTTTATCATACTCCCCCAGCTTGTGCACCCGCAAGACCTCGTTACCCCGCGGATCGATCACCTTGACGGCGATCCGGTTGTGGTCGCCCGCCGTAAAGGGCAGGGAGACCGTGCCGGAGAGCTTCGCGAAGGCTTCCTCGTCCAGCGCCCCGCCCAAGGCCTTGCCCAGTTTCTCCCAGGCGTTCCGGTCCGGGAAGAAGGCCTGGCAGACGCAGAAGCAGCGGCCGTCGTAGTCGCTGTCGAGAAACCACGCGGAGACCTTCTCCGCTCCCGACGAGCGGACCGCGTTGGTCACCGGGTCGTAGATGTCCACGCCCTCCATGTGGACGACATACTGCCCGTCCCCTTCCCGCTCCAGGCGAGTCCGCGGCGAGCCGGAGACCGTGAAGAGCTGGCTGGAAACGGTGGTTTTGAGCAGGTCGCCCATGTTCACGTCCGGGCGGATCTGTGCCATGTGCAGCTTGATCGCCGGGTCTTCCACCTCCTGGATCGTCACCTGGGCCTGGGCGTCGAAGCTGAAGGCGGCGAAGACCAGATCGTCGAAGCCGCGCCGGGCGGCGATTCGGATCCCCTCCTCGACGATCCGCGTCGTCAGCGGGCCGTACTGCGGGCCGAAGATCACCGCCGCCTGCCGCTCCTCTCCGCTCTCGCCCCAGGTCCCCTTTGCATGGATCGTCGAACCGTCGGCCAGGGCCTCCAGCATCGTGAACTTCAGAATTTTGTTATCAGGAAAACGAACGCCGTCCCCGCGCAGCAGGCGGGTCATGCGGTCGAGATAGGCCTCGGTGTTTTGCGCCTCCGATCGGAGGGTGTCCGCGCCCCCGTCGAAGGTCTCCAGTTCCTCCGGCGCGCC
Source organism: Pseudomonadota bacterium (assembly GCA_018827585.1). Taxonomy (GTDB): domain Bacteria; phylum Desulfobacterota; class Syntrophia; order Syntrophales; family UBA5619; genus JAKAFS01. The sequence goes on along the minus strand of JAHJXP010000060.1, from coordinate 2,912 downwards.
GCTGATGGGCGACGCCTCCGGTTCCCCGGCGTCGATGCTCTCCGCCGCCGGGATGACCCCCTCCATCGTGAACGGCCCGGCAACGCGCACCCGGTTCCGCTCAAGGAAGGGCTGATCCACCAGTTCCTCCTGGTCGGCCCGGGCGGCGATGCAGGCGTTGACCTCGTCCATCTTCCCTCGCCAAGCCCCGCGATACGCCGTCAGGGCCTCCTGGAGCGCCTGCGGCCAGTCGGGATCTGTATCGAAGGGAACATCCCACTCCTGCCATCCCTTCTCCGGCAACCGCCAGCGCCGCTCGTCGGCGTCGGTGACCGCCCGCTTCCCTTCCCGCTTTCGCTTGTCCTCCAGTTTGGCGATGAGCTTCTGCCGGAGGGTCTTTGTGACACCCTGCCCGAGGGCCGCGTTGAGCGCCGCCAGCTTCTCGGCGAAGATCGGCGTCCACCTGTCGAAGATCGGATCGAGGGCCTGGTTCTGGGCGATGCTCTTCAAGGTAACGTGGGGAACGGTCTTGCAGTCAAAGGTGCAGGCACCGGGAATCTGCCCCTCCGGATCGGTCAGCCAGGAGCCGTCGGGATTCCGTTGAACGTCCCCGGCGCTCGTCGGCCGGAGGCGGTAGTAATCGAACTTCGCCGTCAAGAGCCGCTGCCGGGCAATCGCCAGGGCCACGCGGCTTACGTCAATAGTGATCCACCGCCGCCCCCACTGCTCCGCCACGTATTCCGTCGTCCCCGACCCACACGTCGGATCCAGAACCAGATCGCCGGGGTCGGTGGTCATAAGCATGCAACGCTCGATTACTTTTGCATTCGTTTGGACAACATAAACTCGTGCTGTCTTTCCAAGACCTCCAGATTGGGTGTCCTTCCACAATCCAGACAAAGGGGTAACTTCAAAGTCATTGTAGTATCGTTTATAGAGAAGTGTGTTTCCCTTTCCAAAAAGGCGTCCTGCTAAACCAAGGCGCTTCAAACCTTCTGAATTCGTTTTCCAACCACCCGACGATGGTACATATTCTTTCCCGTCAGCGATGACCCGCTGAGTTGTGGCTTCGCCGCCGCTCCTCGACGTCAAATTATCAAGTACTAAAAAGCGATACTGATCGTGTTCAGGTTTATCGTTAAGGATGAGCCCATCTATTTCATATTTTGCGAAGATCGATTCTTCCGCCAATTCACGATCCTTCGATATCCATACCGGCCTAAACTTCGTCCTCTCACGATTTTTACCAAACCAGAGCAAGTAATCTGTCACTGTTGGAAGAAACTGGGATGTCTGGCTTGTTGTTGTGACAAAGCAGATTTCCGATATGAAGTTTTGACTACCGAATACTTCTTCAATAAGACATCTTACGCGATGCCGATTCTCCTCCCCGATCTGAACAAAAACACTCCCCGTATCCGCCAGGAGTTCCTTGCAGAGAAGCAGCCGGTCGCGGAGATAGGAGAGGTAGGAATGAACGCCGAGGGTCCAGGTGTCGCGGTAGGCCTTGACCATCTCTGGCTCGCGGGTGAGGTCTTCGTCCCTGTCCTTCACGTCGCGGCGGCCCACCTCGGGCTGGAAGTTACTGGCGTACTTGATGCCGTAGGGCGGGTCCATGTAGATCATTTGCACCTTGCCGGCCAGGGCCTCGCGCCGGGCGAGCGACGCCATGACGGCGAGCGAATCGCCCAGGATCATCCGGTTCGTCCAGTCCATCGGGTGCTTGTAGAACTGGACCGCCTCGCGGTACTCGTGCTCCGGGTCGGCGAAGAGGTCGCGCTGGATGTCCTCCCGCCGGGCGACCTTCAGGATCGCCTGCGTGGAGATGCGCTCGTGGATGTGCAGGGCCACTGGATCGGCTACGCACCATTGCTGCTCCCGCTTTCCCGCCCACTCCAGCCACGGCTCGTGATTCCGGAAGGCCTCTTGGAGACGCTTCATCTCCTCCGGTTCCAGCTTCCGTTTCCCCGCCGCATCAATGAGTTCAACGATGTCGTCAGACTTGCCGGTTCCATCGAACCGCAGCGCAGGCGCCAGATGGGGATTGTAGGCCCATTTGATCCGCTTTTCCCTGGCGATCTCCCCCCGCGCCTCCAGCCCCGATGGAGGAATATTCAACCGCGTGACGTTCTTGTGCCGGTAATCAACGACACCTTCCCCGGCCTGCCCCACATCCGCTTTTCGCTTTTTCATGAATTTCCCTCAGCGTTTAATACTGTGAAAAAATAACGAACGACTATTTGTCGTTGACTGAAATGATTGTCAGTCTCACATACCTCCTTTAGGCAGCGGGATGGTAATATCAGCCATATCCTGTAACAGGAACAGGTTCCCGAGTTCCTCTTTTTTTGTATAAATACAATGCTTCTTGCGAAAAGCGTCAGTACATGTCAGACGGTAGGAAAGTACATCGGCATCATGTAATGTTGTGGGGCCAACAAAGACGATCCACCCGTATAATGGTTGGCCGTATTCAACCGGTTTGCTTTTCCGGTATATCAGATTCTCTTCAAAATTCTTTATTTCAATTTTGCCCCCAGCGAGTGCATCAAACGAATTCTTGACACCATGAATCCCGTAGACTCGTCCGAGTTGAATCCATTTAGACCATTTAGACCCAACTTTTATCGATAGCTCATAATCTTGGATATGAATTGTGGGTCTTCTCCCAATCGAGTGGGTAAAATCAATGCCGATTACGCCGCAAATGCCTGTCTTGCGTGGGTAAACGGCCTGTTGAACGCCGAAAAAATATGATATGAACTCTGCATGCGAAAAAAGAAGCAATTATTGGACGCGTATCGGTTCCCGGGGGTCACACCGGAGCCCGGGGTATCGGGGATCTTCGGTGACCCGAAAGCCCTGGTCATCAAGCTGCGACGCCGGGGAAAAAAAAGATTTGCGGGGCCTGCGGACGGGCACACCGGACGTTT
>JAHJXP010000059.1 GCA_018827585.1 Pseudomonadota bacterium | reverse complement strand
TTTGATCTCATCCTTTTTCGCAAAAGTATGCATCAACCGGATGGACCAACAATTTGCCAAGAAAAGCTTGACAACCGGATATGGAGTATCATAATGATACAAAAAGTTAAGGAAAAGCATAAACCCCATCACGTGCTCAGCGTCTTGAAGGAGCTCTTTCGTAAGGGTGAAAAGACCAGGGCTATAACCAATACGGCCCTTAAAGGCGCGGCATCCGAAGGGTACATGACCGTCGATGACATCGGAGAAGTCATCGAAAGGCTTTATTCGGAACACTTTTTCAAGTCCATGACAGCCTATCATAATCATAAAGTCTGGCAGGACGTTTACCGATACCAGGATGGTGAGAAGGCTTTATATATCAAGCTGCAATTGTCCGATGATGGGCGAAAGGCCATCTTGATCCAGATGAAAAGAGACGAAAGGAGAGATGAGTAGAATGGAAGCGCAGAAATGCCCTATCTGTGGTGCCGGCAAGCTAAAAAAGAGAGTCGGGTCGGAAACCTTTGAATACAAAGGGGAGGCCTTAACAATTCCGAATTACGTTACCTATGCGTGCGCCGAATGCGGAGAGGCTATCGTTGATAATACGACCCTGAAAGAGTCCGGCAAAAAATTGAAAGATTTTCAGCGAGAGGTTGATGGTCTTCTCACCGGACAGCAGATCAAGGCCATCCGCGCGAAATTGGACCTTACGCAGGAACAGTTGGCAGACATCGTCGGCGGCGGATTGAAAAGTTTGGCGCGGTATGAATCCGGGCAGGTATGTCAGAGCAAGGGGATGGATAACCTGCTCCGCATTCTGGATGCATATCCGCATACGCTGAAGGTCATTCAGAAATCCGGTAAAAAAGCGGAATATTCTGCAAAGGTCACATATATCGGGGATGCAAAGGCAAAGAAGGACTATCAGTCCGGAAACGGCGATGCGGGTTATTCTACAGATTCAAAGGAGGCGGCATATGGATCATAAATTCAGTATCGCCGATATTCGTCTCAATGAAGCTCATTTTGCAATAAATCAAGGCTATAAGAGAGAAAAGAACAAGCCGATTGAGATCATCCATTCTGTCGAAATTGGATATAAGCAGACTGAAAAGATTTTGCACGTGCTTGTCTCGATTTCGTCCGACGCCGAGAATCAACCTTTCCGTTTTTCCGTTGCCTGGGAGGGCTCATTTGCTTTCGAAGAAATGCCTCCCAAAGAAAAATTGGATCGGATCATTCATATCAATTGTGCGTCTATTATCTATCCGTATGTACGTGAGTCCATTGCCGACCTGACGAGGCGTGCAGCTATGACACCTCTGAATCTCGCGCCTTTCAATTTTGTCGCAATGTACGAAGAAGGTCAGAAAAAGGAATCACAGGAAGCGCCTCGGAAGTCCCGTAAAAAAAGCAGGGCATAACAATGGGCAGGAATAGAAATCTGATCACTGTCAGGCTGGCTTGGCCTGTCTATCGCTCGAAATGCTATTTGAGACTTTATTATGGATATGGTCGGCGGGGGAATCGTCAACTAATCGTCAACTCATTCAGTTGAATCGTAAACCCGGAGGGCGAATCTATCGACAATCTATCGATAAAGCCCAAGAATCTATCGACGGGGAGAAGATCAAAGCTCCCGAATAATCAGACCATCTTGCGATTGCACGCGAGGATTTTCCGGTCCAGATTCTGTCCGGCCTTGTCGGAATCGACCGATAATCGACCGACATTCTGCCGTAATCGTCCGATAATCATCCGATGAATGACGCGCGAATCGTCAGATTTTCGACCGGAGTCATAAGGTAAGATGATGAATTATAAGAAAAAGCTCATAGAAGTCGCGCTGCCGCTGGAGGCCATCAACGGTGGTTGTCAGCAAGAGAAGAACCCATTCCTAAAGGGGCACCCTCGCTCGCTGCACCTGTGGTGGGCGCGGCGGCCCCTGGCGGCAGCGCGGGCTGTCATCTTCGCTCAGATGGTGGACGATCCGTCCGCATATACAGAAACCCTGTTGAGCGATTCCAACAAGAAACGAGCTGCAACTCGGGAACTTGGTAAACGGAAAAGTGCCTGGGACGAGCGTAAAGCCCGATATGAGGAGGCATGCCGCCAAAGCGATCCGTCAGTCCCTGATCCAGGCCCTGAGCCCTCGCTTCAGGGATGCGTTGCCGATATCGAACGAGAGCACCTCTTCCGCATTATCGAGGATCTGGTCCTGTGGGAGAACACGACGAACGAGACGGTCTTGCAGCAGGCACGGGATGAGATCTGGCAAAGCTGGCGGCGGGCGTGTGCGGAGAATGCCGATCATCCACAGGCGAAGGAATTGTTCGACCGCTTCAAGCTGCCCGCCTTCCACGATCCCTTCGCCGGTGGCGGGGCACTGCCTCTGGAGGCGCAGCGGCTCGGGATAGAGGCGTATGCCAGCGACCTGAACCCTGTGGCGGTATTGATCAACAAGGCGATGATCGAGATCCCGCCAAAGTTCGCCGGCCAGCCGCCAGTGAACCCTGAAGCGAGGGGTGATCAGGAGCTTTTCAAGAAAGAATGGAAGGGCACCCAGGGTCTCGCCGAGGATGTGCGTTATTACGGGAAATGGATGCGCGACGAGGCTGAAAAGCGCATCGGCCACCTCTACCCGAAGGTCGAGATCACGGCGGGGATGGCGAAGGAACGGCCGGACCTGAAGCCTTACGCGGGCCGGAAACTCACCGTGCTCGCCTGGCTTTGGGCGCGCACCGTCAAAAGCCCCAACCCGGCCTTTGCGAACGTAGATGTGCCTCTCGCTTCCACTTTCATGCTCTCTACCAAGGCAGGCAAGGAGGCGTATGTCGAGCCGGTGATCGAGGGCGGTGACTATCGCTTCACGGTGAAGGTGGGCAAGCCCAAGGACGCCGAGGCGGCGAAGAACGGCACCAAGCTGGCGCGGGGGGCGAACTTCGAGTGTCTGATGTCGGGGACGCCGATCCAGGCGAACTACATCCGCAGTGAAGCGCAAGCGGCACGTATGGGCGCACGGCTGATGGCGATCGTAGCCGAGGGCGAGCGCGGACGGGTTTATCTTGCGCCAACGTCGGAGCATATGGAGATACCGAGGACGGCTACACCAACTTGGAAGCCGGAACTTAAGGTACCCACGCCCTGCCATGATGTCGACCGACTACCAATGTACGGAATGCCAGCATGGGGTGACGCTTTCACTCCGCGTCAACTGGTGGCGATGACGTTCTTTACTGACTTGGTGAGTGAAGCGCGCGAGCGCGTCTTGCGCGACGCGGTCGCCGCCAGCCTGCCCGATGATGGCAAGCCCTTACGCAACGGCGGCACCGGCGCCACCGCATACGCCGATGCGGTCGGGGTGTATCTGGGATGTGGCATTAATCAACTATCTCGCTATTCGTGCACGATTTGTGCTTGGAATAGAACTAACGGTAATGTCGCCCAAGCATTTGGTAGACAGGCCATTCCAATGGTCTGGGACTATGCCGAAGCTAATCCTATTGAGGGTGCGCTATCGATTGACGTAACTATTGGTTGGACTGCTAGTGCAATCGACGGCTCATCTGCATACATGTCGGGTAATGTCGTGCAAGCTGATGCTCAGAAACAAGGGGTATCTGCAGGTAAAGTAGTCTCCACAGACCCGCCCTACTATGACAACATTGGTTATGCCGACCTGTCGGACTTTTTCTACGTTTGGCTTCGCCGTTCGCTGAAATCCATCTATCCCGATCTCTTTGCAACGCTCGCCGTACCCAAGGCCGAGGAGTTGGTCGCCACGCCCTACCGTCACGGCAGCAAGGAGAAGGCAGAGGCTTTTTTCCTTGACGGTATGACGCAAGCGATGCACCGCCTGGCCGAGCAGGCACACCCGGCCTTTCCGGTCACCATCTACTACGCCTTCAAGCAATCCGAGACGCAAGTCGATGTGGGCACAGCCAGCACCGGCTGGGAGACCTTCCTCGACGCGGTAATCTGCGCTGGCTTTGCGATCAGCGGCACTTGGCCGATGAGGACAGAAAAGCAGGGCCGCATGA
>JAHJXP010000058.1 GCA_018827585.1 Pseudomonadota bacterium | reverse complement strand
TGCGCACGGGCGGAAAGACCCTCAAGAACGTCACGGGATACAACCTGACGCAGTTGTTCTGCGGTTCGGAGGGGACCCTCGGCCTGATCACAGAAATGACGTTCAAGCTGATCCCTCTCCCCGAGACAAAGAGAACGCTGCAGGCCGCCTATCTCAACATCAGCGATGCCGGCAAGACCGTCGCCAAGGTGTTTGAAATCGGGATACTTCCCGTGGCGCTGGAGATCGTGGACAAGGTTTCCATCAACGTCATCGAAGACTATATGCATCTGGGACTCCCGCGGGAGGCGGAGGCATTGCTGCTGATCGAAGTCGACGGTCCGGAGGCGGCGGTCGCCGGACAGTGTGAACGGCTCACCCGACTCTGCCGGGAAATGGGGGCCCATGAGGTCAAGGTTGCCGGAACCGTTGAAGAAAACGACGAGATCTGGACAGCCCGGCGCTCCGCTTACGGGGCGGGTGCGCGGCTGAGGCCCACCGCGATCGCCGAAGACTGCACGGTCCCCATCGGGAATCTGGTGGCCATGTTCCAGGCAGTGGCCGAGATTGCCGAGAGGCATCAGCTGCTCATTCCCGTCGTCGCCCATGCCGGGGACGGGAATCTCCACCCCCAGATCCTCACGGACAGCAATGATAAGGAAGAGATGAAGCGGGTGGTGAAAGCCATGGACGAGATCTCGCTCAAGGCCGTGGAGCTGGGGGGCACGCTGACCGGAGAGCACGGCATCGGGATCGCCAAGCGGGAGCTTCTCCCCGTTGAGCTGGGAGAGGTGGCGACGGAGATCACCAAAAGCCTCAAGAAGCTGTTCGACCCGTTGAATATTTTAAACCCGGATAAAGTCGTCCTCATCGCGTAGCGAGACCCGGAGCAGGCGGATGCACCCTCAGGAAGCGCAAGCAACGAAGGCGATCGTCGATCGCTGCAATAAATGTGGACTTTGCACGTCAGCGTGTCCCGTTTACCGGCAGGTGCTGATCGAGGCCGCAAACCCCCGGGGCAGGATTCAACTGGTCAAGAACTACCTGGAGGGGAATATCCCCCTGACGAAGCGGTTCAGGGAGATTATCCTGACCTGCCTGCTCTGCGAGAACTGCATGGTCAATTGTCCGAGCGGGGTGCGGCACGATCAGGTCTTCAACGTCCTGCGGGCGGAGCTGGTCGCGACGTACGGGCTCGACTGGAAGAAGCGCCTGATTTTCCGTCTGTTGACCGACGAGAAGCTGCTGCGCTCCTCCCTCGTCTTTGCCAGGCTCGGACGGAACTGGCTCCTGGAGAAATTCGCCAAGGAGATGCGGATCGGGAACATCCCCGCGGGAAGGCTCCCCCTGGTCAATCCCCGGCCCTTTCGGGATCGGTTCAACGAGGTGATCCGCCCCGACGGGGAGGCGCAGGGCCGGGTCTTCTATTTTACCGGCTGTTTCACCAACTATTTTGCGGAGGACGTGGGCAAGGCGGTCGTCAATGTCCTCCGGAAGCTCCAGGTGGAGATCGAGATCCCCGCGGCTCAGGACTGCTGCGGGATCGCCGCGATCCTCTCCGGCGAGGGGGATCTCCCCCTGAAGAATGTGCAGCGGAATGTCTCCACCCTGTCCCGGTCCCGGGCGGACGCCGTCCTGGTGGATTGCGCCACCTGCGGCGCCGCCTTTCGCAAGGAGTATCCGGACCTGCTCAGCCGCAAGGGATTGGACGCCTCCCAGGCGGAGGTCCTAAAGGGGAAGACCCGGGATGTCATGGAATACGTGGCGGAGAGGCTCGCTGCGCTTCCTTTGCCCGTGAACTATGCGGGAGAGAAGATCCGCGTGACCTACCACGACCCCTGTCATCTGGTGCGCGCCCAGGGGGTGAGCGACGCGCCGCGAAAGATCCTCAGGGCGTTGCCGCAGGTCGAATACGTGGAGATGGAAGAGGCAAACACCTGCTGCGGGGGAGGCGGGTCCTTCCAGTTCGATTACCCTGAGGTTTCCAAGGGGATCACCGAAAAAAAGATCGGGCGCATCCGCGCGACGGGCGCCCGCGTCGTCGTCACGGGATGTCCGGGATGCCGGCTGACGATCGGCGGAAACATGGGCGAACGGGACTCCATCGCCGTCCTCCATCCCCTGCAATTGCTCGACATGGCGCTTTCCGGCGATGATTTTACCAAGCTCCCATTTGCGCTGCCAGGCCGGCTGTGATAAGAGTGACGCATCTGATGATTATAAGGACGCTGTCCCCCCCCTTTCCAACGGTTTGCGAGTCGATTATGATCTCCGCCATTGAACAGATCGGCCGGGTCACCCTCCGCACCTCCTCTTCGGTGGGAAGCACGCTTTCGTTTGCTGCCCGGGTCTTTCTCCGCATGTTCGAAAGGCGCTCTTACAACAGCGCCTCCAGGATGGTCTTAATCAACCAAATCTACTTCACCTCCGTGCAGATTCTTCCGCTGTTTCTTTTTGTGGCCGTCATTTTTGGAGCAATGGTCAACGGCATGGTCTTTCAGTTGATAAAGAAAATAGGACAAACCGATTATCTCGGACGTCTCTTGATGGGATTCGTAGTGATGGAAATATCCCCCTTCGTAACCGTTCTCCTCATTGCGCTCCGTTCCAGCTCAGCCATCAATGCCGAAATTGCGGTGATGAAGGTCAACCGTGAACTCAGCACGCTGGAAATCTTCAATATCGATCTGATCGACTATCTTTTTGTCCCCCGCGTCCTCAACGGGATTCTTTCGATGGTTTTCCTGAGCAGCCTCTTTTCTCTGGTGGTTCTCTCCATCGGGTTGTTCGTTTCAAGCGTCATCTTCGGTACAAGTGTCGATGCCTATATCGACACTCTATTGAGATCCGCCTCTTTGTTGGACATGATCATCGTATGGTTCAAGTGCGCTGCTTTTGGTTTCTTCATCACCCTGATTCCAATCATCCTGGGCATGAATGCCTCGCAGGAGCTCACGAGCATCCCGGTTGCGGTGCTCAACGGGATGGTGAAGGTCTTTTCTGCCATCATAATCATCGAGGTGCTGTCATCAATAGTAAGATTCATTTGAGGTTCTTCGAAAGCGAAGAGGAGCTTCAGGAGAAATTGAGGGATTTCATCACGGCTCACAAGTCGCGGCTGGGCCTCGTCTCTTTGGAGGCGCCCCTCATCTCGAACCTGCCCGTCTGGAGCAATATTGCCCTGATCCGACAATATCACCAAAATATGTCCTGGCATGAGGCCAAGATAACGATCGATCGTCTCCTCCACCGCATGGGGATGGACTCGATTGCGGAGAAAAGAAATCCCTCCCTGACGAAGGAAGAACGTTTCTATGCCATGCTCCTCAGGGCGGCGATGGTCCGGGACGCCGTTGTGGTCCTGGACAAGCCGTTCAGTATCCTGACCAATCTCCGGGATGGGCATTTCCTAATGCATATTCTCCATAAGGTTGACGATTTGATTGCAGAAGCCCATATTTTTGATTATAGTTGGGCCAAAGAACGCTACGGGGTTACGGCTGATGCAGAAGATTGAATTAAAGGTAGGCCTCTTCGTTACGATCACCCTCCTGCTGATCATGGCTTCCATCGGATATGTGGCCTATAAAAAGGATATGTTCTCGAAGGTCTATACCTATACCCTCTCATCCAAGACGGGAGAAAATCTGACGGAAGGAATGCCCGTTGTTTTCTGGGGCTTCAACATCGGCCGGGTCAGTTCACTGGAGTTGATCGATCAAGGGGTCCTCATCCAGATCAAGATTCCGGAACGTCATAACCGGGTCATCAGATCCAACAGCAAATTCGTTCTCGATAAGCCGCTTTTTGGCGCTTCGCGGATCGTCGTCGAGACGGACAACCTCAACGCCCCTCCCCTCTCGCCAAAAACCGTTTCGGAGATCTCGGTATCGAACGACATCAACGAAATGATCAAGAGGGCGCTGCCGATCGTAGACAAGGCGGATCGGATCATGGCCAATGTCGAGCAGGTGACGGAGAAACTCGCTGATCCCGGGGGTGACGTGAACAGGATTCTCAAGAACACCGAGACGGTCACCGCCAACCTTGCCGATCCCAAAGGGGACGTGAACCGGATCCTGAAAAACGCGGAGGCCCTGACCGCCCGTTTCGCGAAGAAGGAGTCCGTCCTGGAGATGGCCGTCGGCAATACCGAAAGCGTCAAATCGGTTCATGAAGCCCTGGCAAATGTTCGGGACATCACGGTGCGCATCGATAAAATACTCGCGAAGGCCGATTCGATCACCGGGAAGACCGGCGAAGAGATCTACGGTCCGGACGGCGTCCTGCCGCTCGTCCGGGACATCCTCCGCGATCTCGTGGCGAAGCTCACGAAGATCGACACCACCCTCGACAACATCAACAAGGTCAGTGCGGAGGCCGTCGATTCCACGAAAGACCTGAAGGTGCTTCGGAGCGAACTCGATGCGGCCATCACAGCCATCGGCAACCTCGCCGAAGAGCTGAACCGAAAGATCCCCTTCAAGGCCAAGCCGGAGATCAAACTGCCATGAAAAAAATCGCCCGCCTGCTGATCTTCATCCTTTTCCTGGCCGGCTGCGCCTCCTCCAAACCGGCGCCGGTGTGGATTGCCTCGGGTCATCAGCAGTTGGAGAACTTCAAGACCGATTTTCTGACCGGCCGGGCGCCGCTCGTGACGGAGTTGCATTTCAATAAGGCCATTGAGGAGATCAAGAAGGGCGGGGATTTGGACCTCCTGGGGAAGGCCTGGCTGACGCGGATGGCCCTGCAGGCGGCGGTTCTGGGCAAGATCGAGGACGGCGACTACCGGCTGATCGAAGCGGCGCAGACCGTTCCCGCCAACAGGAACTTCTATCTTTTTATTTCCGGAGAAGCGGCGAGGGTTGAAGGTTTTCTCCTGCCGGAGCAGTACCGGCCCTTTCTGGCGGCCTTGAAGAGCGGAGAGGCGGGCCAGGCGGAAAGGACGATCGTGGCCATCGAAGATCCCCTCTCCCGCCTTATCGCTGCGGGCCTTGCGGTCCGCCACCGCCTGGTCACCGAGGGGATCCTCCGGACGGCCGTGGAAACCGCCGCGCACGAGGGCTGGAAGAGGGCGCTCGTTGCCTGGCTCGAGCGTTTGCAGGTCTTCCATGAGGCGGCGGGAGAGACCGCAAAGGCCGCCACCATCCGCCAGCGCCTCGACCTGATTAAATAATCCGCGCCAGCCTGGTCCAGCTCGTCTTGTCCCAGGTGGGATCGAGATCGGCCTTCCCGCCGGGGGCAAGGCCGCACTTGCGGGCGAAATAACGGTGGAAGGCGAGGCAGCCCGTAAGTTCGGGATGAAAGACCGTCGCCAGGACGTCCGGCGATTCGGCGGCGGCGATCCAATCGTCTATCCGCAGGAGGACCTCCACCCCCTCGCCCGCCTCGAGGATCTTGGGGGCGCGGATAAAGGTCAGGGGCACGGGGGCGTCCGACACCTTGGGGATTGCGGCCTCGCAGGCAAAACTCTCTAACTGGCTCCCGAACCCGTTGCGCAGCACCTCGATGTCGATCAGACTCAGATGCGGCCTTTCTCCCACGAGCTTCCCGGCGAGGAGGATTGCCCCCGCGCAGGTGCCCCACAGCTTCATCCCCTCGCGGAATCGCCGGAGAATGATTTCCTCGATCGCAAAGATGCGGAGCAGGCGGGCGAGGCAGGTGCTTTCGCCGCCGGGGAGGATCAGCCCCGCCAGCCCGTCGAAATCCTTTTCCTGCTTGACCGGCCGGGCCTCGATGCCGAGACGCAGGAGGTGATCGATATGCTCGCAGACCCCCCCCTGGAGGTCAAGAACGCCGAGGGCGTCTCCGACCCCGGAGGGCGGCCTTTCCTCTGCACGATTCATGGTTGGAGACCTGAGCGCCGCCGAATATTCGGTGAAACCATAGCCTGAATGCGAAGCGAGCTGATCGTCAAAACGGCCGGCCGATGTCTGCGCGACAAAGCCCCGTTACCAGCCGCGTCCGGCCATGATCTGCTCTTTGGGGATGGCCGCGATCTCGATGCCGGGCATCGCTTCGCCGAGGCCCAGCGACGCCTCGAGGACCTTCGCCGGATCGTTAAAGAAGGCCGTGGCCTTGACGATCGCGCGGGCGCGCACGGCGGGGGCCGCCGCTTTGAAGATCCCGGAGCCGACAAAGACCCCGTCGCAGCCAAGCTGCATCATCAGCGCCGCGTCGGCCGGGGTCGCGATCCCGCCCGCGGCGAAGTTGACCACCGGCAGACGGCCGAGTTCCTTTACCTTCAGTGCCAGTTCATAGGGGATGCCGTTGGCCTTGGCAAAACCGGTGACCTCTTCCACCGGCATTGCCGCGAGCTGGCGGATCTCGCGGTTCATCGTCCTCATGTGACGGACGGCCTCGACGACGTTGCCCGTCCCGGCCTCGCCCTTGGTGCGGATCATGGCTGCCCCTTCGGCGATCCGGCGCAGGGCCTCCCCCAGGTTGCGGGCGCCGCAGACGAAGGGGATCGCAAAGCGCGTCTTGTCGATGTGGCACTCCTCGTCGGCGGGGGTGAGCACCTCGCTCTCGTCGATGTAGTCGATCTTCAGGGCCTCGATGATCTGGGCCTCCACGAAATGGCCGATCCGGACCTTGGCCATCACCGGGATGGAGACGGCCTTCTTGATCTCGGCGATCATCGCCGGGTCCGACATCCGGGCGACGCCGCCGTCCCGGCGGATGTCCGCCGGTACTCTCTCCAGGGCCATGACGGCCACGGCGCCCGCCTCTTCGGCGATCTTCGCCTGTTCCACATTGGTTACGTCCATGATGACGCCGCCCTTGAGCATCTGCGCCAGCTGGACATTCAGTTCGTATCTCTTTGTATCCACGATCTATCGCCTCCCTGAGGGTAAATTTACAGTCTCATAATATCTTTATGGCAATCGTGTATCGCCGTCAAGGACAATTATCAATGCCCCGATAGTTCCCAATGCGCCCCCATGAACTCTATCCCTCCCGTTGTTTCCCCCTGTTACCAGTTCATCCGGGTTTTCACGCCGTGGCCATGGAGAAATCCCTTGATCTCGGAGATCGTGTAGGTCCGGTAGTGGACCATCGAGGCGATCAGGGCGGCGTCCGCCTTTCCCCTTGTGAGGACGTCGAAGAGGTGCTCCGACTTCCCCGCGCCGCCCGAGGCGATGACCGGGATGCCGACGTGGGACGAGATCAGGGCGGTCAGGTCGAGTTCATAGCCGTCATTAGTCCCGTCGGCGTCGATCGAGTTTAGGCAGATCTCGCCTGCGCCGAGGCGCTCCGCCTCCTTCGCCCATCCGAGGGCGTCGATTCCGGTCGGGGTCCTCCCGCCGTGGATGACCATCTCATAGCCGGAAGGCATATCCGGCGTCGGCGTCACCTTCCTGACGTCCATCCCCAGGACGATGCACTGGCTGCCGAAGGCCATCGCCCCCTCCGCGATGAGGGCCGGGTTTTTCACCGCTTCCGTGTTGACGCTCACCTTCTCGGCCCCGGCGAGGATCACGCTTCGCATGTCATCCACGGTTCGGATGCCGCCCCCGACGGAGAAGGGGATGAAGATCGTCTCGGCGACCCTTTTGACCACGTCGATCATGATCGCCCGGCCCTCGGCGGAGGCGGTGATGTCGTAGAAGACGATCTCGTCGGCCCCCTGCTCGTAGTATTCCCGCGCCACCTCCACCGGGTCGCCAATGTCGATATTCCCCTGGAATTTTATGCCTTTGGTCAGCTTTCCCGCCCTGACATCGAGACAGGGGATGATCCTTTTACTGAGCATCGCTTCCTCCCCAGCGGCAGAAGTTGGCGAGGATCGCGAGCCCCGGGCGGCCGCTCTTCTCCGGGTGGAACTGGACCGCGACGAGATTCCCGCGGGCGACGGCGGAGCAGAAACGGATCCCGTATTCTGTCCATCCCGCCGCCCAGGTCTCGTCCGCCGGGGCCGGATAGTAGGCGTGGACGAAAAAGAATTCCGCCCCTTCCGGGATCCCGGCGAAGACCGGGTGGCCCTTGCGGAGGGCCACCCGGTTCCAGCCCATGTGGGGGATTTTCAGCCTCTGCCCGCCGCTCCCAAGGTCCGGCGGGAAGCGCCGGACCTTTCCGGGGACGATGCCCAGGCAGTCCGTGTCGTCCTCCTCGCTGTGGTCGAAGATCACCTGGGTGCCCAGGCAGATCCCCAGGACGGGCTTACCTTGCCGCACCCATTTCCGCAGATGTTCGTCCAGGCCGGTCTCGCGGAGGTTTGCCATTGCCGCCCCGGCGGCGCCGACGCCGGGAAAGATGATGCGGCCGGCGTCGTCCAGAATTCGGGGGTCGCTCGTAATGACGCAGGGCTCTCCCAGATGCGCCAGCGCCCGGGCGACGCTGGTGAGGTTCCCCGCCCGGTAGTCAACGATGCCGATCATGCCTGTCCTTTTTCTGTCCTTCATCTTTGAGGGCCTCGTAAAAAGTCCAAAATCTCCTCCCCCTCCCCTTAATCCCCTCCCGCCGGGGGAGGGGGAAATTTACTTTTTACGAGTTTATCATCTTTGCTCCGTCCCACCCTTATTATACCGCGCCCCCTGCAAGCTGTCGCGCCTCTCCAACTCCCGGTCGATCGCGCCCAGGACGGCGAGCTTGTTCCCCGCCCAGGCCGGCCCGAGGAAGATATCGCGATAGCCCTCGGCCGTCAATCTCTGGATCACCATCTCCGGCGGGAGGAGCTCCAGGATGTCGCAGACCGTTTCGACATACGCCTCGCGGGTCATGAGGTCCAGCTCTCCGCGGCGGCGCCGTTCACCCAGGGCCGTTCCCTCCAGGGCCAGGAGGCTGTGGATCTTGATCCCGTGAATCGGCAGTCCCGCAAGGACGCGCGCTGTCTCCAGCATCTCCGCGCGGGTTTCGCCGGGGAGACCCACGATGATGTGCACGCAGATCAGGAGCGGCCCGCCGGAGGCGCGCCGGACGGCGTCGAGAAAAGTCGCCGCGTCGTGGCCCCGGTTGATCGCCCCAAGCGTCCGGTCGTGGATCGACTGGAGACCGAACTCCAGCCAGACGTGATAACGCTCCGCATACGACCGGATCAGGTCCAGCGTCTCATCGGGGACGCAGTCCGGCCGCGTTCCGATGGAGAGGCCGACGACATCCGCCTCGGCGAGCGCCTCGTCGTAGAGGGCTTTCAGTTTTTCCACCGGGGCGTAGGTGTTCGTGAAGGTCTGGAAATAGGCGATGAATTTAACCGCCTTTCCCCGCCCGCGGTAAAACGCGATTCCCCGGCGGACCTGCTCGCCGACCGAGGGTAGCGGACCCGCCTGGCGGAGCGCCGGCCCCCGTCCGTCGCAGTAGATGCAACCCCCGACGGAGAGCCTGCCGTCCCTGTTCGGGCAGGTGAAGCCCGCGTCGAGCGGCAGCTTTTGCACGCGGCAGCCGAAGCGGTTCATCCAGTAGCTCTTCAGATCGCAGTAGCGCTTTGTGTTGTTCCGGAACGACGGCTTCGCCACGAAATCCCCTTTTTTCGGTTGTGTTTTGCCAGCCGATCATATTAAATTGCCTAAGGAACTGCAAGAGAAACGAAAAATTGGGTGGCTGTCCCACTATGCCTCACGCAAGGGCCGCCTACCACATGTTTGCAAGGACAAAGGCGTTATGTCCAGGGAATATGACATCATCGTCGTCGGGGGCGGCCATGCGGGCTGCGAGGCGGCGCTCACGGCGGCCAGGATGGGCTGCGAGACGCTCTTGTTCAACATCAACCTCGATACGATCGCTCTGAGGTCCTGCAATCCCGCGATCGGCGGCCTCGCCAAGAGCCAGCTCGTCAAGGAGGTGAACGCCCTGGGCGGCCAGATGGGCCGGATCGCCGACAAAAC
>JAHJXP010000057.1 GCA_018827585.1 Pseudomonadota bacterium | reverse complement strand
TTCGATCCGGAAACACTTTTTTGTCAGATCTATATGGAGGACCCGGGAGAGGGAATCATCTTTCAGCATGGCCGGCCGCCCCTTTCTTTCCCAGTTTGAGCAATCCGTGCGGGCAGTATTTTCCGCAGTAGCCACAGTGGATGCAGATCATCGGCTTGTTGCACTCATCGTCCCAGTAGATCGCCCCTATCTTGCAGGCCTCGCGGCAGTGATCGCACCCAAGACAGAGGCTCATGTCCAGTTTCACCCCTCCCCCTTTCACGGGCTTCAGCGCCCCGTACGGGCAGGCCTTCGCACAGGGAGGGGAATCACAGGCCCTGCAAACGACGACGATGAATCCCCGTTCCATGCCGCCGGCGGACTTTACGCCGATGCAGGTCCGGGCCAATCCGGCCTCGCCAAGCCGTCTGGTGCAGGCAAACATGCAGCTCTGGCAGCCGACGCATCTCTCCGTGTCTCCGACAATGAGTCTCTTATCCTTCTTGCCCATTTGACTTGCCCCAGCATAAGGATGTTCGAAAAATTCGTCTCGTCATGTATCGATTATTTACTACCATACTTGAGGTCGAATTTGAACCCCTCTTTTCTTCCCTCCAACCGGAACTTGCCTTTTAGGGATCGGAATTGTATATTTCCGCAAAATGGCGAATTCCGTGGGTCAGCTCAGAAAGGGATGAAGGAATATGGATGTGGCCGATCTGAAGGCGGTGCGTTTCAAGGGATTTATGGCAGACGAGGAGGCGCTGCGTCTGTACGAGCTGGCGCAGGAGGCGGCGCATCTCGGTCCCTGCCTGGAAATCGGCAGCTACTGCGGCCGTTCGGCCGCTTACCTGGGTTTCGGATGCAGGGAGGCGGGGGGAATCCTCTTTTCCATCGACCATCACCGGGGGTCGGAGGAACAGCAGCCGGGACAGGAATACTATGATCCGGAGCTGCTGGACCCCAAAACGGGCCGGATTGACACTCTCCCTATATTCCGCGCGGCGCTAAGGGATCTTTCACTCGAGGATACCGTCGTCCCCATCGTATCCGTCTCGAGCGTGGTCGCACGTTTTTGGGAAACACCCCTGAGTCTGATCTTCATCGACGGCGGCCACACCTTTGAGGCGGCTTTCACCGACTACAGCTGCTGGGTCTCCCATTTGCTGCCGGGCGGCTATCTGCTGATCCACGATATCTTTGCCGATCCCGCCCGGGGAGGCCAGGCGCCTTGCTGCATCTACCGCATGGCCCTCGCTTCCGGACTTTTTCATGAATACCCCATGGTCGGCACACTCGGCATCCTGAAGCGGACCTCCGCCGGCCGCCCGACCGACGCCGCACGGGGCCTATGGCGCAGGATCAGCGGCTGATTCCTTCGTTCCGGGCCCGGCCTCGTCGCGATTATTATGGGTCCAGAACCATTCGCACCGCTTGTCGGAAGTCCGGGCGCGGATGTATCCCAAGTCAACAAAACCGCGGATTGTCCTCCGGACAAGCCCCCCCTCGGCGCCCGTGGCCGACTCGATCCGGCGGCAGAGCTCTTCGAGATCACCATCCCCTCCCGCCTCTGAACCCGTCGCGGGAAAGGCCCCCCATTTTTCGATCAGGTCCTCCGAGAGCAGGCGATACACCAGTTGCATGCGGAAATGTCCTTCCACCTGCATGTCGATCTCCGGGGGGTTGGTCCTTTCATGATACCCCTGCACCATCGCCTCCCACGCCTGGCGGATCTCGGACTCGAACCGGGCCACGAACCGCTCGATCTCTTCCGGCGAGAGTTCTTTCGTCCTCACGATGGCGCTGTTCGCGTCGTAACGCGTCCAGTCGTCGGTGAGGATTTCCAGGTCGTATTGATCCACCTCCTCGCGAACGGTCGTTCCCGGAAAGGGGACGAGAAAGTGGTATCCGTAGAGGGAACCGAGACTGGCGGCAAACTCCCCCGTTTCCCGGAGAGTGTCCTGAGTCTCCCCCGGCAGACCGACGACGAACGAGGTGTGGGCGATGATCCCGGCCTCCCTGCAGAGCGAGACCGCGCGTCTGACTTCGTCCAGGGTGATACCCTTCCTGATCCTCCTGAGCATCTCCGGATTGCCCGATTCGACCCCGAAACTGACGCTGTCGCAACCGGCCTCGCGCATCAGCGCCAGTGTTTCCCGATCGACCGTATTGACCCTGGCAAAGGCGCTCCAGGTAAAGCGGAGCCCCCTCCGGAGGATCTCCCCGCATACCTCCCTTACCTTTCCCCGGTGGGAAACGAACAGGTCGTCCGCCACGTTGATCCGGTCGATGCCATAGGAGAGGATCTGTTCGATCTCGTCGACGACGAGGGAGGCATTTCTCTGGCGCACCCGATTTCCCACCATGCGGCGTCCCAGGCAGAAGATGCAGGAATAGGGGCAGCCGCGGCTGGTGATGATGCTGATCGGATAGCCGAGCGCCTGATAACGGGAAAGAGGGAGGAGATGGCGCGCCGGAAGGGGCAGCGTATCGAGGTCTTCGATGTAGGGTTGGGGGCCGGTGGAGATCACCCGCCCGTCGGAGCGGAAGGCCAGCCCCCGGATCCCCTCCCAGGAGGCCGGGTCCATGCCCTGCCGCATCAGTTCGCCGATGGTCCGCTCCCCCTCCCCGGCCACGATCAGGTCTATCTCCGGGTAGGTCTCGAGGGTCCGGACGGCGTCGAAGGAGACATGGGGGCCTCCCATCACGGTCAAAAGCGAAGGCCGATGTCGCTTGGCCTTTTTGAGTATTTCCGCGGCGCCGGGAAAATTGAGCGTTACGGACGTGGCACCGACGCAATGCGGGCGGAAGTAGTCAAGTTGCGCCCTGAGCTTTTCCGGCGTGTAACGGCTGACTATGTAATCGAAGATCCTGACCTCGGCCCCGGCGGACTCGAAGGCGGCGGCCACATAGGTGACGCCCAGCGGGGGGGCGGGCGCCTCTTCCAGCGGATAGGGAGGGGCGATGATGGCGACTCTCATTGGCAGTTCTCCGGTGCCTCTTCAGATGGACGTCAGGCGGCGGACTTCAGTCTCCCCGGCGCGGTCTGACGAGGGAG
This sequence comes from Pseudomonadota bacterium, assembly GCA_018827585.1. Classification (GTDB taxonomy): domain Bacteria; phylum Desulfobacterota; class Syntrophia; order Syntrophales; family UBA5619; genus JAKAFS01. The sequence goes on along the minus strand of JAHJXP010000057.1, from coordinate 13,031 downwards.
CGGAGCCAGCCCGTCCAGGTGTTGTCTTTCATGAAATGGCGGTCGATCTCGGCGAATTGGGCGGCAAGCGCGCCGGGGTCGGCCAGCCAGTCGGCGCGCGTCCGGAGGGGAATGTCCGGATCGAGATGTTTCAGAACGGAAGCCGGATTCCCCGCCGCTATCGCATTGGGGGGGATATCCCTGACCACTACGGAACCGGCCCCGATGATGCTGTTATCCCCGATCCGGACCCCCTTGCCGACGATCGCGCTGTCCCCGATCCAGACGTTATTACCGATGTCGACAGGGATTGTTTTCCCAACGGGGAGGCTGCGGTCGTACACGCCGTGCCAGTCGGAGTCGGTTACAAAGGCCCCGTAGGCCAGCATGCAGCTCTCCCCGATCCGGATCTCGGTCGCGGCGCTGATCCTGACGCCGGGGCAGATCAGGCAGCAGTCCCCGATCGCGATTTGCCCCCCTTCCCCCAGAGCGGACCAGACCGTGAGCCTGACCTTTCTGTCGGAGGTGGCGATGACGGTGCTGTAATCCCCAAGGGAAACCGGTCCTCCGAATATCTCCACGTGCCAGGGTTTCATGAAGGTGCAGCCCCGTCCAAGCCGGTCGAACTGCGGACGGAGGAAATAGTCTGAATACCACTTCTGAAATTTCAGATCGAACCGTTTGAGAATATAGGGGCGATGATCTCCGAGCAAGTCAATCAACCTCGAGATGCCGGGCAAACCTCTCTCACGGGCGAGCCGGTCGGGCGCCGGGATGAGGTCCCCGATTTTCCGCCGCTAAAACCCTTCCCTTCCCAGTATTCGTGACGAAAGAGCCTGCCGCCCGGCGTTATGCTGTGGAGGGCGTCATGGGCGAGAAGGACGGCCGCCGCCGTCCAGGAGGTCTTCTCCTCCGGCCAGACGACCCCGTCGGGAAAGGTCACCCCCATCCAGTAGGACCCGTCGTCATATTTTTTATCGCAGATCCAGCTGAATACGATCGCCGCCCTCTCCAGATCGCCGATCGCGGCGAGGGTCAGCACGAGTTCCGAGGCCTCCGCAGTGGCGACCCAAGGCTGGTCGCTGACGCAGCGCACCCCCCATTCGGGGACAACGAACTTTTCCCAGGACTTCTCGATCCTCCTGCGGGCGTCCGCGCCCGTCACGGCGCCGCAGAGGATGGGATAGTACCAGTCCATTGAATAGCGTGATTTTATCATATTAAACAAATTCGGGCGGTTCCGGATAGCATCCCCGAGTTTTATCAGGGCCTTTTCCCAGTCCGAACGGCGTTTCCCCAAAACGGAAGCGACGGCAAGGGCGCACTTGATGCTCATGAAGACTGAGCTGGAACCGGTCAGGAGGGCCATCCTATCGATGAGGCCCGCGCAGTTCCTGGCCCAGCAGATCTCGCCGGTATCCGCCTGGAGTCCCACGGCGTAATCGATCCCCGCTTCAAGCGTTGGCCATAAGCGTCGGAGAAAGCCCGCATCCGCCGTGATCAGAAAATGGTGGTAGGTGCCCACCGCGATGTAGGATGCCAGATTGCTGTCTTTCGTGGCGTCCTCCAGGACCCCGTTGCGGGTGGCCGACCACCAGCTCCCGTCCGGGAGCTGGGTCGCGGCCATCCATTCATAGGCCTTCTCCGCCTCCCGGAGGTATCCGGCGACGCTCAGGCCCATGGCGCTTTCCACATGATCCCAGGGATCGGTCTTCCCCCCTTCGGACCAGGGGATTTCCCCGTTTGACTTCTGCATCCCGGTGATGAAATCCGCCAGTCCGATGACATCGACGGAAGAAAAGGCAATACTTTGCGAGAGATTGAGATTCATCAGCGGCATCCTTTTTTGAGGTAGAAAACGATACTTTTTCCGATCAGCGGGTTGAGGATCCTGTCGAGCATGGAGGTAAGGCGCGGATGCCGGATGATGTCCCATTCGAGGAATTTCCGGTAAGCCCTGACCATTGGAAAGCTTTCATTTTTATGTCCCACGAGGCACCTGAGCCACCAGTAGGGGGCGTGAAGGCCGTGGCGGTAACGGATCCGCCGGCAACTCGCGCCCGCCTCCTCTAAAAGCACCCTTAGCTCCGCTTTTTTATAGATCCGGATGTGGCCGCCCGGTTCCCGATGATATGCCGACGAGAGCATCCAGCAGATCCTCTCCGGAAGAAACCGCGGGACCGTGACGACAAGGTCTCCTCCCGGTTTCAGGACGCGGAGCAGTTCCCCGACCGCAGCCCTGTTTTCCGCGATATGCTCCAGGACCTCCGCACAGACGACCACGTCGAAACAGCCGTCCGCGAACGGCAGTTTCGTCACGTCGGCCCGGGCGACTATCCAAGTGCCGCCATTTTCACCGGCCATCAGGGAAAGAAACCCCTTCGCCTTGCAGAGATCGCCCCAGTTGAGGTCCACGCCGGCGACCGCCGCCCCCGGCGTGCGAAAAGCCTCACACAGATGCCGGCCGCTTCCGCAACCGGCATCCAGGACGCGCATCCCCTCCCGCAGTGCAATTTCCCTAAAGTCGACGGTGAGCATCCATAGCCTCCCGGTAGACCTCCACCGTTTTCTGGGCGGCGTGGCGCCAGGTCAGCGAATTCTTCACCCTCTCGATCCCGGCCTGTCCGAGGCGTCTGCGTTTTTCCGGATCGTTGAGCAGGGCGACAATGGCCTTTTGGAGTGCCTCCGTATCGGCCGGCGGCACGAGGATGCCGGCATCTCCGACCACTTCGGGGAGGGCGCCGCCGGTCGTGCTGATCACCGGTATGCCGCAGGCCATGGCTTCGCCAGCCGGCATGCCGAATCCCTCATAGAGGGAAGGGATGACCGCGATCGTCGCCTCGGCGTAATACCGGGTGAATTCTTCATGGCCGATCCGGCCCGTAAACCGGACAGTATCCCCGAGACCGAGTTCCCCCACCAGACGGTCGATATCCCCGTTCTCTTTTGGTTTGCCGATCACCACGACCTTGAGTTTCCTCTTCTTCCGGATGGCCGCGGCCGCTTCCAGCAGATAGCGCAGGCCTTTCAAGGGGATGTCGGCGCTGTTCGTCACCAGGATCTGGTGGTCCGCTCTTGCGACGCCCTCCAGGGGGTGGAAATGGTCCGTATTGATCCCGTTGTGGACGACACGAAACCGCTCGGGGGGGATCCGGAAGTCTCTGCTTATGTCCCTCCGGGAGCATTCGGAAACGGTGATGAGGTGGGAAAGCCTCCGGGAAACGCGTTTCTGCATCGCCAGAAATGAATACCACCGGCGGATCATCAGCCGGCGCAGCCGGGTTTTGGCCGAGCGGAGCTCCGTTTCCCGATCCACCGTGATCGGATGATGGATGGTCGCCACCGTCGGATAGCCAAATCCGGCAATCCCGAGAAGACCGTAAGAGAGGCTTTGGTTGTCATGAACGATGTCATATATCCTTTTATTCCTGAGCAGATGGCGATACGCCCTCATCCCGAACGTGAAGGGTTCAGGGAACCCTCCCGCGCACATGCTGAGGAATTCGAACTGATTGAGCGGCGAGGCCAGATCACGGATATTGCTGACCTTGAAAAGATGTTCGGGGTTGTACAGATCGAGGCCGGGCAGTTCGTGAAGGCCGATTCCCTCCGCAAGCTCTGGATAAGGAGGTCCCGACAGCACATCGACCTCATGCCCGAGTTCTTTCAGGGCCCGGCTGAGGTACTTGATGTAAACCCCTTGTCCCCCGCAGGTCGGGTTTCCGCGGTAAGTCAGCAGACATATCCGCAGAAAGGACGCCTCTCCCATCTGTTTGCCGGCTCCGAAGCCCGCCTGTCTCAATGCCAATCGCCAAACCTCATCGCGGTTTACGGGGTCAGTCCCGACGTAATCAACCGCCCCTCAGAGAAGATCGCGCATTTATGGAGATCGCCGGCGACTGCTCAGCCGACCGTTTATATGAAAATGCCCCCTCCCTGTATCCCTCCCCCTCGACGGGGGAGGGAGGGGTGGGGGTGATTTTCATCCTTCGTTGTGCCCACCCCGGGCATGGCGGTTAGACTATCGAAGGGAAATTACATACATCCGGCTTGCCGAATTAGCAAACAAAAATTTCACTCAATAAAGCCGTGACCGGCGGTCTTTGCCAGGCCCAGGGAATGGTTTGCTCGAGCTGGCAGCCGGCCGGAACAGCTTGACAGGCAAGCCTCATTCATTTAGATATCCATCTCGACCCTGCGCCGTTGATTTTAAAATAACAATTACCGGCATCCGCTCCTCGTTGCCGGGAAGCGCTGAGGATTTGTGTAAAAGAGAAGGTGGTATGACGAGAGGCAATCGGAAAACCATGGAACTGCCCAAACTGATCGTCTTCGACATGGACGGCGTGATCATCGATGTTTCCCGCTCCTACCGGGAGACGGCGCGAAAGGCGGCGAGGCTTTTTTTCCACGGGGCAAAAGGCTTCGAAAATCTGCCCGATCCCCTGTTTTCCCTGGCCGATCTGGCCGCACTCAAACAGACGGGTGGGTTGAACAATGACTGGGACCTCTCCTCTCAGGCCATAAGCCTCCTTTTTGCACTGGTCAAGGCGCCCGCAGACCCGTCGGCGCCCGGCCACCGCCCCGGCCATGAAAAGACGATTCAAGGTTGCGACGTATCGAACCTGGCCGATTTTCTGAAGTCCTCTCCCGGCCCGCTGATGGACCTTTGGGCAAGATACGGCAGGCGAAGGGAGCCTTTCGTGGCGGAACGCTATCAGGGCGACGTGGGCGACGGCAACGTGATCAAACGGATCTTCCAGGAGATATATTTAGGTGAATCCCTCTTCCCGGCGATTTATGATCTAAAGCCTATTTTCTGGCAGGAGGAAGGTCTGATCAATCAGGAAAGCCTCCTCATCGACAGGGCCATTCTGAAAGACCTCTCCCGGAAGCACATCCTGGCCATCGCTACGGGCAGGCCGCGGGTGGAGGCGGATTATCCCTTGGATCGTTTTGCCGTGAGGGAATATTTCCGCCTGGTCGTCACCCTGGATGATTGCGTCCGTGAAGAAGAGCGGATTTTCATGGAGCGCGGCGAACGGATCTCCCTGAGCAAGCCCAATCCCTTTATGCTCGATTTGATCTCGCTACTTATAGGCGAAGAGTTCAGCGGCTGCTATTACCTGGGAGACATGCCCGACGATATGCTGGCAGCCGGCTCGTCGAAGACCGGCTACCGGGGCGTGGGCGTGCTCCTCTCCTCCCCGGACCGGGAAGGCCTGAGAAAGGCGTTGTTGCAGGCCGGGGCCGATTGCATTGTTGATGATTACTCAGCCTTGCCGGGAATAATCGGTTAAGTGTGCCCTTGAGCTTCAGAAGATTATTTTTTCGGTTCATCCGGTTGCTGCGTAGCTTCCTGAAAGAGAGATTTCTCAGGTCTTCCAGTAGACACAACATTTCAGGAAATCAACAGATGTCCTCCGATTTCAAATCAGATAATTATTTTCTGTTTATGTCGATTTCGTATAAATCATGTCCGTTTATAAATATGCCGAATTATTAAGTTGTTTCCCACGATTTTCAGAGAATTTTTTAATTGATTTCGCTGTTAATTCATTTCGCTTGACATAGATATTTGTTTGATATTTCATGCCATAAGCGTGAATTACCCCGCCCATAGGGCGGGGCATCAAAAAAAACTTTAATGAGGGGGACTGCATCCCCCTTACCCCCGCTCCGCATTCATACCCGTTCACAGAACGGGGTATTCTGCGGGGGATTTCATAAAAATAACTGTTGGAGCAAACCAAAAAAGACGATAGGAATAAAATGAAAAAAAGAACATTACCGCATCCTATCCCCTATCAGGGAAGTAAGAGGAACCTTGCCAACGAGATTCTTCGGTACTTCCCATCGAAGTTTGTTACGCTCTACGAGCCGTTTGCTGGATCGGCGGCCATAACAATTGCAACGGCTGTAAACGGCATAGGAAATCGTTACTACATCAATGACCTAAACAAGCCTCTCATGGACTTATGGCGCGCCATAATAGAGACGCCTGAACAAATAGCGTCGTACTACGAAGCCTTATGGAGAGATCAACTGGATGATCCAAGATCCTTCTACAACAATGTGCGGGGTGAATTCAACCGCACGGGAAGGCCAGACTTATTTTTGTACCTTCTTGCGCGTTGCGTCAAGGGCTCCGTACGGTACAACTCTCAAGGAGAGTTTAACCAAAGCCCCGATAACCGTCGCAAGGGGATGAAGCCGGACACTATGCGGCTTCAGGTTCTCGGTGCATCCTATTTCCTGAAAGGTAAAACTTCCATTTCTTCGGTAAACTACCGGGATGTTCTCAACATGGTTACACCGAACGACCTTGTCTATATGGATCCGCCATATCAGGGGGTCTGCGGCAATAAAGACACTCGGTACTTGCAGAGCGTGCAATTATGTGAATTTGTGGAAGCACTTGATGCTTTGAACCAACGAGGAATTCGCTATTTGGTAAGCTACGACGGTCGCACGGGAGACAAGACCTTTGGGAAATCACTCCCCAATGAGCTCAATCTTACGCTTATCGAGCTGTACGCAGGGCGTTCGTCTCAAGCAACCCTCCTCGGCAGGGACGAAGTAACCATTGAGTCACTTTACCTTTCCCCAAGCTTAGCAGATGAATTGGCACGTGTGCCAATCGTATATCGCTATACACGGGGCGAACAATTATGTCTAATGGAGGGCCGTAATAAATGGCAAAAAACGACTTTCCCCGCGAGTTCCTAAAGAAATGTAAGGCTGTCACCGCGAAGAGACCACGCACGGTGATAAACCACATTCTGAAACACGGGCACATTACGACCGAGGAGTTGAAGGAGAAGTACGGGTACAACCATCCACCAAGAGCAGCCCGCGATGTGAAAGAACAAGGCATTCCCTTGGAGATGTTCCGAGTTGTTGGCAGCGATGGGCGAAAGATAGGTGCCTACAAGTTCGGTGACCCAGCAAAGGCAAAGTTCTCAAAGCTCTCTGGCCGGACAGCCTTTGCAAAAGAACTGAAAGCCAAGCTCATCGAACTGCACGGATGTCGTTGCTTCATCTACCTGGAGGAGTTTGAAGAGCGTAGCCTTCAGATTGACCATCGGGTACCGTTCGAAGTCGCAGGTGATGACAATGCTTCGATGGACGACCCGAAAGGATACATGCTGCTCTGTGGCTCTGCAAACCGTGCGAAGTCGTGGTCTTGCGAGCATTGCGTCAACTGGTGTGAGATAAAGAAACGGGGGTTTTGTCGGAGATGTTACTGGGCCTACCCGGAGGACTACGACCATGTGGCCATGCGGCAAGCCCGTCGTGTGGACATAATGTGGACAGGCGCGGAGATCTCCGTCTATGATCGGCTACGTAGACGGACGATGGAGCTTCAGAAGGACATTCCTCAGTACATCAAGGAGATTATCGAGAAACACATATAGACCCCCAACAAAACGTTGCTGCCTACGCGTTATTGCTCGCGCCAGAGCTTCACCGTTAGCTGTTACTTACTCTCTTTCGATACGAAATACACAGATTCAAGAATTTTCAAAGTCATTTGTTTGTAGGTAAAAGAGAAGGCTATCCTGTGGGCATATAATGCCTCCGTAAATCATAAAGTACGCAAGAACCTGACGAACCATACTTTTTCATCCATGACCTTCGCGGCAAGGCGCTGATGCAAATCAGGGGGGAAATATGTGCGGACACGATTGACGTACGGTGACGTTTCCCTGACGGACAGGACGCCGGCCGGCTCTTTGCCGCGATCCGCGCCGGCGATGTGCACCGGGGACGGATCATGAAGGACCCTCATGAGGGGAGGATTGCAAAGCCCATCTGCTTAAACTCCTCGCGTATCTCGTCCTGGATCCGGAGATAGCCCTCGTTTATGATCTTTTTTGTCTTCAGGTCGTACACCTCTGCATACCGGAACCCTGACTCCGGGCTCTTGAGGAGACCCTCGTATTTCTTGTAGAACTCCTGAGCCAAAGGTTCGGCCGCCAACAAAAACAAAAAAATCGATCTTTTCTTGCCGGTCATATTCGCTCCCTCCTTCTCAGAAAAAATAGGTTGTCGTTGATTACCCTATTGTTTCATTTCATGCCCCCCTTCGGATTGTTGTCAGTATTCCTGTGGTTCATTTAGATCAATATTGAAACCATTCCCTAATTTTACCGTGAAATATTTCTCCCTGCTTTTTGACATTTTCAACATAAGCTACTTTCTTAGGATCAGATGCAATTTTCATTATATGCCAACTTGAAGTGCCCCAATTATCCTCCCTCGATAAATCAAACCCTTCTATTTCGGGATTGTAATAATATTCTACACGCAAATAACGACTTCTCAACATCTTGCCAGTAATAATATGATACGAACGAACCATCAGTTTTGGCACGGAAATTTTGTTGTCAATCAAATACTGAAGAAATTCTTTCGATGCATCACGCTGCCCGGGAGTAAAAGAAAATATGTAATGATTGACCAACCATAAATCCAGTCTTTCAGTTCGTGTGTTACTCTTTATAGACACATAATGATGATCTTTTCTCTCGGCATATGTATTTTGGATGTAACCAACGTAATTATTCATTATTGTATCTGAAACAATAATCACGCCTCCTGCAAACTTATGATTATTTGTTTCTTTCAACAGGAATACCTCGCTATATTTCCCCATGTCCGTAGTTCCTGTTCCTACTATCTTCCATTCTCCTTCTGGTAATGGTATCCTTTTATCCTCTAAAACGAAAACATCTCGATAGCGTTTTCCAGTTGGATAATCTTGCTTGAGAGAGGTGGTAGCACAGCCACCAATAATGAAACTAACCACGATGAATAAAAAAATGCATTTTTTCATCTTCAGAACTCCTTTCATTGAAAGTTACTCAGTCATGGATTCATAACCTCTATGGAAAATATTTAACGGCTTTTACATTTTACGACTTCAATATTAGAATTTCAAATCGATTCTTTCATGAAAATGTTCAATTGCAGATAAAAGAACTGGTGAATTCGCGGTTTTAACCGTATTTTGGCCCCCTTCCACAACGGGACCGGGGAATTATCGTCTAAAGAAAAATCCGCTTGCGCTCCGAATCGTAAGGGGGCTTCGCCAAACGGCTGGCGGGGATCGTCTCCCGGTACGCCTCTATGGCGTAGCCGTCCTCATGGTCCGCGTCCGCCGCCGGCAGATAACCCAGGGCGATGGTCTTCCCTACCGTGTGGCCGTAACCGCCGCTGGAGACGACCCCAACAACCCTGCCATGATAAATGATGGTTTCCCCTCCCTGGAGCAGCCTTGGCCGGTCGTCGTTGAGGGTGAAGGTACACAGCTTCCACTTCGGCCCCTCCCGCTTGATCCGCGCCAGGGCCTCGCGGCCGACAAAATCGCCCTTGTCGAGATCCACGGCAAAACCGAGCCCGGCCTCGTAGGGACTATAGTCGGGCGAAACTTCCGCGCCCCAGTAGCAGTAGCCCTTCTCCAGCCGGAGGGAATCGATGGCCCGGTAGCCGGCGTTCCTGACGCCGAGGTCCTGACCCGCCTCCCAGAGGGTTTCATAGACGTGGCAGGCATATTCCGGCGGCAGATAGAGTTCGTAGCCCAATTCGCCGATGTAGGTCACCCGGAGGGCCAGGACCGGGGCATAACCGACGACGATCTCTCGGCATTGACCGAAACCCAAGCCCTCGTTGCTCAGGTCGTCGTCGGAAACCTTCTCTAAAAGCCTCCGAGAGAGAGGGCCGCAGACGTTGATCATGGAAAAAGAAGAGGTCACATCGCGCAGCGTCGCCGAGCCGTCCTTCGGCATCTGACTTTTGAGCCACATGAAATCGTGGACCCCAAAGGCCGTGCCGGTAACGATGAAAAAGCGGTCTTCCGCCACCCGCGAGACGGTAATGTCCGCTTCGATGCCGCCCCGATGGTTGCAAAGCTGGGTATAGACGACAGAACCCACCGGTCTGTCAATGTTCCCCGCCGCCGCGTCATTCAAAAAAGAGAGGGCCCCGGGTCCCGCAACCTCGAATTTGCTGAAGGAGGACTGGTCGATCAGCACCACCGCCTCGCGGGCCGCCGTGTGTTCGGAGGCGACGTGTTCGAACCAGTTGGGGATCCCGAAGGTGAGCGAATCCTCGGGTTTCACCCCCGCCGGGGCGAACCAGTTGGCCCTCTCCCAGCCGAATTTGGCGCCGAAAACGGCACCCTTCTCCTTGAGGAGGAAGCAAAGGGGCGAGCGTTTAACGCCCCTGGCCGAGTCATGCTCCTCATACGGCCAGGAGATCGTGTAATGCTTGCCATAGATCTCCTTCGTCCGGTCGCAATTGTACCTGAGGCTTTTATGGTATTGCCCGAACCGGCGGATATCCAGGGGCCAGATGTTGAGGCTCGGCTCGCCCTCCACGATCCATTCGGCCAGCATCCTGCCGGCGCCGCCGCCGGCGGCGATGCCGAAGGCGTTGAAGCCGACGGCCACGAAACAGTTTTCAAGCTCCGGCGCGGGGCCCAACATGCAGTTTCCGTCGGTGGTAAAGGCCTCCGGCCCGTTAACAAGGCGCGCAATTCCCGCCTCCTGAAGACAGGGCGTCCTGTTGACGGCCGCAACGGAAAGGGGTTCAAAATGATCATAATCCGGTTCAAGGAGTTCCTGGGTGAACCCTTTGGGGATACCCTTTACGGACCAGGGGATGCCGTCCCGTTCATAACCGCCCATCACAAGTCCGCCCACCTCTTCCTTGTAGTACAGCAGGCTGTCCTTATCGCGAAGGGTGGGCAGATCGGGCGGAAGTCCCGCAATCGGCTCGGTGACCAGGTACTGATGCTGAAAAGGGACCAGGGGGATGTTTACGCCCATCATCCGTCCCAGTTCCCTCCCCCACATCCCGGCAGCGTTGACTAATATCTCGCATCTTACGGTTCCCTGGTCAGTAATCACGGCCTGAATGCGGCGATCCTTCACCTGAAAACCGGTGACCAGGGTCTTCTGTTGAACCGCGGCCCCCCGGCTCATCGCCCCTTTGGTAAGGGCCATTGTCAGGCCGCTCGGATCGGCCTGGCCGTCGGAGGGCATAAAGGCCGCGCCGATGATGCCGTCGATGTTCAGGATCGGAAAGATCTTCAAGGCCTCCTCGGGCGTGATGATATGCATCTCCAAGCCGAAGCTGCGGGCAGTGGTGGCGCCTTTCTTAAGTTCCAAAAGCCGCGCTTCCGTACTGGCCAGATGGAGGCAGCCGCAGCGTTTCCAGCCGGTGGTCAGGCCGGTTTCTTCCTCTAACTTCTCGTAGAGACTGACGCTGTACTGCAGCATCCGGGTGACATTGCGATGGGACCGGAGCTGCCCCACCAGACCCGCCGCATGCCAGGTGGAGCCGCTGGTCAGTTCCCCTTTTTCAATGATCATCACATCGCGCCGCCCAAGCTTGGTCAGATGGTAGGCAATGCTGCACCCCACTATGCCGCCGCCGATGATTACGACCTGTGCACTGTCGCGCATTTTCAGCTCCTTTCCTTTTTGACGGCTTCGTAAAAAGTCCAAAATCTCCTCCCTCTTGATGGGGGCTAATAATCTTCCCTCCCCCTTGATGGGGGAGGGTTAGGGTGGGGGTAAACGGGGAAATTTCACTTATTACGAAGCCGTCAACAAGTCATTTCGCCTCGCTCCGGGAAAGCGCCCTCGTCAAGGCGGGCACAACCTCGAAAAGATCGCCGAGAAGCCCGTAATCGCACTTGCCGAAGATCGGCGCCTCGGGATCGTTGTTTATGGCGACAATGCATTTTGCCGTCTTCATGCCGGCAAAATGCTGCACCGATCCGGAGATTCCGCAGGCCAGGTAGAGCCTGGGGCTGACCGTTTTGCCCGTTTGGCCCACCTGCATGGCGTGCGGGGCGAACCCTGCGTCCACAGCGGCCCGGGAGGCCCCGACCGCAGCCCCGAGAACGGAGGCGCATTCCTTCAGGATCCTGAAATTATCCGCCGAACCGAGCGCGCGGCCGCCGGAAATGACGATCTCGGCCTCGGAAAGATCGGGTCCTCCGGCCGCCCCCTGCCGGATTTCCTTGATCGCCAGTTTCTTCGAGGCCTGAAGCGGGGGCTGGTAAGTCAAGACCTCCGCCTCCCGGGGGGCGATGACTTCAGGAAAAACATTGGGTCTGATTCCTAAAATCCAGGGGCGTCCCTTCAGTTGAAGGGCAGCCGTGGTCCTGCCGGAGAAATGGGACTTCTTTACGACCACGCGGGAAAAATCCACCTCCAGACAGTCCAACACCAAAGGCGCGCATATCAGGGAGGCGACGCGCGCCAGCAGGTCCTTTCCCGCCGCCGAGGCAAGACCGAGCAGCGCATCGAGCCGGAAATCGTCGACGGCGCAGGAAAGCGCCCTCGCCTGCAGATCGGGGCTGGCCGGCGTGTTTATCCAGGGACCTGCCACGGCCACGATCTTCTCCACGCCATAGTTGTTCTGCAACGGCAGACGAGAGGAGTCGGCGTTGTCCGCGAGGATAAAGGCGTACACCTCGCTTTGCTCCGCCTGCCGCGCGGCGGAAATGGCGCCGAAAACCGCCTTTTTGATCGCGCCGCCCGTCTCCTCGATGAGCACCCCTATCCTTGTCATCGGCCTTCACCCGCCCGTTGCGAGAACACCTTCGCCTCTTCCAGCAGCGCGAGGAGTTCCTCCGCCATCGCCTCCGGTGCGCCCTTCAGGATCAACCCTCTTCCCCGATCCGCTACGGGCTGAAGGTCCAGGATTTCGACATTCGGCAGGCAGTCCGGGATGGAGAGCTCGGCCCGGTCGATGATCCGGAGCTCCTTCTTCTTGGCCTTCATCATGTCCGGCAGGGTGGGACAACGCGGCCGGTTCAGCCCCCTGGCGGCCCCGACCAGGCACGGCTCCGTCATCTCTATCACCTCGCGCACGCCCCCCTCGCCTTCCCGCTCGACCGTAACCAGGTCCCCGGCCATGGAAAAGGCCACCGCATCCACAACCACGGGCAGATCGAAAAGGGCCGCCAGACGGTAAGGCAGCTGCATCCCCTCCGAGTCGACGGACTGCTTTCCGGCGAAGATCAGGCCGGGGGA
>JAHJXP010000056.1 GCA_018827585.1 Pseudomonadota bacterium | reverse complement strand
GCTTCGTAAAAAGGCCGCAGGCAAGGCGCGCGAACCCTGAGGAGTGAGGCGTACTTTAGCGTACGCTGCAACGACGAAGGGTGAAGCGCAACGCAGCATCCGGACTTTTTACGAAGTCGTCAGGCTTCCTGCCTTTCACGGTGAACGGTGAGCCGCCCGAACAGTCGAACCGCGCGCACCTGCGCTCTGGGCCAAATGACGAAAAAACCCCGGATTAGGAACTTTCGAGGCTTTTTACGGGAGCGTCACGTCAGCGATGACACATAAAAATGTGTTGACATGCAATACCTTTCTTTGTATCTTCGCCTCGCATAAAAGGAATTTCTGGATCTCGGCGGCTATATCATCCCGTCGTTTACCAATGGACCCTCTCCTGGTGCGGGAAGTCCGCTCAACACTGTTCGCCAGGAAGAGGACCACATACCGGTCCGACCTGGGCCATGCCCATGCGAGATTGGTCATTCGCCATTGGGAAATACATGGAGTGGATATGAGCCTGAATCTGGCTGCTCATCGTGCGGAGTTGGACGCAGTGATTACCCGGGAAAAGCCCAAGGGCGGCGCCCTCATCCCGGTGCTCCACCAGGCCCAGGAACTCTACGGCTATCTTCCCAAAGAACTCCAGGACTACGTCGCCGAGGCACTCGGCATCCCCCAGAGCACCGTCTACGGAGTCGTCACATTCTACTCCTTCTTCACTACCAAACCCCGCGGACGTCATCGCATCGGGCTCTGTCTCGGCACGGCCTGCTACGTGCGCGGCAACGCCAAGAACCTGGAGCGCCTGAGCAGGGAATTGGGCGTCAGCGCCGGTGAGAGTACGGCCGATTTGCGCTACAGCCTGGAAGTATGTCGCTGCATCGGCATGTGCAGCAAGGCCCCCGCCATCATGGTAGGGAAGTCTGTCCATGCCAATGTTCAGCCCGACAAGGTGGCGGAGATTCTGTCGCTATACGAGTAAAGGCCCATCTCCCCGGAGGGCAACCGGTTTGCGGCGGATTTAACACCGCCCAATATGCCCAAACCGGTCACGCCCGCCGGCATCTTGTATGCGTCGGGAAGACCTTGCCTGCGATGTACATGAGACCTGAAAGGTAAGAAGATGACCATAGAGGAACTGGAACGCATACGCGTCGAGGTCAACCAAGAGTTGGCAGCGCGGGGAGAGCAGGCCATGCCCAATGGCGAACTCAAGCCCCCCCGTCCCGGCGAGGTGCGGGTGGTGCTGCGCAACTGCGGCCAGATCAACCCGGAGCGGATCGAAGAGTACATCGCCAGGGACGGCTACTTTGCCCTCTGCAAGGCTCTGAACATGACCCCGGAGCAGGTCATAGACGAGGTCAAGAGCTCCGGCCTGCGGGGTCGAGGCGGCGCCGGCTTCCCCGCCGGTCAGAAGTGGCTTTTTGCCCGCCAGGCCCTTGCCGCTCGCCCTGCCCCCGCCGACGGCGCCCCCGCCGCCTACCTGATTTGCAACGGCGACGAGGGCGACCCAGGCGCTTTCATGGATCGCGCCGTCCTGGAAGGCGACCCCCATTCCGTCCTGGAAGGCATGGCCATCGCGGCCTACGCCATGGGCGCCACGCAGAGCTATATTTATGTGCGCGCCGAATACCCCGTGGCCGTAGAGCACCTGCAAACGGCCATCCCGCAGGCCCGTCAGCTGGGTCTCCTCGGGAAGAATATCTTCGGCAAAGGCTTTGACTTCGACGTGGACATCCGCATCGGCGCAGGGGCCTTCGTCTGCGGCGAGGAGACCGCCCTCATAGACAGCATTGAAGGACGGCGGGGTGAGCCGCGGCCCCGGCCGCCCTTCCCGGCGGTATCCGGTCTATGGGGGAAGCCGACCTCCGTCAACAACGTGGAGACCCTGGCCAATGTGCCGCAAATCCTCCTGAAGGGCGCCGATTGGTTCGCCGGCATGGGCACGGAGAAGAGCAAGGGCACCAAGACCTTCGCCATTGCCGGCAAGGTCAAAAATACCGGCCTGATTGAAGTGCCGATGGGCATCACCCTGCGCGAGATCATCTACGACATCGGCGGAGGCATCCTCAACGATAAGCAGTTCAAGGCCGCCCAGACCGGCGGGCCGCTGGGCGGATGCCTGCCTGCCAAGTACCTGGATACGCCCATTGACTTTGAGAGCCTCGTGGCGGCCGGGTCTCTCATGGGCTCCGGCGGCCTGATCGTCCTGGATGAAAACGACTGCATGGTGGACGTGGCCCGCTTCTTCATGGACTTCACGCAGGACGAATCCTGCGGCAAGTGCCCGCCCTGCTCGCTGGGGACCAGGCGGCTGCTGGAGATCCTCACCCGCCTAACCCGGGCGGAGGGCACGGAAAAAGACATGCAGACTCTTGAATACCTGACGGAAAACATCTCCATGGCGTCGCTGTGCGCCCTGGGACAGGGCAGCGTGAACCCGGTCGTCACCACCATGCGCCATTTCAGGGAGGAATACGAGGCCCATGTACTCGACAAGTTCTGTCCTTCCGGCGTCTGCAAGGGGATGTTCCACTACGAAATCATCGCGGATACCTGCAACGGATGCGGCGCGTGTCGTCTGAAATGCCCGGACAAGGTGATCAAGGGCGCCAAGAAGGAGCCGCACGAGATAGATCTGGCCAACTGCATCGTCTGCGGCGATTGTTACAAGGCCTGCAAGTTCGCGGCCATCGCCATCCGCCCCGGCCCCACACCCAGGTCGAGGTTGCCGAACCTGTAAAAAGTCATAGAAAGCCTTGAACTGGGGGCGGCTTCGTAAAAAGGCCGCAGGCAAGGCGCGCGAAAGCTGAGGAGTGAGGCGTACTTTGGCGTACGCCGCAACGACGAGGGATGAAGCGCAACGAAGCATCCGGACTTTTTACGAAGCCGTCGAGGTTGCCGGAACAGGCGTAGACGCAACTGATGGAGCTCACATGATGACCCTGACTATCAATGGAAAGAGGACCGAGGCCTCCGGCGGCGCCATTCTGGACGTTGCCAAGGCCAACGGCATCCGTATCCCCACCCTCTGCCACCATCCGGCCCTGGCCCCGCAAGGGGCCTGCCGTCTCTGCCTTGTCGAGGTCAAGGGCATGCGGGCGCTGCAGCCCGCCTGCACCTTCCCCGTCACCGAGGGCATGGAGGTGCAGACCGATTCCCCCAAGGTGCGCGCGGCCCGGAAGTTCGTCCTGGAGCTGCTCCTCTCCGACCATCCTCAGGACTGCATGACCTGTGAGATGTGCGGCAACTGCGCCCTTCAGGATTTGATCTACGAGTACGGCGTCAAGGAGACCCCCTTTGCGGGCGACCGCCACCTCTACCCGCTGGACGACCGCGACCCCTTCATCCTGCGGGACATGGAAAAATGCATCCGCTGCCGTCGCTGCATCCGCGCCTGCGACGAAATCCAGGCGGTAAACGCCATCACCATGATCAACCGCGGCTTCCGTTCCAAGGTGGCGGCGGCGTTCGACACCCGCTTGCAGGACAGCAACTGCGTCTTCTGCGGCCAGTGCATCTCTGTTTGTCCCACAGGCGCTCTGACCGAGAAGGACAGTCACGGTCTGGGACGCGCCTGGCAGATCGAGAAGGTCACCACGATCTGTCCATATTGCGGAGTGGGCTGCACCTTGGACCTGAACCTGCGAGACGGCAGGGTAATCAAGGCCACCTCCAACTGGAACGATTCCGTCAATAGAGGCGTCCTCTGCGTCAAAGGTAGATTCGGCTGGCAGTTCCTGCACAACCCCGACAGGCTCACCAGACCCTTAATGAGGTCCTCCCTGTGGAGGGAAATCAGTGGCACGGAAGGCACGCCTGCAAAATACGACGGCTTTGTAGAGACAGACTGGGAGACGGCCCTCGATACGGTTGCAGACAAACTGTCCGCCGCCAGGACGGCATATGGTCCTGACGCCGTCGGCATTCTCGCCTCGGCCAAGTGCACCAATGAAGAGAACTACCTCGTGCAAAAACTGGCCCGCAGGGAGATCGGCACCAACAACGTCGATCACTGCGCACGCCTCTGACACGCGCCTTCCGTGTCCGGTCTGGGCACATCGTTCGGCAGCGGGGCCATGACCAACAGCATCGATGATTTGGCGAAAGCAAAGGCCTTCTTTGTCATCGGTTCCAATACCACGGAACAGCACCCCATCATCGGCGCGGGCATGAAGCGCGCGGTGCGCAAAGGGGCGACGCTGATCGTGGCCGATCCCCGGCGCATCGAGCTGGCGCGGATGGCCGCCATCCATCTCATGCATCGGCCAGGTTCCGATATAGCCCTGCTCAACGGCCTGTGCCACGTAATCATCAGGGAAGACCTGCACGACAAGGAGTTCGTGGCCAATCGCACCGAGGGATTTGAGGAGATGAAGGCCCTTTTGGAGGGATACACCCCGGCCCGCGTGGAGGAGATCACCGGCATACCGGCGGCGGACATTCAAAAGGCGGCGAGGCTCTACGCCGCATCCAGACCGGCGGCCATTCTGTACTCCATGGGGATCACCCAGCACGCCAGCGGCCATGCGGCGGTGATGGCCGTCGCCAACCTGGCCATGCTCTGCGGCAACATAGGCGTGGAGGGCGGCGGCGTGTATCCCCTGCGCGGCCAAAACAATGTCCAGGGAGCGTGCGACATGGGCTGCCTGCCCGCCGTCTTCCCCGGCTACCAGCAGGTGGCCAATCCCGAGGCCCGCATTAAGTTTGAGAAGGCATGGGGGGTGTCGCTCTCCGACAAGCCGGGGCTGACCGTCGTGGAGATGATGAACGCGGCCCACGCGGGGAAACTCAAGGCCATGTACGTCATGGGCGAGAACCCTCTCGTGACCGACCCGGATCTGCAGCACGTGGAGGCAGGATTGAAGAGACTGGATTTTCTGGCGGTACAGGACATCTTCTTCACGGAAACGGCCGCTCTGGCGGATGTGATCCTGCCCGGCAATGCCTTCGCGGAAAAGCAGGGGACCTTCACCAATACGGAGCGTCGCGTGCAGCTGGTCCGCAGGGCGGTGGAACCGCCGGGAGAGGCAGGATCGGATTGGCAGATCATCTCTGCCATCGCAGGGAGACTGGCCGGAGACAAGGCCTCGTGGGAATACGATTCGCCTGCCGCCATCATGGCCGAGGCGGCGGCTCTCACCCCTCAATATGCCGGCATCAGTCACGAAAGACTGGAAAAAGGCGGCATCCAGTGGCCCTGCCCGTCGCCGGACCATCCCGGGACGAAGATCCTGCACGTAGGCCAATTCAGCCGCGGGTTGGGCAAGTTCAGCGCGGTGGAACATATCCCGCCCGTCGAGCAGACCGACGCCGAGTATCCCCTGATCCTGACCACGGGGCGGCGTCTGCAACACTACCATTCCGGCTCCATGACCCATCGTGTGGCCGGCCTCAACACCCTGCTGCCGGAGGAGCGCATGGAGATCCATCCCGCCGACGCCAGTTCTCTGGGACTGGCCGACGGAGACATGGCGCTCATCGAGTCCCGGCGAGGTCAGGTGAAGTCTCGAGTCCAACTGACGGAGCGAATCAAGCCCGGCGTGGTCTTCATGACCTTCCATTTCCCGGAAACGGCGGTGAACCTGCTGACCATCGCCGCCCTGGACCCGGTGGCCAAGATCCCCGAGTATAAGGTGGCGGCGGTGAGGGTGAAGCGGGCCGAGTGAATCTCAGAATTCGATACCCAGATTCAACTCCCCCCCCTCATATGGATGATTTCCCGGGGAGGACCAGTTTTCGATCGACAGGGAGAGGGTCGGAGGTCTTCAGGCGATTGAGTTCCATCAAAACGCGGACCGTAGTCCCGTGCCTCCGGGCAATAGCGCTGAGCGTATCTCCCCTCTTGACCAGATATACGCTTGTTCCGGAGTTTTCCGACGCGTAAGGCTTCCCGGCGGAGTTCCGCTTCCCCGTTATCCGCGTCTCTGTTTCAGCTACGGGGACCTTCAGCAACCTGCCCACATGGAGGGGATCACGAAGCTTCATGGCGTTTAGTTTAAGGAGAACGCCGATCGTTGAGTTGTGAACTCGGGCGATCTTTCCCAGCGTATCCCCCTTCCGGACACGATAGAGGGAAACCTTCTCCCGGGCGGAGGGCGGCTCGACTTTTGCCTGTCCTGGATTTTCGGACTTCGCGGCGCGTGGATTTTCCGTCGCCCTGCCGCCTTCGGCCTTTGGTCCAGGCCCCGCTTCCACGGCAGCCTTTTCCCCGGGCTTCTCCCCCTCCCCCTTCCCGCCGGAAACGGCGACCAATACCGGGGGGAGAGGCGGCAGGAATTCGACAACGGACTTGACGACCTTCTCGGCAATCCGCTTCTGAAAACGGCTGCTTCGCAGGAGATTCTCTTCCTTTGGGTTGGAAAGATAGGCGGTCTCGATCAGAATCGAGGGAATCTCCGGAAGCTTGAGGACGCGAAAGGGCGCCTCCTGAACGGTCACGAATTTCAAGGGGTTCGCCTCCTCCAGGAGCTTCAGGAGCCCATGGCCGAAGGTCTTGGACTGGTTGATGGTGTGGGTCTGAAACATGTCCAGGATGATCGGGTCGGAGTCCCCGTTGCCTTCCGTGGTGGGCACCCCTCCGACGATATCGGCCAGGTTTTCATACTGTGCAAGGATCTTCGCCGCCTCGCTGCTTGCCCCGCCTGTGGAGAGGCTGTAGACGGAACTGCCCCGCGCATGCCGATTCCTGGCGGCGTCGGCGTGGACGCTGATGAAAAGATCCGCCCCGTATTCCCTGGCGATCTGAAGTCTCTTGCTGAATGAGACGTAGTAGTCGCCATCGCGGGTCAGAAAGGCACGATACCCTTCTTTTCTGTTGAGCATGTCCCGCAGCTTCCTGGAGATCGAAAGCACCACGTCCTTTTCCATCGTCCCCCGTCTCCCGACCGCCCCGGGCGCCTCTCCCCCATGCCCGGGATCGACCACGACGATCCGGTCCTTTCTCGTTATCTTGACTTTTTGCCGCTTTTCACTCTCCTGCCGGGCAACCTCGGGCAGGACGAGGTCGATGACGATCCGGTCCGGTTTGTCCTCGAATCTCTTCAACCGGAAAATCGTCGTCTGCACCTCGCCGGGCAGAGAAAGAGAAATACGCACCCCCGAAGGAGGACGGAGGGAAATGGCCACCGCTTCCAATCCGGGCTTTCGCAACAGGGTCGTTGGGGGGATATGGGACGGAAAAGAGGTTGCCTCCAGATCGACGGCAAGCCGCCCCTCTTCCTTTTCAACGGTGAAAACCGCCTCTCCGCTCATATCGATGACGACGCGGGTGTGGTCCGGCGCGACCCAGTGGCGGACATTGAGGACTTCATTGAGCGCCAGGGCGGACGAAGTCCAGAGGGACCCGAAGAGCCAGAGGGCCAAAATCATGAAAAGCTTTACTGAACGCGACATAATGTAAATCCCCCTGCTCCTCTCTTTGCCGCCAGGGCTGCGAAACGCCGTCACGGGCGGAAAAACCGGCGCCCGGGCGGGGGTTCACACGATGGAGAAATGTATCAGCTTTGCAAGACATTTTCAACATTCATCGCGAAAAACGATTGACAATAAGCGGCAATGATGACATGGATGCCGCCGTTTATTTCGGCGCCGCCGAAAAAGATTGAATATTGGCCTTGCGCGTAGTATCTATCTGCTGACATTGTGCGCAATAAATTATGACGCTGTATAGCAGGCCGTCCGGCGCAGCAGACGAATGCATCCCTAAATGGGCGATTAGCTCAGTTGGATAGAGCGCTGGTCTCCGGAACCAGAGGCCGTGGGTTCAAGTCCCACATCGCCTACCATGTTGATAAAAGTCTCTTGCTTTAAAGGGGAACTTGTTATAGAAATTAAAATTATTTCAAGCAGAGACTCCTTGCCCGGGCCTGGCGTCCGGGCTATAGAGCCGAAAGGAGGAAGTAAGATTGAGGAGATATGAAACCATACTGATTGCCCATGCCGATCTCTCCGAGGATGAGATCAGTAAACTCATCGCCCGCTACTCGGCGATCGTAACGGGGCAGAAGGGAATCCTCGTCAAGGTGGAACGGTGGGGGAAGAGAAAACTCGCCTATCTCATCAGGAAACAGGCTCGGGGATTCTACATCCTGCTCGATTATGCGGGCCTCAGCGCCGCGGTCAACGAACTGGAGCGAAACCTCAAGATCGACGACAAGATCCTGAAGTTCATGACCGTCCTGAAGGCCGAGGCGGTTGATCCCGCGGCCCTGGAATACGAGATCGCGGCGGCCGCCGGCAAGGAAGAAAAGGCGGCGCCCGCGCCGGCCGCCGAGCAGCCCGTCGCCGCGACACAGGAGGAACCCGGAACCGCAGAGGATGAGGCGCCTCCGCAGGCATCGGAAGAAACAGACTCAGAGGCGAAGAGAGATAAGGAATCATGATTACGACACCCGCATCCAGAGGGCCCAAGGGGCCGAGACCGCAAAAGAAGTTCTTTCACCGGAGGAAGTTCTGCCGCTTCTGCACGGACTCCAATCTGAAGATCGAATATAAGGAAACCCAGACGCTAAGGGATTTCACTACGGAGAGAGGCAAGATCATGCCCCGGCGGATTACGGGGAACTGCGCCAAACACCAGAGGGAATTGACCGTGGCGATCAAGAGGGCGCGGACGATCGCCCTGCTCCCCTTTGTCGTATCCGAAGGATAAAAACGACCGAACGGACGGCCGCGCGGAGGCCGTTCCTCCTGATTGCGGCCGTCCCATTGACGCCGGCAGCGCTTTTTCCCGTGCGTTTTCACTCCGCGATCCGCGTCCGGTCTATCTTTAAGCAGATCTCCCCGAAATGGCGCAGCGGTCAGATGCCAAGGAAAAAGAAAAAAGAGGCTGTTGTTGCGGGTTCGGAACGTGGAAAGAGAAAGGCACCCATATTTTCAAAGCGATGTTCTCCGGGGCGTTGCGGTCCTCACCCTGACCTTCCTTGCGGTGGTTCTGATTCCTTTCATCGGACCGGTCGTGGTCATCATGACGCCCCTGCCGATCCTGTACTACTGCCTTCGGCTCGGAAGGATGCGAGGGCTGGCGGCCCTGGCCGTTTCGTTTCTTGCGGTTTCCGGAATACTGGGTCTTCTCGGACATCATCCCAACATCTCCGTGCTGCTGATGATCGGTTTTTCCGGCGTGATGCTCTCGGAGGTTCTGAACAGGAATTATTCCCTCGAAAAGACCCTTCTGGTCGCCTCGCTGGCGTTACTTTTCTCCGGTCTCGGCTTCATGATCTTCCATGCTCTCCGGACCGGCGTCGGACTGCAGGAGATGGTGGAACTCTACGTGTCGGGCGTGGTTCATGACAATGTAAGGTTGTACGAGAAGCTGGATGTTTCGGAGGACCAGATTCTCCTGATCCGGGAGAATGTCCCGCAGATCACTCAGTTTTTCACGGGTATATTCCCCGCCCTGGCCCTGTCGGGCGCAATCGTCACCGTCTGGCTCAACCTATTGGCGGGCCGCCTGCTCCTGCAGCGCAAATCCATCGGCTTTCCGGATTTTGGCGATCTCACCTCCTGGAAAGCGCCGGACAGGCTGGTCTGGATACTGATCGCGTCCGGGGGGATGACACTCGCCCCCTCTGATGCCCTCAATACCGTCGGGGTGAACATACTGATCGTCTGCTGCCTGATCTATCTTTGCCAGGGCCTGGCCATCGCCGGTTTCTTCTTCAAGCACAGGAAGATCCCCGCCATTTTCAGGCTGCTGTTTTACACCCTGCTGCTGGTTCAGCAATATATGCTTATTATAGTGATCGCCTTCGGTCTGTTCGATATCTGGATTGACTTCCGGAAAAGGATCGCAGGAATAAAAGATGCGCCTGCATAAACAATAACGCTCTCATAAAAAGTCATAAAAAGCTTTGAACTGGGGACGGCTTCGTAAAAAGGCCGCAGGCAAGGCGCGCGAAACCCGAGGAGTGAGGCGTACTTTGGCGTACGCCGCAACGACGAGGGATGAAGCGCAACGAAGCATCCGGACTTTTTACGAAGTCGTCAACAATAATCATGAATGACGGCGGCATCTGCCGCCATTCCCCAAGGAGGAAGGCCCATGAAGGTCATTTTAAAACAGAATGTGGATTCTCTCGGCAAGGCGGGAGATCTGGTCAAGGTCGCGGACGGTTATGCGCGGAATTTTCTGATTCCCAAGGGGCTCGCCGCGGAAGCGAGCGGCAGGAATCTCAAGGCCTTCGAACACGAGAAGCGGCGAATCCTGCTGCAGGCGGAGAAGCTCCAGCAACAGGCCGAGGAAACGGCGGCGAAACTAAGCGGCCTGACCTGCACGATCGCCCGGCGGGTCGGCGAACAGGAAAAGTTGTTCGGGTCCGTGGGGGCGAGGGATATCGGCGAAGCGCTTGCCGCTCAGGGGGTCGAGATCGAAAAGAAAAACATCCTTCTGGACGAACCGATCAAGTCGCTCGGGGAATTTCCGGTTCGGATCAGGCTCGGCGCCGGCGTGACCGCCGAAATCAAGGTCGTCGTCGCGGCCGAATCGTAACGCGATATTTACCCTTTACTGAAGGTTTCCGCCATGAAAGACATCGATGCCTCCCTGCACAAGGTGCCTCCCCAGAATCTCGAGGCCGAACAGTCCGTTCTCGGGGGCATCCTGCTGGACAATCTGGCTCTGAACACCGTTCTGGAGATCCTGGACAAGTCCGACTTTTACAGCGAGGCGCACCGGAAGATCTTTGCCGCCAGCACGGAGCTTTCCGACCGGAACGAGCCGTGCGACCTGATCACGCTCAGCAACATCCTCAAGGATCAGAAAAGGCTGGAGCAAGTCGGGGGGATGGCTTATCTTGCCTCGCTGGTGGACAATGTCGCCTCGTCGGCCAACATCTCCTATTACGCCAAGATCATCAAGGAGAAGAGCATCCTGCGCCGGCTCATCGGCACAGCCACCGAGATCCTCAACAAGAGCTACGACTCCGGCATGAACGTCGACCAGGTCCTCGATGAGGCGGAACATGCCATCTTCGAGATCTCCGAGAACAAGATCCGGCCCTCCTTCTTCCCGATCCGGGACATCATCAAGGACAGTTTCAAGACGATCGAGCGGCTCTATGACAGGAAGGAGATGATCACCGGGGTGGCGACCGGTTTCGACAAGATCGACGATTTGACCTCGGGGCTCCAGAATTCAGAGCTGATCATCATCGCCGGCCGGCCGAGCATGGGCAAAACCGCTTTAGCCCTGAACATTGCCCAGTATGCGGCCCTGGAGATGGACGTTCCGGTCGCAATTTTCTCTCTGGAAATGGCAAAGGAGCAGCTGGCGACACGCATGTTGGCCTCGGAGGCGCGAGTGGATTCCCAGCGTCTCCGCAAGGGCTTCCTCGGCGAAACGGACTGGCCGAAGCTCACCACCGCCGCAGGACGCCTCTCCGAGGCGCCGATCTACATTGACGACACGCCGGCAATCACCGTCATCGAGATGAAGGCCAAGTCGCGGCGCCTCAAGGCCGAGGCCGGCCTGGGCCTGATCATCCTCGATTACCTCCAGTTGATGCGGGGGAGCGCATACAAGGATTCGCGGGAACAGGAGATTTCGGAAATCAGCCGCTCCCTGAAGGGATTGGCGAAAGAGCTCTCCCTGCCGGTGATCGCGCTGTCGCAGCTCAACCGGAAGGTTGAGGACAGGACCAACCGCCGGCCGCAGATGGCGGACCTTAGGGAGTCAGGCGCCATCGAACAGGACGCAGACCTGATCGCCTTTATCTACCGCGATGAGGTGTACAACCGGTCGGACGACAACCCGGATAAGGGGATCGCGGAAATCATTATCGGCAAGCAGAGAAACGGGCCGACGGGCATAGTCAAGCTGGCCTTCCAGGAAAAATACACCCGTTTTGAAAACCTCGCCCGCGTCGACGAAGGGGGTGCTTAGTAATACGATTCCTGCCCATATCGAGACCGTCATCCGGGACCTGATCGGTAATTTTAGGGATTGGCGGGAATGCCCCATTGAACCGGATAGGTTTTGATCTACCATCACTGCCTCGAGACCTTTGAAAAATGCCCCCCGCGTTGTCATTCCCGCGAAAGTGGGAATCCAGAAGGCCTTGAAAATACCGGATGCCCGTTTGCACGGGAAAGACAACTTAGACCACTTACGGAGAAATTCAGGAGAAATTCAAAGGTCGCAGTTCATGAAAATGTGCAGCAATCATAGACAGCCGTAAAATAACCGTTAAACCCACTTTTCACGAAGGAGGACCAGAGCATGAAAGCTAAAAAGCTGTTGGGCAAAAAAAAGCAGCAACATGCCACGGAACGGTATTTGTGGATCAGTTTACCGATGGTATCCTTGACCACAAGAAGCCGATGCTGGGACCGGTTCGGGATAACGGTTATATCGTGGCCAACACGGCGCCTGGGTGTTGGGGACCGATGATTACTCCAGAATTAAAAGGTGGCCATGAGGTGACTCAGCCGGTAGCTGTAGAAGGGGCTGGAGTGGGAGATGCGATCGCCATCAGGATCAAGGACATTACGGTTACTTCGTTGGCTACCGCTTCCGGGAACGACCGTGTGGTTGCCGAAGACCGGTTTTTGGGAGATCCTTATGTAGCCCGCCGTTGCCCTCACTGTGACATGATGTACCCGAAAACGAGCGTTAAAGGGATTGGCCCGAAGGCGATCCGCTGTACCAAATGCGGTGAGGAAATTTCCCCCTTTACCTTCACCAATGGATATACAATCGTTTTTGATAGTAATTATTCTGTGGGGGTCACTGTAGACCGTAAGGCTGCCGAGAAGATTGCACGCCAAGCCAGCCAGTATTCATCAGTGCCCGCAAATTCTGTTCAACACCCCATTCTCACCTTTGCTCCTCACGATCTGATAGGGATTGTAGCTCGCCTGCGGCCGTTTATGGGTCAGTTGGGTACAACTCCGGCCATTCCCCTGCCTGATTCCCACAATGCCGGCGATTTCGGAATCCTTTCTTATTAACGCACCTCATGAATATGGTATTACCGCTGAACAGCTCGAGAACCGTACCGACGGCCACATGGATATTGATACTGTACGTGCAGGCGCAATCCTTGTTTGCCCGGTTAAAGTACCTGGAGGAGGCATCTATGTAGGCGACATGCATGCTCTCCAGGGGGATGGCGAGATTGCCGGTCATACGGCTGACGTTGCCGGCACTGTCACCCTGCAGGTGCACCTACTCAAAGGTCTGAAACTCGAGGGACCGATTCTCTTCCCTGTCCTTGAGGATTTGCCTTTCCTGGCACGGCCGCTATCAGCAGAAGAGAATAAACGGGCTGAATATGTAGCCAAATCGTGGGGTATGGCCGCTTTGGAAAAGTCAGCTCCCATCTCAATTATAGGAACGGGACCGAACCTGAATGCTGCCACAGACAATGGTCTGGCACGCGCCGCCAAGCTGTTTGACATGACGCTCCCTGAGGTATTGAATCGAGCCACGATCACCGGTGCAATAGAAATCGGTCGTCATCCGGGAGTGATCCAGGTTACTTTCCGGGTTCCGTTGGATCGATTGGCGCGTTTGGGTTTGACGTCCTTTGTAAAGGATCAGTATGGAATAGATTGAGAGCTAATTCCAAGTATGATTATCTTCGTGTTGGAAGGGCAACAATGGAAAGCCCATCAAAACCCCGTTTCTTAAAAGAGGGCGGGGTTTTGCGTTTGACACTGAAAGCATGAGGTCGGGAATATTTGTTGATTTAGTGGATTCCAGACGCAACTAGTGATAGTAAAGACAGAAATATGAAAGGCGGTTAAATGTCCCATCCCGTATAAAAAAGCCTGGAGCCGACGTCCGACCACATCCGTTCTATATCTTTGAAGTCCCTGGCGGGCGCGGCTCAGGCTTGGCGTTACTCTCTTTCCAACCGTAATTCTCAATTCTGACAACTGCCCACCGTTGAACAGTTGTGTAACAGATAGGGCAACGGGGACATATTCGATTATCGTCGGGAATTTTTCCGTGGATATAAGCCGTTAGGCCTCGAGCAGTTTTGTGTCCCGTCCCAGGTAGGGGATGGCTTGGGCGAGTTTGCGGAGGGCCTGTTTTTCGATCTGCCTGGCCCTCTCCCGGCTGACGTGATAGCGGTCGCCGATCTCCTGGAGGGTCAGGGGATTGTCGGCCATCACCCGGTGGCGGATGATGAAGCTCTCCTTCTCGCTGAGCCGGGCGAGCGCCCCGGCGATGTTGTGCTGGACGAGCGCCATCTCCTCCTTCCTGATCAGCGCCGTCTCCTGGTCCTCTCCTTCGTACTTCAGATAATCCATGTGCGTCGATCCCCCGTCCTCGGTCACATGGGCGTCGAGCGAGAGATCGCGGCTGCTCATCCGCAGATCCATCTCCGCGATCTCCTCCGGGCTGACCCCGAGCGTTTCGGCGATCTCTCCGAATTCCGGCTTCTTCTCAGAGAGACTCTCCAGCTTTTTCTTGGCCTGGCTGAGCTTGAAGAAGAGCTTGCGCTGGGCCTGGGTAGTGCCGATCTTGACGAGGCTCCAAGACTTGATGATGTAATTCTGGATGTAGGCTCTGATCCACCAGACGGCATAGGAAATCAGCCGGTACCCCCTGTAGGGATCGAACTTCTTGACGGCATGCATGAGGCCGATGTTGCCCTCCTGGACGAGATCGGCAAGCTTGAGTCCGTAATTCCGGTATTCATGGGCGATCTTGACCACAAACCGCAGATTCGAGACGACCAGTTTCTCGGCGGCTTCCATGTCGTTGTACTTTTTCAGCCGGACGGCGAGGCGAAACTCCTCGTCCGCCGTCAGGATGGAAAAGCGGTTGATCTCCGCGACATAAAGATCGAGGGTGCCTGTGACCGCCGGAACTTCCAAAATTTGTCCTCCTCGCGACCATAATAATAGTTTTTTTATACAATAGTCGTTTCCGGGCAGTCAATCCATTTTCGACTCTCCCGTCCGTCCCTTCAGGCGACCTTTGAATCCGTCAGCGAGCCCATTCCCCGCGGCTTGCCTGGGGTAAGCGAGTGAAAGCGAAATGGTTTGTTCTTTTAGGTGTCCGGGACAGGCGCGGAAATCCATGAAGCCCGGGCAGGCGACGGCAGGGGCGCCCGTCTTGACATCCCCCCGGAGGGTGTTTAACTTACCTCCAAAATCACGGTCAGCGAACAGCATGAAGGGATTAACGATGAGATTCGATAAATTTACCCTGAAGGTGCAGGAGGCGCTCCAGGAGGCGCAGGGCCTGGCCGGTCAATACGGACACCAGGCGCTCGACGCGGAGCATCTCCTTGTCTCTTTTCTTAAACAGCCGGAGGGCATCGCCTCCGAGATCCTCAGGAAGCTGGGCGCCGATCCCCGGAGGATCGAGGGCGAGCTCCGTAAGACCATGGAAATACTGCCGAAAGTGGAGGGCGCCGGCGGCCAGACATACATAACCCCGAGACTCAACAGAATCCTGGACGCCGCGCTCGGCGAGGCGGCGCGTCTGACGGACGAGTATGTCAGCGCGGAACACGTCCTGGTCGCCATGGCCGAGGAAAAGGAAGGTCCTATCGTAAAGATCCTCGCTGCCAACGGCATCACGAAGGACGCGATTTTCAAGGTCCTCGTTGAGATCCGGGGAAACCAGCGGATCACCGACCCCAATCCGGAGGAAAAATATCAGGCGCTCAAGCGTTACGCCCGTGATTTCAATGAGCTGGCCAGGAGTGGCTCCTTCGATCCCGTCATCGGCCGCGACGAGGAGATCCGGAGGATCATGCAGGTCCTCTCCCGCCGGACGAAGAACAACCCTGTCCTGATCGGAGAACCGGGCGTCGGCAAGACGGCGATCGTCGAGGGACTCGCCCAGCGGATCGTCAACGGCGACGTTCCGGAAAATCTCAAGGACAAGCGGGTCGTCGGCCTCGATATCGGCGCCCTCGTTGCCGGGGCGAAGTACCGCGGGGAGTTCGAGGAGCGCCTGAAGGCCGTCCTGAAGGAGATCACCGCCTCTCAGGGAGAAATCATTCTCTTCATCGACGAGATCCACACGGTAGTGGGGGCTGGGGCTGCGGAAGGCTCCGTCGACGCCTCCAACATGCTCAAGCCGGCCCTGGCGAGGGGCGAGCTGCGCTGCGTGGGGGCGACCACCATCAACGAATACCGGAAGCACATCGAAAAGGACCCCGCCCTCGAACGGCGGTTCCAGCCGATCATGGTCAAGGAACCCTCCGTGGAGGACACGATCGCCATCCTCAGGGGCTTGAAGGAACGCTATGAGGTCCACCACGGAGTCCGGATCAAGGATGCAGCGATCATCGCCGCCGCAACCCTCTCCCACCGTTACATCAGCGACCGATTCCTCCCGGACAAGGCGGTCGATCTGGTGGACGAGGCGGCCTCCCGCCTGCGGATCGAACTGGACAGCATGCCCGCCGAAATCGACGCCGCCGAACGGAAGATCCTCCAGATGGAGATCGAGCGGCAGTCGCTGAAGAACGAAACGGACAGAACTTCCGTGGAGCGGCGCGAAAAGCTCGAAAAGGAGCTTGCCGATCTCCGCGAGGCGATGGATCAGATGAAGCTCCACTGGGCGAGCGAAAAAGAGGCCATCAGGGGCATCCAGGCGATCAAGGGGCGGATCGAGGCCTTAAAGACCGAAGAACAGAACGCCCAGCGCGCGGGCGACCTCGCCCGGGCGGCCGAGATCCGTTACGGCAAGCTGGTGGAACTGAACCGCGAGTTGGAGGAGGAGAACCGGAAGCTGACGGAAGTCCAGAAGGACCGGCAGATGCTCAAGGAAGAGGTCGATGCGGAGGATGTGGCCGAGGTCGTGGCCAACTGGACGGGCATCCCCGTCTCCCGCATGATGGAAAGCGACGTCCAGAAACTTATCCAGATGGAAGAGAGGCTCAAACAGCGGGTCGTCGGGCAGGACGAAGGCGTCGCGGCTGTCTCCAGCGCCCTCAGAAGGGCCCGCTCGGGTCTCCAGGACCCGAACCGCCCGATCGGATCCTTCATCTTTCTGGGTCCCACAGGCGTCGGGAAGACGGAACTGGCCAGGGCGCTGGCCGAATTCATGTTCGACAGCGAACAGGCCATGATCCGGATCGACATGTCGGAATTCATGGAAAAGCACTCCGTGGCCAGGCTGATCGGCGCCCCGCCGGGCTATGTGGGATATGACGAAGGCGGCTACCTCACCGAGGCCGTGCGCCGCCGGCCCTATTCGGTCCTCTTGTTCGACGAGATCGAAAAGGCCCATCCGGATGTCTTCAACATCCTCCTGCAGATCCTGGACGACGGGCGATTGACCGACGGTCACAGCCGCACGGTGGATTTCAAGAATGTCATTGCGATCATGACCTCGAACGTCGGCAGCCGGTGGATCCAGGACCCCTCTCTCGGCGAGGAAGAGAGGCGGGAGCGGGCGATGGAAGCCCTCCGGGAGACATTCAAGCCTGAATTCCTGAACCGGATTGACGACATCGTCATGTTCAACTCGCTGACGATGGCGGCAATCGAGAGGATCGTCGAGATCCAGCTCGAACTCATCCGGAAAAGGCTCCAGGAACGGAAGCTGACCCTCGAATTGACAGAAGACGCGAAAAATTATATAGCTCGCGAAGGCTACAGCCCTGCTTACGGCGCCAGACCGCTCAAACGGGCGCTTCAGAAGCAGCTCCTGGACAACCTGGCCATGAAGCTACTGGACGGGACGTTCGGCGAAGGCGACCGGATCGTGATCGAATGCGACGGCGGCCGGCTGGCTTTCCACAAGCGCTGACGGGAAT
The DNA here is from genome assembly GCA_018827585.1 of Pseudomonadota bacterium. Lineage (GTDB taxonomy): Bacteria > Desulfobacterota > Syntrophia > Syntrophales > UBA5619 > JAKAFS01. The sequence goes on along the minus strand of JAHJXP010000056.1, from coordinate 18,456 downwards.
TGAAACTGATCAAAGTCGATAAGTAAAAGGAGGAAACGTATGAACACGATCAAAACGGCAATCCTGCTGGGCGCCCTGACGGGGCTGCTCATGCTCATCGGAGGGATGTTCGGCGGCCAGCAGGGCGTCGTCATCGCCTTCATCTTCGCCATGGTGATGAATTTCGGCAGTTACTGGTTTTCCGACAAACTGGTACTGCGCATGTATCATGCCCAGCCCGTCTCGGAGAGCCAGGCGCCGGAGCTCTATGCAATGGTGAAGAACCTGGCGCTGAAGGCCTCCCTGCCCCTGCCACGCGTCTATATCATTCCCGGCGACGCCCCGAACGCCTTCGCCACAGGACGCGACGAGCGCCACGCCGTGGTTGCCGTCACGGAGGGCCTTTTGAGGAGCCTCAACCGCGACGAACTGGAAGGGGTCATCTCCCATGAGCTTTCTCACATCAAGAATCAGGATATGCTGATCGGTTCGATCGCCGCCACCCTGGCCGGGGCCATCGTCATGCTGGCCCACATGGCCCAGTGGACCGCGATGTTCGGCGGGGCAAGCCGGGATGACGAGGAGGGAGGCGGCGGTCTCATCGGCCTGATTCTGATGGCCGTCCTGGCGCCCCTCGCCGCCGCAATCATCCAGATGTCGATCTCCCGGTCGCGGGAATACCTCGCCGACGCCGGCGGGGCAAAGGTCTCCGGAAATCCTTACGGCCTGGCGTCCGCCCTGGAGAAGCTCTCCCGTGCTTCTCAGGCGATTGCAATGAAGGCGAATCCCTCGACCGCCCATATGTTCATCGTCAACCCCCTGACGGGGCGCTCCCTGATGAACCTGTTCAGCACCCATCCGCCGATCGAGGAGAGGATCTCCAGACTCAGGAGCATGAGGCCGCTGTAAGCGGCGAAGGCATACGAGGGGGAGGAAAAGGGCATTTTCATATAAATGCGAGGAGGTCCCATGGGAGAAGAAAACAAAGAGAAGGGCTTCGTGATCAAAGACCGGCGTCTTTTCGACGAATCCGGGGCCGTGCGCGCCGACGAGGGCTTGAAGGCTGAAGAAAAGAAACCGGCGCCCGGTGTTGAGGAACCCAAAGCCCCTCCGGAGGAGAAGGCCCCTCCGGAGCAGGACGAACCGGCCTTTCCCGAAATAAACTTCACCGGTTTCATCTTTTCGCTCAGTACGACCGCCATGTACCATTTCGGGGATTTCCCCGACCCGGTCACCAAGGAGACTAAGCGGAACCTGCCTGCCGCCAAGCAGACGATCGACATCCTCAGCATCCTCAAGACGAAAACGGAGGGCAACCTCGATGAGGATGAAAAACAACTGCTGGACGGCATCCTCTTCGAATTGCGGATGAGGTTCGTCAAGGAAATGTCGAGAAGATGATCACGAGGCAGTCGCCAGCCAAGGTCAACCTCTATCTCCGCGTTCTCGGCAAGCGGCGTGACGGTTACCACGATATCCTTTCCCTCATGCAGAGGGTCAGCCTCTTTGACGAGCTTGCCTTCTCGCCGGGGGACGGCCGCATCGTCGTCCGCTGCCCCGGGGGGACTCTGCCGGAGGATGAAGGCAACATCGTTTACCGGGCGGCGGCGGCCTTTTTTTCCCGAACGGCCGCCCCGCCGAGCATCGAGATCACCATCCGCAAAAAGATCCCCCTCGCCGCGGGACTGGGTGGCGGCAGCTCCAACGCCGCCGCCACCCTGATGACCCTCAACGAGATTGCCGGCAACCCCCTCGCCCAGGAGGAGCTGATGGAAATCGGATCGCGACTGGGCGCCGACGTCCCTTTTTTCATCTTCGGGAAAACGGCCTGGGCCTCCGGAATCGGCGATCGCTTCGTGGAGGCCCCTCCCCTTCCCCCCCTGTGGTTCGTATTGATCAATCCCGGGTTCGAAATCCCCACGAAAATGGTTTATCAAAAACTCAATTTAGGATTGACAAACGGGGGAATAAATTATAGCATCCCTCAATTTTATACGGTAGATGATTTGATCCGGGGCCTTACGAACGACCTGGAGAAAGTCACAGTGGGGCTTCATCCCGTACTCGATCACCTCAAGGCCCTTTTGCTGGAAAACGGCGCCCTGGGCGCCCTGATGTCGGGCAGCGGACCGACCGTTTTCGGCGTCTTCGCGGATGAGGAATCCGCTTTCACCGCCGAGAGAAAGCTGAAACAGGAAAGCAGGTGGTCAGTGTTCGGGGCGCGATCATTATAAGGTTATGGATTGTGGGTTTTTACCTCACCCATGACCCGTCGCCTCTTGCCTGTTTTTGTTGGGGCGTCGTCAAGCGGTAAGACACAGGAATTTGGATCCTGCATTCGGAGGTTCGAATCCTCCCGCCCCAGCCAACAGTTATTGTTGAAGGAATTCACATGCTCGAGAGAATGAGAATCTTTTCCGGGAATGCAAACCTGACCCTTGCCCGGAAGATCGCCGAGAACCTGGGCGTCTCCCTCGGAAAGGTCAATGTCACGACCTTCAGCGACGGCGAGACCCGGGTGGAAATCGACGAAAACGTCCGTGGCATGGATGTCTTCATCATTCAGCCCACCTGCCCGCCGGTCAACGTCACACTGATGGAACTGCTCATCATGACCGATGCCGTGCGGCGGTCTTCCGCAGACAGAATCACCGCCGTGATTCCCTATTACGGCTATGCCCGGCAGGACCGAAAAGTCGCCCCGCGCGCCCCGATCACCGCCAAGCTCGTCGCCGACATCATCACCAAAGCGGGGGTAAACCGCGTCCTGGCGATGGATCTGCACGCGGGCCAGATCCAGGGTTTCTTCAATATCCCGGTGGACAACCTCTTCGCCACCCCGGTTCTGCTGGATTATATCAAGAAGAACTACCGGAACGACAATATCGTGATTGTCTCGCCGGACACGGGGGGCGTGGAGCGGGCGCGGGCCTTCGGCAAGAGGCTCGGGGCCAGTCTGGCCATCATCGACAAACGGCGGGAGGGGCCCAATGACGCCCAGGTCATGAATATCATCGGCCAGGTCGAAGGGAAGAAGGTCATCATCCTCGACGACATGATCGACACCGCCGGAACGGTTGTCCAGGCGGCCAAGGCGCTCATGGAAAAAGGGGCCGTCGAGGTCTCCGCCTGCTGCACCCATCCCGTCCTTTCCGGGCCGGCCATTGAAAGGATCGAACAATCACACCTCAAGGAACTCATCGTGACGAACACCATCCCGCTGCACGACAAGGCCGGGACCTGCAGCCGCATCAAGGTCCTCTCGGTCTCGGGACTTCTGAGCGAAGCCGTCCGAAGGATCTATTACAACGACTCAGTCAGTTCATTATTCATTTAGGAGGAATTCATGGAGGCGACCGAATTAAAAGCCTGTATCCGCAAAGAATCCGGCAAGGGACCGGCAAGACGCATCCGGAAGGAGGGGTTGATTCCCGCCGTATTCTACGGCCGCGGCGAGGAGGCTATTCCCCTGTCGGTCAACGCTGCCGGCCTGCGGAAGATAATAAAAGAGAAGGGGGGAAACGTCTTTATCAGACTGCTCATCGAAGGACAGGAGCGCCAGGAGAGGCTCTCTCTGATCAAGGAACTCCAGATCGAGCCTGTCAGCAGGCGGTTTCAGCACGCGGATTTTTATGAAATCCGCGTGGACCACAAACTGACTATCGACGTGCCCCTTCATTTCACCGGCACTCCTGTCGGCGTCGTCAACGGCGGCGAGCTCCAGCAGCTCAAGCGGGACCTGAAGATCTCCTGCCTTCCCTCCTCCCTGCCCGATTTCATCGAGGTGGACGTGAGCGGACTCGAAATCGGAGATTCGCTTAAGGTTCAGGATATCAGGACTCCGGATGACATTGCCGTTCTTGATCCGGGTGATGTCGGCGTGGTCATGGTCGCCGTCATGAAGGTTTCCGCGCCCAAGGCCGAAGAAGAAGCGGAAGGCGAGGCGGCAGCCGAGGGCGAAGCGTCCCCGAAAGAGAGCGAGAAGGGCTGACGCTGATTCCGATCATCTCCGCATGGTAATCGAGGAACCAGGGACAGAGCTTCGGGGGCGGCGTGAATTTCGTTGTCGGACTGGGAAATCCGGGGATACAGTATCAGCTGAGCAGACACAACGCCGGTTTCCTCGTTCTGGATCAATTGGCGCTGCAACACGATATTTCCATCCAGCAGACCCTCTTTGACGCCCATATCGGAAGGGGAAAGATAGCCGGCAGCCCCGTTCTGCTCGCCAAGCCGCAGACGTTCATGAATCTCAGCGGCGCCGCGGTCAGGAAGTTGGCCGACTATTTCAGGATAGATGTCGCCGCCATCACCGTCCTGCACGATGATCTGGACCTGCCTTTCGGAACGATACGCCTGAAGGCGGGAGGAGGCCACGCCGGACATAAAGGGCTGATTTCCCTCATCCAACATCTCGGTGGAACGGAATTCGCCAGAGTCAGGTTCGGCATCGGAAGACCTTTCCGCAAGACTATGGTTGAAGGGTACGTCCTGGAGCGCTTTTCCGAAGATGAGCTGAAATCTCTGTCGCTATTGACCAGAGCGGCGGCCGATGCCGTAACCGACATCGTTTCCTGCGGCATTCAGGCGGCCATGGACAAGCATCACGGGAAAAAAACATTTATCGAGGAGGATTGAATCATGTGCATCGGGAAACGCAGTCTCGGGCCTCTGTTGTGTTCACTCGGCATCTCCCTGTTTCTGATGACGCCCATGGCCTACGCCGGCGAAGCGGACATCAAGATCCCCGATCTGACCCAGATCACTTTCATGGGCGGTTCGCTCGGCGGGTTGACCATCCTGAACATCGGGCTCGTCATCTGCCTGATCGGCATGTTCTTCGGCCTGATGCAGTACATCCAGACCAAGAACCTGCCCTCCCATCAGGCCATGCTGGACGTCTCCAACACGATCTGGGAAACCTGCAAGACCTATCTGCTCCAGCAGGGGAAATTCCTCGCCGCGCTGTGGATCCTGATCGCGATCTGCATCGTCTACTATTTTGTCGGCCTGCAGGGCAACACGATCGGGGCCGTCATGCTCATCCTGTTCTGCTCCGTCGTGGGGATACTAGGCTCCTACGGCGTGGCCTGGTTCGGCATTCGGATCAATACCGTGGCAAACTCCCGGGCGGCCTTCGCTTCCCTGAGCGGCAATCCCCTGAGCCTGATCAACATCTGCCTGCGTTCCGGGATGAGCGTCGGGCTGCTGCTGGTGAGCATCGAGCTGTTCTTCATGATCCTGATTCTGGCCTACATCCCCAAGGATCTGGCCGGTCCCTGCTTCATCGGTTTCGCCATCGGCGAGTCCCTCGGCGCCAGCGCCCTGAGGATCTGCGGCGGCATCTTCACGAAGATCGCCGACATCGGCTCCGACCTGATGAAGATCATCTTCCACCTGCCGGAAGACGATCCGAAAAACCCCGGCGTCATCGCCGACTGCACCGGCGACAACGCCGGCGACAGCGTCGGCCCGACGGCGGACGGCTTTGAAACCTACGGGGTCACCGGCGTGGCCCTGATCGCCTTTCTGGCCCTGGCGCTGGCCACCAATCCCGAGATGGGCGGCAAGCTGATCGTCTGGATCTTCGCGATGCGTATTTTGATGGTCCTGACCTCGCTCGCCTCCTACTTCGTCAACGACGCAGCAAGCAAATCCCTGTTCGGCGGTAAGACGGAATTCAACTTCGAGCACCCGATGACCAACCTGATCTGGATCACATCCTCCCTGTCGATAGCCGTTACCTTCATCGCGAGTTATTTTCTGCTGAGCGATATTCCTCCCGTGGCCGATTCGATTCCGACGTGGCTCGCCCTTTCAATCATCATCAGCTGCGGGACCATCGCCGGCGCGCTGATCCCCGAGTTCACCAAGATTTTCACGAGCACCAATTCCCGACACTGCGAGGAGGTCGTCAACGCCTCCCGCCAAGGCGGTCCGTCCCTGAACATCCTCTCGGGTCTGGTCGCCGGGAACTTTTCCGCCTTCTGGGAGGGGCTCGTGATCCTGGTTCTGATGCTGATCGCCTACTTGGTCTCCCAGAGCGGCTCGATCCTTGGCCTGATGCCGAAGGAGTTTCTGTTCGCCGCCCCGGTCTTCGCCTTCGGTCTGGTGGCCTTCGGTTTCTTAGGCATGGGTCCGGTCACGATCGCCGTGGACAGCTTCGGCCCCGTCTCCGACAACGCCCAGTCGATCTATGAGCTTTCCATGATCGAGAACCGCAAAGACGCCCAAGAGGTGGTCAGGAAGCACTTCGGCGTCGAGGTGGATTTTGAAAAGGCCAAACACGTCCTCGAAGCGGCAGACGGGGCGGGGAACACCTTCAAGGCCACGGCCAAACCGGTCCTCATCGGCACGGCCGTCGTCGGCGCGACCACGATGGTCTTTGGGATCATCATCCTTCTCGAAGGCCTCTTCGGCGGGGCAGTCGCCAAGCTCAGCCTCGTTCATCCGGAGATCATCCTGGGCCTGCTTATGGGCGGCTGCGTCATCTACTGGTTCACCGGCGCCTCTATCCAGGCCGTGGTGACGGGCTCCTACCAGGCCGTCGTCTACATCAAGGACCATATCAAGCTGGATAAGGCGGAGGCTTCCCTTGCCGACAGCAAGGAGGTCGTCAAGATCTGCACGCTCTACGCCCAGAAGGGGATGATCAACATCTTCGTCGTCATCTTCTTCATGGCCCTGGCGCTGGCCTTCTTCAACCCATACTTCTTCATCGGCTACCTGATCGGGATCGCCTTCTTCGGGCTCTTCCAGGCGATCTTCATGGCCAACGCCGGCGGATGCTGGGACAACGCCAAGAAGATCGTGGAGGTGGATCTCAAGCAGAAGAACACGCCCCTGCACGAGGCGACGGTCGTGGGGGATACGGTCGGCGACCCGTTCAAGGATACCTCCTCGGTCTCCCTGAATCCGGTCATCAAATTCACGACCCTCTTCGGCCTGCTGTCGGTCGAGATCGCCGTGACGATGCAGAGCGCGGGCCTGAAGCTCGGTCTCGCATCGCTCTTCTTCCTGATTGCGCTGGTGTTTGTATATCGCTCTTTCTACGGGATGAGGATCACAAGCGAAAAAATCTAAGGTGGCCCGACATGCGGCAAATCAAAAAAGACGACATCGTAAAAAGTCCGGATGCTGCGTTGCGCTTCACCCTTCGTCATTGCGGCGTACGTACATGTACGCCTCATTCCTCAGGGTTCGCGCGCCTTGCCTGCGGCCTTTTTACGAAGCCGTCCTAAATTCAAGGCTTTAGCGATTTTTTACGAGAGAGTCAAAAAAGGCGTCCCGTTTCCGGGGCGCCTTTTTTCCTTCAGCTGTCGCAACATGATCGGACTGCAATCGGACTGCAAATAGATGCGCCGATTTGACAAAAAAATGGTGGATGGAAAAGGAGGGAACCTAAAAACCATCCACCATTCATAACTGAAAGGTCTTACAGCGCCTTTCAGATTACCTTATCTCTCAAGATCACTCCCAAAGGAAAAAAGTCATGCCCTTGTCCGGGGCGTTCTTGTCGCTGTTTCGGTCTGCGGATTTATCCCGGGGCGCGACAGCCCCTTTTCCCCCTTGGTCTTGAGCGACGAAAAAATCGTACTCCTCAATCTCTCCGGCATTTCGCCTTGCCTTTTTTCCGTCGCCTCCCTGCGAACGCCCTTTTTTAAAAAACCCTTCGAAAAATTTGGTCTTTTTCATTCAATAGCCCGGGCTGTTCAAAACACTTTATGCAATACCGGCGGCTCTTGTCGAACTATTTGGACCGCAACCCGCTTTGCTCTATATACAGCAATGGGTATGCCAACCCGGCTTTTTTATCTCCCCATTATCGCCATTGCCGTGTGCATTTTTTATAGCCAGCGATATCGCTTAGTTGAATAAGAGGCTCGGACGGAAAACAGACCGCCGCCGGAATCGGCGTCGTTGAATTTAAAACCTCCGCAAAGGCGGTCCGGACCGAAGAGTGCTATTTGCGCACACGGCCGCAGCGGTTGTCCGATGAAATTGAGCAGACAGGCGATGTTCACCGAAACGTGCGACCGCAGCACGGGAAGTGCTATTCCCGCACAGGTAAGTAATTGATATTTATCTGATATGATTATTTATTTTCTTTTGTTCGCGGATCAGCTTGTAACGGGATATCCCGAGGCGTCTCGCCGCGGCAGTCTTGTTTTCCCCGCTTATCTCCAGGGCGTTCTCGATGACCTTCCTCTTGATGTCGTTTGTGATACTCTCCATGACCAGCGTGAAGTCCATCCCTTCCGGGGAAAGCTGCGGGAGGAATTGGTCGATTTGTATCCTGAATTTTTCCTGATGGGTCGTTGCCTTCATTTCCGCGGGGAGGCTCTTCTCGGTGATCATCGCCCCGTCTTTGTGCAGGATCATGATCCGTTCGATGATGTTCTTCAGTTCCCGGACATTTCCCGGCCAGGGGTAGGCCATCAGTATGCCCGCCGCCTCTTCCGTAAAACCCTTTACCTTTTTCCTGAATTTTTTATTGAACTCCTCGACATAGTGGTCGGCGAGCAGCTGGAGGTCTTCGATCCGTTCGCGGAGCGGCGGGAGCGTGATCGGCACAACGCTGACCCGGTAGTAGAGGTCTTCCCGGAATGAGCCTTCCGCAACCATCCGGCCGAGGTCTTTGTTGGTCGAAAAGATGAAACGGACGTCGATCGGGATGTTTTCCCGGCCGCCAACGCGGCGGATGTAGCCGTCTTCGAGCATGCGCAGAAATTTTGCCTGGAGGTGGATGTTCATCTCGCCGAGCTCGTCCAGGAGCATCGTTCCGCCGCTGGCATGTTCGAGAAGGCCGATCTTTCTCTTTCGCGCATCGGTAAAGGCGCCCGCTTCGTAGCCGAACAGCTCGCTCTCCAGGAGCGTGCCGGGAATCGCCGCACAGTTGATATCGACAAACGGGCTGGAGTTCCGGTTGCTCTGCCGGTGGATGGCCCTCGCGATCAGTTCCTTCCCGGTGCCGCTCTCCCCCTGGATCAGGATATTCGTGTTGTGTCCCGCCACCTCCTCGATGACGTGGAAGAGACTGATCATTTTCTTAGATTTTCCCAAAATGTCATGGAAACCCAGGAGGATGTCCTCCCGTTCCTTGAGTTTTTCTACCTCCGTCTTGAGGGATTTAGCCTCCAGAGAAAGCACGGAGTGCATGATCGCATTGTCGTAGGAGGTGGCGGCATTCTTGACCAGGATATCCAGGACATTGATCTGATCCGCGGAGTAGTCGCCGCTCTTCTTCGCCAGATAGAGGGCGCCCTTGAACTTGTCCCTGACCTTCAGCGGAAGGGCGATTTCCGACAGGCAGCCCGGAAAGAATGGTCGAGAAGACGCGCCGGCGGAAGAGGCCTGACGGGCGATGATAGCGTCGGTTTCGATCGCCTCCCGGATGATCGTCGGCCCTATCCTCTCCTCCCACTCCTGGCGGTTGTCGATGAAAATCTTGCTCCCGTCGTTGACCAGACACCGGTTCTTCTCGACATCCAGAAAATAGACCAGGACCTTCTCCGAATCGGCTATCCCAAGTGCGCTCCGGACGAGAATCTCCAGGATATGGTTGTCCAGAAAATGACTCGCATTCATCTCGGAAACGGCGTCCTGGAGGATCGTGAGCTGCCGGATCTTCTCCGCATTGGCCTCGAACAGACGCAAGTTGTGGATGATGATGCTCAGGGTGTTGGCATAGGTCACAAAGAGGCTGATCTCCTCCGGGAAAAATTTCGTCTCCTCCTTGAACCAGGCAGCGATGATCCCGATCACCTCTTCCCCGATCTTCAGCGGGGCGCAGAAATAGGACCCCCGGTCATAGATCTTTGTCAGCATCCGGTCCGTTTCGTAATCCGCGGATCGGTCGCGGTGACCTCCACGGCGATGGGCTGGCCGGATTTGGCCACCTTGGTGGCAATGCAGTCGTGCTCATGGATGTTGAGGGCCACGGAGAAGACCTTCCGCGCCTCCTCGGGGCTGTAGTTCTTGACCACCTTGGCTTCGAGATTCTGCCCGGAGGGATCGAAAAGGCGGATGATCCCCCTGTCGAAACCGATGCTGTCAACCACCTCGTCCAGGATCTTTGCCAGCATTTCCTTTAGATTGGCGGAGGAGGTCAAAAATGAGTTCAGACGGAAGATGCTCTGGAGGAGTTTATCCTTGTCCAGGGACAATACGGAAGGGGCCTGCGCCGGGGCCGCCATGATTTTTTGTGTGTGGGTCATCGAATACGCCTTTCCTCACTACCTTTTCCCGCGAAGAGAGACCGGGGACTTGGATATTCGCAGGGCGTCAGCTTTGACGGCTTCGTAAAAAGTCCGGATGCTGCGTTGCGCTTCATCCTTCGTCGTTGCAGCGTACGCCGAAGTACGCCTCACTCCTCAGGGTTCGCGCGCCTTGCCTGCGGCCTTTTTACGAAGCCGTCCCATTTTCACGACTTTTAAGACTTTTTACGAGGGCGTCAGCTTTTGTCATAGGCGAAAAACTGCATCGTAAAAATTGCCCTTCCCTGCGTGGCCGAGCGGAGGTCCGTCGAATAGCCGAACATCGCCTTCAGCGGGACCCGGGCCTCTATCTCGCTGACCGCCCCCTTGGGGGTGATCGCCTGGATATCCCCCCGCCGGGCATTGATGTCGCCGATCACCTCCCCCATGAATTCGCTGGGGGTCATGATGACGACCGTCATAATCGGCTCCAGGAGCACCGGATCCGCCTTCAGGCAGCCATCGCGGAAGGCCGAGGAGGCCGCAATCCTGCAGCCCAAAGCCGTCGACTCTCCCTCCCTGACCGTCCCGCCCAGAATGACGATCCGCACATCGATCACCGGGTACCCGGCCAGGACGCCGCTCAGCGCCCCTTCGCGGACACCCTCCTCCATCGCGCTCAGAAATTCCTCGGGAATGACGGCGCCCTCTTCGAGCCGCCGGACGATCTCGATCCCGCCTCCCCGCTCCTTCGGTTCAAGGAGGAGCCTCGCATGTCCGAAGTGTTTCTTTTCGCCCAACTCCCTCTCAAACAGGCCTTCGCAACTCACCCGCTTTTGGATCGTCTCCCGGTGCATGACCCGGGGTTTTCCGACGTTTACCCTGGCGTTGAACTCCCGCAACAGCCGGTCGATAATGATCTCGAGGTGGAGCTCCCCCATCCCCGAGATGACCGTTTGGGCCGTCTCTTCCTCATATTTTACCCGGAGCGTGGGGTCTTCCTCCAACAGCTTGTTCAGGGCGACCGAGAGCCTTTCCTGGTCCGCCGGTGTCTTGGCCTCGATCGCCAGGCTGATCACCGGTTCATAGAACTCGATCGGCTCGAGGAGAATGGGATGGTCCTCGTCGCAGATCGTATCCCCCGTCGTGATCTCTTTTAATCCCATGACGGCGATAATGTCGCCGGCGCCAGCCTGCTCCACTCGCTCCCGCTTGTTTGCATGCATTTTCAGGAGGCGGGCGATCTTCTCCTTCCTTCCCCGGCCGGCATTGTAGAGTTCATCGCCCGCGTGGATCCTTCCCGAATAGATTCGGACATAGGTCAGCTTCCTCCCTTCATCCTGCATGATCTTGAAGGCAAGCGCCGCCAGCGGCGCCCGTTCGCTGCTCTCCCGGATCTCCTCCTGTTTCGTCAGGGGATTGACGCCCTTGACGGGGGGGATCTCTTCCGGCGAGGGGAGAAAATGGACGACCGCGTCCAGGACCATCTGCACCCCCCTGTTCCGCAGGGCTGATCCGCACATGACGGGGACCACCTTAAGCGAAATCGTCGCTTTCCGGATGGCCGCAACTATCTCCTCCTCGGGGATCTCCACCCCGTCAAGATACTTCTCGGCAATGGCGTCGTCCACATCGGCCAGAACGGCGATCATCCTGTCCCGCTGGTCCATGGCCCGCGGCAGGACCTCTTCCGGGATGTCCGCATACTTGTATGACACCCCCTTGGACGCGTCATCCCAGGTGACGAGCCTCAGCCGGATCAGGTCCACAACCCCCCGGAAGGCCTCCTCTTCCCCGAAGGGGATCTGTATCGGCAGCGGGAGCGAGTTGAACCGCTTCTTCATCTGCCGGACCGTCCCGAAGTAGTTCGCCCCGATCCGGTCCATCTTGTTGATGAAGGCGATCTTGGGGACCCCGTACTTATCGGCCTGGTGCCAAACGTTCTCCGATTGGGGCTCCACCCCCCCCACGGCGCAGAAGACGACGACCGCCCCGTCCAGAACCCGGAGACTCCGTTCGACCTCGATGGTGAAATCGACATGACCCGGCGTGTCGATGATGTGGATCTCGTGGTTTTCCCAGGTGCAGGTGGTCACCGCAGAGGTGATGGTAATCCCCCTCTCCTGCTCCTGCGGCATCCAGTCCATCACGGCCTCGCCGTCGTGGACCTCCCCCATCTTGTAGGACCTCCCCGTGTAGAAGAGGACCCTTTCCGTCACCGTCGTCTTGCCGGCGTCGATATGGGCCACGATTCCGATATTGCGGGTTCGGGCAAGCTTGGACTTGGAGGCCATAGTGATACATCGCGGAACAAAAGCCCGCTATCCTTCCTTCGGCGGCGCCGCCGGCGCAATCAGTTCACGGTTCATGACAAAGGGGTCCCGGAGGCCGATATGCCCCTTGAGCGACTCCCTTTCCCTGCCCCCGATCAGGATCTTCACCTTTTTTATCGCCGGCACATTGGCGGTCAGGGTGTTGGTCAGGGAATAGACGGTGGCTATTTCCGCGGCGCTTCCCCCCGGGTGATCCGCCGTCAGAGAATCGCTGAAACTGACAAACAGCGTGTCGCCGCCTTCCAACCTGACGCTCTGAAGTTCCGCCTTTTCGGGAAACGTATTGACCAGTCCCCTCTTCGAACCGGCCAGAAGGGCCTTTATCAGCTCTTTCGCCTGTTCTTCCGGCGTTTTCTCCTTTGGGACGAAGCGTTTTTCGGGAACAAGAAAGCGCTCGTTGGCGTCGGAGAAAAAGAGGGTCACTTCCTGCTTTTCCTTCTTTTGGGCCGCCGTGTGTTTCCCGGTGGCGGGGGGGTAGATGTAATCGAACAGGGTGATGAAGAAGATCGCCAGAAAGACCACCGAGGCCACGACAATCAGGGAAAGCAGCGCAAAGCGCCGCTTTTTTTTTGTTCTCTTATGCTTGACCTCTTCGGCCCGTCTTGCCCTCTTTGTAGCCATGATGCGATCCTTAACTACTCCGTAATAAGTTCGAGAGCCCGAAAATCAGCTCCCGTCGCGTTCAAGACATCCTCTCGCCTCCGCACGCCGTCGCGGCGGCATATGTTGCAACAAGCCCCTTCCTTACGGGGCGGCAGTCCCGAGATGCTCTTTGGCCTTCCGCCCGAATTCCGTCTCCGGCGCGAGCTTGACGGCGGTCCTGAATGCCGCCGCGGCGCTGTCCGGCTGATTCAGATCCCGGTAGCTCAGCCCGAGCCAGTAATGCGATTCGGCGAGCGAAGGGGCAAGGTCGATCGATTTCCGGAGATGGACAACGGCCTGTCCCGGATTCCCCTTGGCCAGCCAGGACATGCCCATGTTCTTTTCGATCAGCGGCAGCAGGTCGGTGTAGGGGTCCTTGGCCGCGGCATCCCCATAGTATTTCAGCGCCTTGTCGTACTGCCCCTTTGCATAATAGGTCATCCCGATATTATAGAGGGCAATCGCCGGGGTGTCATAGAGGATGTTGGCGAGGGCGCTGTTGAAGGAGGCAATTGCGTCATCATAGCGCCCCTTCTCCAGGTACACCGCGCCCAGATAATTGTGGGCCTCGGAGTAATCCGGCCGGAGGGAAAGCGCCCGCTGGAATTTCGCGATGGCCATATCATCGAGGCCTTTGACGCGATACGAGATGCCCAGCAGGTAGTGCACCTTCGCATCCTCCGGCGTCAGTTTCTCCGCTTCCAGGAGCTCCTTGAGCGCCGCGTTGTACTGACCCGCACCGAGGTAGGCGGTGGCGACGTTGACGTGGGCGCCCGCCTGTTCCCGAAGCTTTGCCTTGTTTGCGCAGGCCGCCAGGCCGACCGGCAGCAGAAGCAGCAGCAGCAGCAGCAGACAGCCGCCGACGCGCCTTCTATCCATCATTCTGCGAAGCCCCATGATTCCCATTGACCCACCAGTCACTCTTGTCCTTGAACCACCAGTTGGAGGAGTCCGTTTCGAGGATGCTCCCGGCCAGCTTCCGGGCGTTCTCTGTCGAAAGACGGCGCACGGCGAAGTCGATCCACTCCTGGCTGTATTTATTGCCCAGATCGCCGCACTCCTTGAGCTGGAGGATCAGCGAAAGCTGATCGGCGTCATGGGCCAGCAGGGATTCCCTCGTCCGTCTTCCATTGAATTCAGCGAGGATCGCCTCGATCTCGCCGCCGAAGAAGAGAGGCGCCGCAAGCTCCGTGATCGCCTTCTTCTCGTCCACCGTCACATACTTCTTGTTCATATAGTTCATATCGCCCGTGCGGGCCTCGGGCAGGTCATGGACCAGGCACAGTCTGAAGACCTTGAGCTCGTCCGCCTCGGGCTCCATCTTGCACAGGACGTAGCCGATGTAAAGCGTCCTCAGCACATGCTCCGCCACCGATTCGCACCCGGAGCCAAGGAACTGAAAACCGCTCCGGGGCGTTTTTTTCAGCATCCCGACTTCAAACAAAAAATCCGCTATTTCCCTCATTTTTTCAATCACCCGTTTTCAATCACCCGTTATTGACGAACACCGATCGTTGATCATTGTTCCCTTTTCAGGATCCGGATCCGGTTGGCCATCATCTCGGAGATCTTTCGCACCTGGATCTGGAGCGCGGCGATCCCCTCCGGTTTCATCACCGCCACCCGGTCCACCTGCTCCTTCCAGTATTCCAGGAGGCTGATCTCATTTTCCTTCAGCTTGCGATCGAATCGCGCCTGGATCTCCTTGAGCAGCGCCGCCTGCTGTTCACTTTGCGCCATGACACCTCCCCGCCGACAACCTTCCCGCGCCCGGCCGCCATTATTCCGGCGCTATATATATCACGTAAACCCGATTGTGCAACCACGAAAATGGCCGTATTCCCCCGTAAGAATCCGCCCCATTCCTTCTGGACTTTTCCGCGGGTTTGTCGTATGGGTTTTGAAATTTCCAAGAACCTTCATCGTCATAGAGGCGTATTGACCGACATCACAACGGCCTCATTGACTCTCGACGGCCCGATCCGACATGGACGCGAAGAAACGGCAAACGGCCTGAAAACTTCAAAGGAGGGAACGGTTATGTCGCTGGATTTCGAATTCACGCCGGAACAGAAGATGATCGAGGAAAGCGTCTGGCGATGGGCGTCCAGCTGGCTGGAACCACAGATGGAGGAGCTCTACGAAAAGGATCAGATGCCCCCGGACCTCTTTTTGGAACTGGGGAAAATGGGGCTCAACGGCATCGCCTTTGAGGAGGAATACGGCGGTACGGGCCTCGGTTATGTGGAGACCCTCCTCGTCTATGAAACAATCGGCCGGGTGAGCAACGCCCTGGCCATGACCGTGGGCGCCAGCCAGACGCTCTGTTTCGACAACTTCCGGCGAAACGCCACGGGAGAACAGAAGGCGGCGATCCTCCCCAAGGCGTGCAGCGGGGAGTATATCGGCTGCCTGGGGATCACCGAGCCCAACGCCGGTTCCGACGCGATGGGAATGACCACCCAGGCCGTGAAAGTCGGCAACCGGTATGTCGTCAACGGGAGCAAGACCTTCATCACCAACGGCACCGTTGCCGATTTCATGCTCTTCTACGCCAAGACCAATCCCGCCCGAGGGGCGCACGGCATCTCCGCCTTTTATTTCCTCACCGAGGGCATGAAGGGCCTCCACCGGGAGAAGATCAACAAGTGGGGGATGCGAACCTCCCCCACGGCCCTGATAACCTTCGAGGACATGGAACTGCCCGAAGAAAACCTCATCGGCGGCCTCAACCGGGGCGGGGCGATCCTGACCAACGGCCTCTGCACCGAGCGGATCACGCTGAGCGGCTGCTGCCTCGGCTCGCAGCGGGCCTGTCTCGATCTCAGCCTCCGCTACGCGAAAGAAAGGGTCCAGTTCGGCAAGCCGATCTCCTCCTTCCAGTTCATCCAGGGGAAGCTGGCCGACATGTACACCGGCTACATGGCCTCCAAGTGGATGGCCTACAGCGCCGCCGCCTACTGCGACAGCCTCGAAAAGAAGATCGGCGGGAAGGGGACCGATCTTGACCGCATGGCGGCCGCCGCCCTCCTGTTCTGCGGGGAGATGGGGACGAAGGTCGCCGCGGACGCCATCCAGATCCACGGGGGATACGGCTACTGCACGGAATATCCCGTCTCCCGGCACTACCTCGACCAGAAGCTCTGGGATATCGGCGCGGGCACGGCGGAGGTCCGCCGGATGATCATCGCCCGGGAGCTGCTCCGGGATGACTTCCGGAGCGGACGTTGACAGAAAAAGGCGCCTGTCCCTTTTCCCCGAGCCCACGAAAAGAAAGGCGCTGGCGCATGAACCGAAAAAAAACAGAAAGGGGCCTCATCCTATTTTCCAGATGGCCTTTCCGTTCACCTCAAACAAACGGTCGATCGAAAAATGTATCAAGAAAGTACATGCCGGTTTGAGAATAAAATACAAGAAAATCGGCGTGCTCCATGCATACAAAGAGGAAAAAGCGACAAGAAAAAAGTTGCTGAGGATGTTGACCGAGGGATTGCAGCTATCAGCAAATAGCCGGTGCTACATTTCTCGGCAAGTGCATCTGGTTCTCAAAGCACAAAAGGGAGAAGGATAAAGACATCCAGACGGAAGTTGTTGATGTCGGCTGCAAGCATTTCGTTCAACGAGGAATATAGGTGGGCTTACCGGTTATATAGCCTGCCGACGTTATTCAAGGATATCTATGAACGATCTCACAAAATTGCTTTATCACCTCTCGCAGAAGCCAGTTTATGGGAGCGAGGAATACAGAGACTGGATAAAGCAAGATGACTTCGTCCGCTTTCTCCAGATGCTCCCTAATTTGAACGAAATCATTCTATATGCATCGGTCCCGTACACGTTCATCTATGCTGTGCTCGTTCCCGAACGTCTCGTTACTCCCCCGAAAGTCGACGATCTCGACCATTGGAGTTGCAACCCCTTCTCTTCCTGGGGTGTCACAATCGGCCCCGGGAAACGGGCAAAAATATCATTGTCGCCACCCTTGGATTATACGAGTTCGAAGACGCTTGACCGTGGAGAGCAGATTGTGTTTGCAAGGCGTTTTGATGGAAGGCAAGAGCATTCCTCCTACATCGAAATCTCCCAGAAGCTAACACATGCCTTCGGTCTTCACTACGTTCCCGAGCGCGACGCGTTCTGCCGCTTCGATGAACACGGCGACATAGAGGATGTCGTGAGAATATCATCTATCTCCGGACAAAGCGGTCGCGATCAGGGCCGTGTTGTAGTAATCATACGCGATACTCTTGATGAATATATGGTAATCACCGGACAAGCACTGGTGCTCCTGTACGATTCAACGCGATTTGAACTAAATCACTTTGGCGGTTGGCAAAATCAGGCGGTCGTATACCGCGAAGTGCAACCCGAGATCTATTATCGAATCGGACAAAATCCTGAAACAGCGAGCTACCTGCGCGGCTTTCAGATCATCCGGCCAACGATGTCAAAGAAAGACGTTATTGAAAGATACGAATTCGGCAAATCGAAGCAGAAACAATACGCAACCTTTATCGCGCAGGACTGGAAACATGACAAGGTACATGAGTGTTCGTGCGATCCGAGCCAGTTGGGCAACTACTTTGTCGAATCGGATCTCCCTTATGAGACCACGCCAGTATTTTTCCGTCCCGATGTGCTGCTGAAATACAAGGGGGATTCGGACAAGTATGAGATTCAGCAACGCTCCATTAGCTGCCGTCACGCTTGGCATCTTGAGACTTACGATGTGAATGAATATGGGCAGGTACACACCTATTTAATATACCTCAGCTATCTCCCCTATGAGGAACAGTTGTATTGGAAGTCGTTCAACGAACCTCCAAAGGGACCGATTTCGAGACGCGCAATCCAGACTGATTTTAAAGGGGAGTGGGACACGGAGTACGATCCGCTGGAGAGTCTCAAGAGGGTAATTCGCGATCTCATTGACACTCAAATTTCCTGGTGGACGTTGCGGGACGAATCCCTGATTGAAAAGGTCCATTATCCGGTTACAGCGTCGGCCGATGAATGGGCGAAGGAACTCCATGCACTTGATAAGATACTTGTTGAGGGATTCGTGACAAGTGAATTACGCTCACTGGCAACGAAATTAGGTCGCACAATTGATCCTCGATGGCAATCAGTTAAATTGATAGAGGAAATCATTCTTGGTCTTGCGTTAGCAGAGGATCAAGTAAGGGAAATCATTGGGCCGCTTAAAGAGCTTCACTTCTTGCGGAGCAAGATCAGTGGACACGTTTCAGGCAAAGAGGCAAAACAGATTAAGGCTGATGTTCTGAAACAACACAAGACGTTTCCGT
>JAHJXP010000055.1 GCA_018827585.1 Pseudomonadota bacterium | reverse complement strand
CTTCTCGGCGAAAACCTCGCGGAGGCGCGATGGGAAAATGACCCTCCCCTTGTCGTCGATGGTGTGGTAGTACTGACCTCTAAAGACGGACATTTGGGAATATCCTCCACTCTCATCCACTTTGCCCCACTTCGGCCTCAAGATAGAGGAGGATATCGCCTTTGTCAAGAAATATTTTTACTTTTTTTGTCTGTTAATCTGATATTTTGCGACGGCCCGGTTGTGCTCGTCGAGGCTGGCGGAAAAATGATGTGCCCCGTCGTTCGTTGCGACGAAGTAAAAGTATCCGACACGGGCCGGATAGAGGGCGGCCCGGAGGGAATCGATGCCTGGGTTGGCGATGGGCGAGGGGGGGAGTCCGCTGATCCGATAGGTGTTGTGGGGGGTATCAGATAGCAGATCTTTTTTTCGGATGGTTTTTACAGGGGTGCCTTCCGGGGCAGGGCGGTAGACGGCGGTCGGATCGCTCTGGAGTTTCATGCCGCGCTTTAGGCGGTTGTGAAAAACGGCGGAGATGAGTGCTTTTTCCTCCCTGTTTGCTGACTCCTTGCCTATGATCGAGGCGAGGGTCACCCACTCGTTGATGGTAAAGCCGAGCTCTTCCGCCCGTTTGCTCATCTCCGGGGTGATCTCCTTCCAGAATTGCCGGACGATGATCCGGATGACCTCTTTGGTGGTCATCGACCGGTCAAACTTATAGGTGTTCGGGTAGAGGTAGCCCTCGATGCTGTCCGCTTCGATGTCCAGAGAAGCGAGGAAATCCCTGTCGGTGGCAAGGGTCATGAACACCTCCTCATTGATGAGCTTGTCCTCGAGAAGCCTTTTGGCCACTTCGCTAACCGTGAGGTCCTCGGGCAGCATCACCTTATAGTCCTTGATCTCTCCCCGGACCAGCTTGGCGAGGATTTCCAGAGGCGACATGACGCCGGTGAACTCATATTCGCCCGCGCGGATCTGCAGTGTCGCCTGCTTCACGAGGGCGAGCGCCCAGAAAAAGGGGCGATTTTTTACGAAACCTGCTTCGTTGAGGATCTCCGTGATCCGCAAAAAGCCGGCCCCCTTGGGAATATCAACGATCCTTGCGGCCAAGGGGGGGTTGACCGGGGAGCTTGAATAGCGGTAGAAGGAGATGCCGGTGAACAGGACGACCACGACAAGCAGGGCGGCTGTTTTGCGCCTGTTATTTGCCGCCCACTTCCATATCTTATGAGTGATCTTCATATCGCGTCCTGTGCAACCGAAAAACCGGTTTCCGGAAGCGCCGAATCTTCCGGGCGCCAAAGGGGTAGGTTTTCAAGGCGTTCACCTGTTTTGTGCGCCCTCATCCCGCGCCCCGCGAGGCAATGTGTCGAGGTATCCCTGCAGGACAATGGCGGCGGCGACGCGGTCGATCACTTCTCTCCTCTTTTCCCGGCGCACGCCTCTTTGGCTGAGGATCTCCTCCGCCTCTTTTGTGGAGAGGGTTTCATCCCGGCGGATCACGGGGAGCGAAAAGCGGTCCTCCAGGCGTCTGACGAACCGGTTGATCTTCCCGCACTGGATCCCTTCACTGCCGTCCAGGCGAAGCGGGTAGCCGATCACGATCTTTTCGACGGCGTAGCGCCGGACGAATCCCGCGATCTGCTCCAGATCCGCCTCGCGGTTTTTCCGGGTGATGGTCGCCAGCCCCTGGGCCGTCATTCCTAATTCGTCACAGATAGCGACCCCGATCCTCCGGCTGCCGTAATCCAATCCCAGTATCCGCATCCGCCTATCCTCGTATCCTCATCCATCCTCCATCGACATGGCCGCTATATCTCACATAAAAAGGTGCCTGCTGTCAACCGATAGAACACCTGTCTGCAGCTCACCCCCGGCAATCACCTCCATCCCCAAGCGAAATTCCAGTTCCACAGGTCGCACCAGTAAGCCAGTTCCAATCCTCCGGCTACGGCATACCCGGATACGGCGGCAATGACGGGGTTCATGAATGTAGGATAGATTGTCCATAATCACTGAATCCATTTCGGAATCATGAAACACAACAAAAACTGCTTGACACAAATATCAATATTGATACTATATAAACCATGGCAAAAATCGAAGATATCCTTATACAGATGAAAAAAAATTCATCGGATATTAGATTTTCTGACTTGAGCAAGGTCTGTATTTATTATTTCGGTCAGGCACGACAGAAGGACGGAAGTCACCATGTTTACAAGACACCATGGAAAGGAGATCCGCGGATCAACATACAAAATCATAAGGGAAAGGCTAAGGCGTACCAGGTAAAGCAGGTACTGCTGGCTATTGAGAAGTTGGAGGTTGAACATGCCGCTGAAAAATGATCGTTATACGTACCGCGTAACCTGGTCTGAAGAGGATCAGGAATATGTAGGCTTATGTGCCGAATTCCCCAGTTTGAGCTGGCTGGATCAAACACCAGAATCGGCTCTGAAGGGTGTCCGCGAGATTGTCGAGAGCGTTATCAAGGATATGAAGCATACTGGCGAAGAGGTGCCTCAACCGATTGCCTGTAAAAGATACAGCGGCAAATTTATGGTTCGTGTCCCTCCTGAAGTTCACAGAAATCTTGCCATTCAGGCATCGGAATCAGGTGTTAGCCTAAACCGGATTGTTGGCGCAAAGTTAAGTCGATAGCAGAGGAACCGACAGATTCGATGTAGATGGAGAAACTGCATATGAACCCGGCAACGCATTTTCTGGGTGGATGGCTGATCGCCAACGTGGATCGCCTGGAGCGGAGAGACAGGGCGCTGGTCACCTTGGCGGGGGTCATCCCTGACGCCGACGGTCTGGGGATCCTTGCCGGCATTGCCTCCCGGGACCAAGGGGCGGGCCTGTACCTCTACGGCCAATATCATCATGTCCTTGCCCACAATGTCTTTTTCGGCCTTCTCCTTGCCGCCGCGGGCTATGCCCTTTCGAAAAAGAAAGGACTCACCACCTTCCTTGTCCTTCTCAGTTTTCACATCCACCTGCTGGGAGATATCCTGAGCGGCCGCGGTCCGGACGGGACGATCTGGACTATCTCCTACCTGTTTCCTGTTTTGACGGACGTCCAGCTCTCCTGGTCCGGCCAATGGGAACTGAACGCCTGGCCGAATGTCGTCATCACGGCCGCCGCCCTGCTGCTGACGCTTTACCTGGCCTGGCGGCGGGGCTTCTCTCCTGTCAACATTTTTTCCGTCCAGGCGGACAAGGCCATTGTCGCTGCGTTACGGAGCCGGTTCCCCGGCCGGCATGAATAGGAAGGAGGGGCCTCGAATTACCGCAGCCCCTTTCCCCTTCCTCAAGGGGAAGGGGCGAGGGGGAGGGGTAAAAGGTATTTTCAGAAAATATCGCCGTTGAAATATGTTAGCAGATATGCTAACCTGACATCCATGAGTTATTCCATCGTCTATTTCCATTCGCGGGTTAAAGCTGAGATCGAAAGCTGGCCTGACGGCATATTGGCCGATTATGCGCGGATTGTGGAGTTATTGATGGAGTTCGGGCCGAATTAGCGCATGCCGCATTCACGTGCTATGGGCGGCGGTCTTTTTGAATTGAGGCCCCGAGGTCGCGAAGGCATCGGACGGGTATTTTACTGTTTTGTCATCGGTCAACGTATCGTCATTCTTCATGCGTTTGTCAAGAAAACACCGGACACGCCAGAACAGGAACTTAAGATAGCCCGGAAAAGGATGAAGGAGGTACAGAATGGTTGAATTAAAATACGGCCCTGTTTCCCACGACCATAGGGCATTTCTAAAGAATGCCCAAAAACGGGAAGGATTCAGCAAGGCATACAATGACCTTGAAGAAGAATATACTCTTGTCCGCGAGATGTTGTCGGCACGTTCAAGGTCCGGCCTTACCCAAGAGGCGGTTGCAGAGTTGATGGGAACGACAAAAAGTGTTGTTTCGCGCTTGGAATCTGCTGGAAAGCATGCACCATCCCTGACAACCCTGAAAAAATATGCCCAAGCTGTTGGCTGCCATCTGAAAATCAAGTTCATACCAAAATCGGGTTCGGCGAAACATGCAACCGGAGGAGTAAAGCAGCGTGCCGGTTAGCCCGCGAACAGAAGATTTCGTTAATTTTCAGTGCTCTTCGCAGCCCTTTCCTCCCAAGGGCTTCAAATACAAGTCATCTGTTTCAATTACCGGATCAATTCATTGATAACGCAATGAAAGCTGTAACAATCATGTTTATCCTCATTAATCAAGCCGAAGGCATTTTCATCATCCCTCACTGCACTGAATAGAGAATCCTAAATTATCCACCGCATTCTGAAAACATTGTGGCTGTCACCATTTTCTCTTTTTGGGAAAAATACCTTGACTGATTCTCTATTCGGTTATACTTTTCACATAAATTTCAAGCGGATATTGTGGACAACATCATAGCAGCCTGTCAACTCATCTACGAAGAGGAACAAACGAACTGAGTTCTCGCAATCCCGTATCTCATTTTATAAAAGACGCTGAGGTTTCTTTTTTCTAAACGACGATAAAAGCCCTGATGATGAACGAAGAGTTGGAATGGAAAACAAGAAAAGAGCGGG
>JAHJXP010000054.1 GCA_018827585.1 Pseudomonadota bacterium | reverse complement strand
TGAAAAATGACAAAACGGAGGAATCAAAAGAATTTCACCGGGTACTGATCCTCGATCCTGCAACCGGTACGGGGACCTTCCTCCACAGCGTCATTGATCTGATCCACGGCCATATCCTGAAAGCAGGGCAAACGGGCGGCTGGAGCGGAGAAAAGGGCTATGTTGCCCAGCATCTCCTCCCCCGGATCTTCGGGTTCGAGCTCCTCATGGCGCCCTATGCCGTGGCACACATGAAGCTCGGCCTTCAGCTTTCAAATATCGGTTATGATTTCGGCGCCGACGAACGTCTTCGCGTCTATCTGACCAACACGCTGGACGATGTGTTCAGCCTGAAATCCCTTTCGCCGTTTGCCGAGTGGATTGCCAGAGAGGCCAATGCGGCGGGGGAGGTAAAGCAGGCGGCCCCGGTGATGGTCATCCTCGGCAATCCCCCCTATTCCGGACATTCGGCCAACAAAGGGCT
Source organism: Pseudomonadota bacterium (assembly GCA_018827585.1). GTDB lineage: Bacteria > Desulfobacterota > Syntrophia > Syntrophales > UBA5619 > JAKAFS01. Next base: position 2,270 of record JAHJXP010000054.1, on the reverse strand, counting down.
ATGGATCAATCAACTTCTCAAGGGGTTTGACCGGCGGACCGGCCAGCAGACGGACAGCTATTTCGAAGTGGATGGTAAATCACTCGGCGAGCGGAATCCCAAATGGCTCAACGATGATTACGTCAAGTTCATCCGCTTTGCGCAATGGCGGATCGAAAAGACCGGCTACGGCGTCCTGGCCTTCGTGACCAACCACGGTTACCTGGACAACCCCACGTTCCGGGGAATGCGCCAGAGTCTCATGCGGACCTTCGACGAGATATATCTTCTTGATCTGCACGGCAACAGCAAGAAGAAGGAGCGCTCTCCCGATGGAACGAAGGACGAAAACGTATTTGACATTCAGCAAGGGGTCGCCGTCGGCATTTTTGTCAAGCGGCTGAGCGAGGAGCAGAAGGCGCCCGCCGTGGTCCGTCATGCCGATCTCTGGGGGCGCAGGGAGGTTTATGAAGATTGCCCGGAAGGGAAAAAACTTTCCGGCGGCAAGTACCACTGGCTCTGGGAAAACGACCTCACAACTACTGCATGGCAGCCCCTGACGCCCCAATCGCCGTTTTACCTTTTTGTGCCTCAGGATGCGGACCTCCGCACCGAGTACGAAAGGGGTTGGAAAATCACGGAGATCATGCCGGTCAACGTTCTCGGTTTTCAGACGCATCGTGATCACTTTGCCGTGGATTTTGAAAGGGAGACGCTCAGAAGCCGCATCGTTGAGATGAGGGATAACACCTTTTCCGACGACGACATGCACAGCCGCTACGATGTCCGGGACAACCGAGACTGGCATTTGTCTGTGGCGAGGAGACAATTGCGTGGTATGGATGACTGGGAGAAGCACCTCATCAGATGCGCTTATCGTCCATTTGATACTCGCTTCTGTTATTTCAGCGATACAGTGGTTGACCGTCCAAGACGCGAGTTGCTGGACCATGTGGCGGGGGAAAATAACCTCTGTTTGAATACGGTTCGTCAGACGAAGATGACCACTTGGCAACACGTTATTCTGTCCGATGCCCCGGCGCCCGCCGTCTATGTTGAAATAAAAGATGGGTCCACGGTGTTTCCGCTTTATCTCTACGCGGACTATGACGATAAAAGGGCTCTTTTCGTTGACACGAGTTTTTCAAATCTTGGGGGAAAGGGAAAAATCGAAGAAGAAAAGAATATCCGCCGCCCCAATCTTGCCCCGGCATTTATCAAGAAATGCACCGACTGTCTCGGCATGACCTTTATCTCCGACGGCAGGGGTGACCGGGTGAAGACTTTCGGCCCGGAGGACGTCTTTGACTATATCTACGCCGTCTTCCATTCGCCTGCGTACCGGGGTCGTTACGCCGAGTTCCTCAAGATCGATTTTCCGCGTCTCCCGCTGACCTCCAATATCGAGCTGTTCCGGTCTCTCTGTGAAATAGGCGGGCAACTGGTGGCGCTGCATCTCATGGAGACGCCGATTCGTTTTATGACTTCCTATCCGATTGCCGGAAATAACACCGTCGAGGCGGTCCGTTACAGCGCCCCCGGGGAGGGTTCGGAGGTGGGCCGCGTCTGGATCAACAAGGCGCAGTGTTTTGAAGGTGTTCCGCCGGAGGTCTGGGCCTTCCATGTCGGCGGCTATCAGGTCTGTCAGAAGTGGCTCAAGGACCGCAAGGGGCGGTTGCTGACCTATGATGACATTACGCATTATCAGCGGATCGTTGCAGTTCTGGCGGAGACCATCCGCCTGATGGCGGCCGTTGACGAAGCCATCGCCGCCCGCGGCGGCTGGCCGATCGGATAAGCATGATGGCAGCGCTCAAACCGAATCTCTATATCATTGCCGGTCCCAATGGCGTCGGGAAAACGACCTTTGCCCGCGAATTCCTGCCCAACTACGTGGACTGCCTGGAGTTCGTCAACGCGGATCTTATCGCTTACGGACTTGCGCCGTTCGCGCCTGAGCGTGCGGCAGTACGGGCCGGCCGGATCGTTCTGGAACAGTTGCCTCATAAATAAATGGGGTCTTCTCCCAATCGAGTGGGTAAAATCAATGCCGATTACGCCGCAAATGCCTGTCTTGCGTGGGTAAACGGCCTGTTGAACGCCGAAAAAATATGATATGAACTCTGCATGCGAAAAAAGAAGCAATTATGGGACGCGTATCGGTTCCCGGGGGTCACACCGGAGCCCGGGGTATCGGGGATCTTCGGTGACCCGAAAGCCCTGGTCATCAAGCTGCGACGCCGGGGAAAAAAAAGATTTGCGGGGCCTGCGGACGGGCACACCGGACGTTT
>JAHJXP010000053.1 GCA_018827585.1 Pseudomonadota bacterium | reverse complement strand
CCTTGTAATAAATAAATTGGCGTATCCACTTGACTTCAGTAAATTGGAGATAACAGATTGAATCAATGGAACTTTCGGTCATTTTTCAATATGGAAGCGCCAATGGTTGAATTGTCTTTATATTCAATATGATAACAGTTACTTACTGCAGTCAAGTGGATACCCCCAATAAATAAATTTTCCCCTCCCCCGGCGGGAGGGCTATAATAATAACTTTCTTCCTCTTCCCCTCCCCCACTTGCTGGGGGAGGCAGGAGGGGGCAAGGGGAGGGAGATAATGACAGCGTTTTTCAGGAAGGCCGGGAAATGAGAGGGAGGAAACTATTAACACGACATTGAGGATAGGAACGAGGGGAAGCGCCCTGGCGCTGACGCAATCCGGATGGGTCGCGGAGCGCATCCGGGAGCGCCATCCGGGGACCGCGGTGGAACTGGTCACGATCCGGACAAAGGGTGACATCATGCAGGACGTCTCCCTGGTCAAGATCGGCGGAAAAGGGCTCTTCATCAAGGAGATCGAGGATGCGCTGCTCAGGAGCGAGGTCGACGTCGCCGTTCACAGCATGAAGGACGTCCCCGCCGAGCTTCCCGAGGGATTGGAGATCGCGGTGACGCCGCCGCGGGAGGATCCCCGTGACGTCCTGATTTCGCAGGGGAACCGGAAACTCGAAGAGATGCCGCACGGGGCGCGCATCGGTACCTGCTCGCTTCGGAGAGGGTTGCAGCTCAGGAACCGGATGCCGGATTTGCAGATCGTTCCTCTCCGCGGGAACCTCGATACGCGGATCAAGAAGGTGGAGACGGAAAATCTCGCCGGCGTCATCGTCGCGGCGGCCGGGATCCGGCGGATGGGTTGGACGGCAAAGGTCTCCCAGTTCATCCCCGTGGAGGTGATGCTCCCCGCCGTTGGCCAGGGGGTCCTCGGCATCGAGACCCGGCGGAACGACGCCCGCGCCAGGGAGGCTGTCGCCTTTCTCCATGATCCGATCACCGCCTGCGAGGTGGGGGCCGAGCGGGCCTTTCTGAAGCGGCTGGGCGGCGGCTGCCAGCTTCCCATCGCCGCCTTCGCGAAAAGAAAAGGCGACGGGCTCACCATTGAGGGGCTGGTCGGCAGCCCCGACGGACGGGTGATGATCGGCCATAAGCTGACGGGTCCCTGGGAGGAGGGCGAGGCGCTTGGGCGGGAGCTTGCGGACAACATCCTCGCGCGGGGCGGGCGCGCCCTGCTCGACGAGGTCTATCAAGATGGGCCGGTGTAACGGCGATAAGGGCAAAAAGTCGTCGCTCCAGTGAAAACCGGAGAAACAAGGAGCGATCCATGACGGAAAAGGGCAGGGTCTATATCATCGGCGCCGGGCCTGGCGATCCGGGGCTGATTACCCTCCGGGCGGTGCAGTGCATCCGGGAGGCGGATGTGATCGTCTACGACTATCTGATCGGTCCGGAGATTCTCCGCCATGCGGGGGAGAAGGCCCGCCTGATCTACGCAGGCAAGCAGGGGGGGGACCACACCCTCTCCCAGTGGCAGATCAACGCCCTTCTGGTGGAGGAGGCGGGAAAAGGGGCTATTGTCGCCCGGCTCAAGGGCGGAGATCCCTTCATCTTCGGAAGGGGCGGCGAGGAGGCGGAGGTCCTGTGCGAGGCGGGCATCCCCTTCGAAATCGTGCCCGGCATCAGTTCGGCGGTCGCCGTTCCCGCCTATGCGGGGATCCCGCTGACTCACCGGAGCCATACCGTGTCGGTGGCCTTCGTCACCGGCCACGAGGACCCGACCAAGGGGTGGAGCGATCTCGATTGGCCGGCGCTTGCCGGGATCGGGACGCTTGTCTTTCTGATGGGGGTGAAGAACCTCCCGGCGATCGCGGAGAACCTGATCCGCAGCGGGAAAGATCCGGAAACCCCCGCCGCGCTCATCCGCTGGGGGACTACGCCGGACCAGGAGACGCTGACCGGGACCCTCGGCAATATCGTGCAGAGGGCCGAAGAGCGCCGCTTCCTGCCGCCGTCGATCTTTGTCGTCGGCGGGGTGGTAGGCCTGCGGGAGACCCTCAACTGGTTCGAGACGAAGCCCCTCTTCGGCCGGGGGGTCGTGATCACCCGGCCGGAGGCGCAGGCGGCGGAGCTCTCAGAGCTACTCCGGGCCAGAGGGGCGCGG
>JAHJXP010000007.1 GCA_018827585.1 Pseudomonadota bacterium | reverse complement strand
CTATATTGGCGACGCGACCAAGGCGCATAACAAAGGAGGTTACGACAGCGGCAACCCGAAGCACGTACTGGTGCCGAGTCTTCAGTCAACACTGGACTATACAGTAAAGATCGTGCATCAAACGAATGCAGGCCTGATCCTTTACTGGGGGGATGACAATATGGACGGGCGATATGAGAGAACCATAAACCCCGTCAACCCCACCACCGGGCTTACTAATCCCAATATCTATCTGGTGACGAGTTATGGATCCGCTGCAGGCGCAAACAAAGAGATAAAAGTCGAGATAGCAAGACTTCCCCCCATCACCGTACCAGGCGCTCTTTATGTAGAGGCCCCTACGAATATATTAGGGAATGCCAAAGTTTTTGGCATGGATCAGTGTGGAGGCGCAAATGTGCCGGGAGTTGTGACCTCATTGGCGGCAGATCAAGTTAGTACCGGTCCTAATTCGACTGTTACCGGCTCCTCCCCTCCGGGATCGGAAGATGGAGATCCGCCAAGTATTAAACCCGATGCCATGAATATGGATATTCAGGCCATGATCAATTCTCAGAAAGAGGCCGCCAATTTCGTTTATAACGTCCCCAGCGCTAACCACACGGGTATGAACTGGGGAACGCCTACGCCTGCACCTCCACCGGATTCGCTGCAAAAGCCATCATCCTGTAACACGAAAAACATTGTGTATTACAATACTTGGAATGGCTCAAATTTTACAGACATAAAGCTGGCCGGTGGCACTACGGGATGCGGAATTCTTCTCGTCGAAGGGGACCTTGATATAAATGGCGGCTTTTCGTGGCACGGGTTAGTTATTGTTTCGGGATCAGTGAAGTACACCGGGGGCGGCGATAAGAACATTACAGGGGGCGTTCTCGCCGGCGGTTCGGCAACTGCCGATGTTATCGGCGGCAATACCAATATCGTTTATTGCAGTTCGGCAATCGGGGATCAGACGGAAGACCAACCTTTACGCAATTTGAGCTGGATGGATAAAATATAAACACTATGGCTGAGATATTATCTTGCCCACCATCCTTCTGGTAGCTTCCCCTTGTTCTTTTCCGTCACCTCATCGGTAAGCTTGTATATCTCCTTGGAAGCCTTTACCATTTCCTCTCTTGCCTTTTCCTTGGCGTCATTGTCCCCTCTCGCGGCAGCTTCCCGCTGCTTTTCGAGCAATCCGTCCAGTATCACCGTCATCTGATCTTTTTTATTTTTGTAGGCTTCGATATTTACCTTCTCTGCTCCTTCTTCTTTTATCTCCGTGGTTTTTTCCGGTCCTTGTGCCTTTTCCGTTATCGAGGACAAAGGGGGCAATTCCTTTTTTCCTCTATTTTCTGAAGTTGTATCCATGTAATCGGCCGGTTTTTTTTCGGACCTCTCAACCCTGTCAACGACTATCCTTTCTATTCCCGCAATTCCGCCGGCATAGTAAAAAAAGATCAGCCTGCCCTCGATCCAGTACATGGGGGTCGCCAGTTGCCCGCCGTTTTTCAGCCGGATGAGAAAGGAGGCGTCGCCGGCGGCGGGGATGAGAAGAAGGAAAAATATTACGATTGCTGAAAGCATTTTTTTCATGGCGGAAAAACCTTCCCTTGAGGGTGATGCTCCGACAGGCAGCCGGTCGGGGTTTGTCCGGAATCTCAGGTAAACAATAGATGAAACCGGACTTTTTGTCGAGCGATTTTTGGCGCCCATCAAATCTCTTGACTTCAAATCCATATCGGGATAGTGTACTGCTCGGACTGCAAGGAGAAACGGCTGCTTACAGGGGGCGGGAGTGGGAAACGAGAGGAAGTTCTGTTCCATCTGCGCTTGGCGCGAGAACTGCCAGAAAAGGTTCAGTGTGACGACAGATGCGTCCGGTTCCGTACGCTGTACGGAGTATTCGCGCGACCTTTCCATCAAGGACAAGGACATCGACCTGGTGGAGCAGGCCTGCCGGGAGAATTAGGGGCAGGGCGCTCCGGCGGAAAACCGGTCAGCGGGCGGGGGCTTGGAGCGGCCGCAACCATCAGGCAGGGCTGCGGAAAGAGGCCCCCCCTTTATCGAAGGCCGGGAGAGAGTATTTATGAAGGCAAAGGGTTGGCCTTGCGGCCAACTTTTTTCATATGGAGAGACGGCCATCGATGAAAAGGCAACTGGTTGCACTTCTTGATAAGGCGATTCGGGCGAGCGTCGCGACGGGGTTTCTGCCGGAGGCGGCGCCTCCGTTTATCGAGGTGGAGTTGACGAAAGAGCCCGGCCACGGGGACTACGCATCCAACGTGGCGATGGTGCTCGCCTCGCAGGTTGGGAAGAATCCCCGCGAGATCGCCGGGGTCCTTGCGGAGAAGATCGATGATGCCGAGGGAGTTCTTGAGAGGGTGGAGATCGCCGGTCCCGGATTCATGAATTTTTTCATCCGGGAAGGCGTCCTGATCCGTTACCTCGAAGAGGTCATCAGGCAGGGGGACAGCTACGGTTCGTCGGAGCTGGGAAAAGGCGGGCAAGTCCAGGTGGAGTTCGTCAGCGCCAACCCTACGGGGCCGCTCCACATCGGTCACGCCCGGGGCGCCGTGGTGGGAGATGTCATCGCGAACATCCTTGCGGCCGTCGGTTATCGGGTTTTCCGGGAGTATTATATCAACGATGCGGGAAACCAGATGAACAACCTTGGTAAATCGGTTTTTCTGCGTTACCGGGAGCTTTTGGGCGAGACGGAAGAATTTACCGACGGCTGCTACCGGGGGGATTACATCCGGGACCTGGCCGCGGAGCTCCTGAAAAGGGACGGGGAACGGTATCGGCACATGGCGCCCGGGGAGGTCATCCCTCTCCTGACCGCATATGCGGGAAACGCCATCCTCGATGGGATCAAGGAAGACCTGCGGGCCTTCGGGGTCGTTTTCGATCTCTACTTCCGCGAGAGCGAGCTCTACCGGGAGGACGGCGTGGGCAGGCTCCTCCAAACGCTCCAAGAGAAGGGATTCGTCTATCGCCGGGAGGAGGCCCTCTGGTTCAGAACCACCGCCTTCGGGGACGAGAAGGACCGGGTCGTGATCCGGAAAAACGGGGACCCGACCTATTTTGCCGCGGACATCGCCTACCACCGGAACAAGTTTCTCCGGGGGGTCGAGACGGTCATCGACGTCTGGGGCGCCGACCATCACGGGTACATCCCCCGGATGTCCGCGGCCGTCCAGGCGCTGGGATACGACAAGGAAGCCCTGAAGGTGATCCTGGTGCAGCTTGTCAATCTGCTGAGGGAAGGGAAGCCGGTGGCGATGTCAACCCGGTCAGGCGAGTTCGTCACCCTCCGGGAGGTGGTCGACGAGGTGGGAAAGGACGCGGCCCGTTACAATTTCCTGATGAGACGTTCCGACAGCCACCTTGATTTTGACCTGGAACTGGCCAAGCGGCAGTCAAACGAGAACCCGGTCTATTATGTCCAGTACGCCCATGCCCGGATCTGCAGCATCATCCGGATGGCTGCCGAGAGGGGGATCGGGATGCCGGCCTGCGGTCAGGCGGATCTCGGCCTCCTGAAACTGCCGGAAGAGGTCGATCTTATCAAGACGATCACCCGGTTTCCTGAGGTGGTGGAGGGGGCGGCGCGAACGCTGGAGCCCCATCGCCTGACCTTCTACCTGAACGATCTGGCGTCCATCTTCCACAGCTATTACAACAAGAACAAGGTGATTTCCGACGACGGCGCCCTTACCGCGGCCAGGTTGTTTCTGGTCCGGTCGGTGCTGGCGGTTCTGAAAAACGCCCTGAAAATGCTGGGGGTTTCCGCACCGGAAAAGATGTAGCAGCGGGGATTGCGGGTTTGCGGTCATGGCATCAAAAAACAGACGCGTGTTCGAACTGAGGCTGGGCAAGCTGGGACTCATCCTGTTTGTCTGCGGCATGTCCCTGCTGCTCTTTTCCATGTTCCTCCTCGGCATCGTCGTGGGCAAGCACATGGAGACCTATCCGGAGCGGTCTTTCCCCGGTATTCCGGAACTGATCCGCGATAGCCTGCTTGCTTCCCTCCCGAAGGCGGGGAGGGTGCCGCCGCCGGCGGAACAGGGGGCGAAAAACGAACAGGCCGGCAGCGAGGACAGGTTCGATTTGACCTTCTATGAGACCCTGGGAGGAAAGAAAGAGCGAACGCCCGAAGAAATGACGGCGAACACGGAAAAAAACCGGCGCGGGGAAAGTCCCCCCGCTCCGGCCGGTCCGGCGGCAAATAAGGCGCTGACAGGACAGCCGGCAATGCCCCCCGGCTCTGCGGCCGGGAAAAGACACCCCCCGCTTCCCGCAGGAGACGGGGTCGTCAAAAAACAGGATCCGTCGTCAGAGAAGGCGGCGGCGCAGACGGATAAGAAGAAGCCGGAGGCATTGCCATCCGCACCGGCGGCCGAGGGGGCGGCGTCCCCGGGTAAGGGGCGTTTCGAGGTCCAGGCGGCCGCTTACCGGGAGAGAAGCAAGGCCGAACAGATGGCGCAGAGACTCGTCTCCCTCGGTTTTTCGCCGAAGGTGGCAATGAAGGAGCTGCCCGCCAAGGGGCTGTGGTTCCGGGTGATCGTGGACGGTTTCGAAAGCCGGGCAAAGGCGCAGGAGGCGGCCGACAGTCTGGCTGGAAAGATCGGTGGCTTGAAATGCATAATCCGACCCTCCGGCCGGAACGGGAACGGGGATTGAATCCGTCGGCGGGCAAATTTCCCGACCTCGTAAAAAGTCCAAAATCTCCTCCCCCTTGATGGGGGAGGGTTAGGGTGGGGGTGAAAAGGGGTTGTGTTTCAGTGAATTATTGCCCCCTCCCCTTAATCCCCTCCCGCCGGGGGAGGGGAAATTTTACTTTTTTATGAAGCCGTCAAATTTCCCGCGGCTTACCGCGGAGAGGTTCGATCTTTTTGGCCCGGAAAGGGCAAATTGGGTTGAGAGAAGCAAGTGTTTGAGAACCTAACGGAAAAACTGGACGGCATCTTCAGGAAACTCAAGGGGCGGGGGAGCCTGGATGAAGAAAACATCCGGTCTGCCCTGAAGGAGATCCGCATGGCCCTTCTCGAGGCCGATGTAAATTTCCGCGTCGTCCGCGATTTCATAGAGGATATCCGGACCAGGGCCGTGGGGCAGGAGGTCCTCGACAGCATCACCCCCGGACAGCAGGTGGTGAAGATCGTCCACGACCGCCTGGTCGAGCTGATGGGCGGGGTGAGCAGCCAGCTGAAATTCGGCAGCCGAATCCCAGCGCCGATCATGCTGACCGGCCTTCAGGGGTGCGGGAAGACGACGACCGCGGTCAAGCTTGCCCGCCTGATAGCCTCGCAGGGCAAACGGGTCACTCTGGTCTCCGCGGACGTGTACCGGCCTGCCGCCATGGAGCAGTTAAAGATGCTCGGTCTGCAGATCGGCGCCGGGATCTTCGATGCGGCCGGTTTACAGGACCCGGCGGCGATCTGTGTCAAGGCCGTGGAGGAGGCGAGACGGAACGGCTACGAGGTTATCGTGGTCGATACGGCGGGAAGGCTGGCCGTCGACGCCAGGATGATGGATGAGCTCAAGCGGATCAAATCGCTGATCAATCCCTCGGAAATCCTCTTTGTGGCGGATGCCATGACGGGTCAGGATGCGGTCAATGTGGCGGGCCGCTTCAACGAGCTCTTGGGGATCGACGGCGTGATCATGACCAAGATGGACGGAGACGCACGCGGCGGCGCGGCGCTCTCGCTCAGGGCCGTCATCGGCAAGCCCATCAAGTTCATCGGCGTCGGGGAAAAGATCGAGGCCCTCGAGGTCTTCCACCCCGAGCGGATGGCTTCCCGCATCCTCGGCATGGGGGATGTCCTGACCCTCGTGGAAAAGGCCCGGGCGGCGGTGGACGAACGGGAGGCGCGGGTCCTCGAACGGAAGATCCGGAAAAATGAATTCACCCTCGAAGATTTTCAGGATCATCTCGCCCAGATCAGGAAGATGGGACCCCTGCAGGACATCCTCGGCATGATCCCGGGGATGAAAAAAATCAAGGCCCTCAAGGAGATGACGCCCGATGAAGGCGAGCTGGTCAGGATCGCGGCGATCATCGATTCCATGACCGTAAAGGAGCGGCAAAACCATCTGCTCATCGACGGCAGCCGGCGCAAGAGGATCGCCCGGGGCAGCGGGACGCAGATTCAGGACGTGAACCGCCTGCTGAAGAATTACGCAGAAATGCGGAAAATGATGAAGAGGATGACAAAAGGGGGGGTAAAATCCATCCGCAGAGGCAATTTCCCCTTTTAATGCAAAAAAAGATGTGTTATGTTTCTTAGTCCGTAAAAAAATATCATATTCAGGAGGTGATCGATACAGAGGATGGCGGTAAAAATCAGGTTGACACGGATAGGTGCAAAAGGAAAACCGATCTACCGGGTGGTGGTGGCCGATTCTGAATCCCCAAGGGATGGAAAGTTTTTGGAGATCCTGGGGAATTATGATCCCAGGAAGAACCCCGCAGAGGTTATCCTGAAAGAGGAGCGCGTCCGGGAATGGCTTGCCAAGGGCGCCAAACCGACATTAACGGTATCTCAGTTGCTCGAAAAGAAGGGAATCAGGGCATAGCGTTTTAGTGACTGTGGAGGTTGTGGCGATGAAAGAGTTGATCAAGTACATGGCTCAAGCTTTGGTGGATCATCCTGATTCGGTCGAGGTGAGCGAAATCCTGGGTGAACAGACCTCCGTCCTCGAACTGAGAGTTGCAAAGGAAGACCTGGGCAAGGTCATCGGCAAGCAGGGCAGAACGGCCAAGGCGATGAGAACCATCCTGTCTGCGGCGTCAACGAAGATACGGAAGCGGACCATCTTGGAAATCATTGAATAATCTCCCATGGAGCTCCTTGAAATAGGCAGGATAGTCAGATCTCACGGTCTTGCGGGCCGCATGAAGGTCTTGTCGTATCTCGAGGCGCACGATGTACTGCGGACCCTTGCCGAGGTCTTCGTCGGCCCAAGCGTTCAGAGGGCCGTTGCCTTTCCGCTGGATGCCGTACGGAGCGGGAAGGGTTTTTTCATTATGAAGCTCAGAGGGATCGAAGACACGGATGCGGCCGCAAAGCTCGTGGAGTCTTATGCCTGGATGCCTTTGGCAAGCATGAAGAAACTCCCGGAAGGGGAGTATTACTGGAGGGAAATCATCGGGCTTAAGGTCGTCACGGAAGATGATCAGGTCCTTGGCCGGATCGAATCCGTGTTCCCGACGGGAAGCAACGATGTCTATGTATGCCGGGGAGGGGAGAGGGAGATTTTGCTGCCCGCCATCGGCGAGGTGGTCAGAAAGGTGGACACCGCCGGCAGGATAATGGTGGTCAGGCTGCCGGAGGGGCTCTAATACCATGATCCGTTTCGATATTCTGACCGTTTTTCCCGAGATGTTCGATTCT
>JAHJXP010000052.1 GCA_018827585.1 Pseudomonadota bacterium | reverse complement strand
TCGGCCAGCTTGAACTGGATCGCCTGGAAGGTGGCGATGGGCTTGCCGAACTGGACGCGCTCTTTCGCATAGGCGAGGGCGTCCTCGAGGGCCGCCCGGCCGATCCCGCAGGCCTGCGCGCCGATCCCTATCCGCCCCGCATCGAGGCCGGAGAGCATCTGCCGGAACCCCTGGCCGGGTGTTTCCAGCAGGTTCTCCGCGGGGACCTCGGCGTCCTCGAAGACCAGCTCCGCCGTACCGGAGGCGAGGATTCCGTGAGCGCGTAGCACCCCTCAACCTTCCCGCCCGCCACCGGGGCGAGGAATTCCTTCTTCTGCTCCTCCGTGCCGAAGGTCTTCACCGGGTAGCCGTAGAGGCTGTTATTCACCGAGACGATGACGCCGCAGCTCGCGCAGGCCTTGGAGATCTCGATCAGGACCATGACGTAGGCGACGTTGTCCATCCCGGCGCCATCGTACTCCGTCGGAACGGCGACCCCCATGAGTCCCATCCCGCCGAGCTCGCGGCAGATCTCCTCGGGGTGGCGGTGCGTCCGGTCGAGTTCCGCGGCGATCGGCCGGATGTTCGCCTCGGAATATTTCCGGACCATCTCCCGGACCATCTTCTGTTCTTCCGTCGGTGCAAAATTCATCGGGAATCTCCTTTCCCCCTTCTCATCTGCCGGTGAACGCAGGTTTCCTCTTCTCCAGGAAGGCCTTCATCCCCTCCTTCTGATCGTCCGTGCTGAAGCACTGGGCGCAGCACTCTGCCTCGAGGCGGCAGGCGCTCTCCAGGGCCTGGTCGCAGCCGAAGTTGACGGCGTGCTTGGCCATCTTCACGGCGAAGCCGGGCATGCCCGCCAGTTTCCGAGCGAACTTCAGGGTCTCCGGGAGGAGCTGGTCTGCCGGGAAGACCCGGTTCACGAGGCCGATCTCGTAGGCCCGCTGCGCATCGATCCTCCCTCCGCTCAGGATCAGCTCCTTGGCCCGGCCCATCCCGACGATCCGGGGGAGGCGCTGGGTGCCCCCCCAGCCGGGGATGACGCCGATGAGGATCTCTGGCTGGCCGAAGGCGGCATTCTCCGAGGCGAAGCGGATGTCGCAGGCGAGCGCGATCTCCGTCCCGCCGCCGAGGGCGAATCCGTTCACCGCGGCGATGACCGGCTTGGGCATCGTTTCCATCCGCCTGAGGGTCTCCTGCCCGAGCTCCATGAAGGCGAGGGCCTCCTGCGGGCGCAGGTCCTGCATCTGGGAGATGTCGGCCCCGGCGACGAAGGCCTTGTCTCCCGCGCCGGTCAGGACGAGCGCCTTGATCGCTTCGTCGTTATTGCATGCATTTACGGCGGCCTGGAGTTCGGCCATTGTTTCGGAATTCATCGCGTTGAGCGCTTTGGGGCGGTTGAAGGTGATCGTGGCCACCCCCTCTTCGACCGAAAACAGAATATTGTTGTAGTCCATAGTCATCTCTCCTTCCTGCGCGTCCTCGCTCCTGAAGGTCGCTCCGCTGCGGCTGCAGGGCGCCCCGAAAAAATCTCCAATGTGCCTCTACCGAAGCCCCCTCCCTTCAGACCGGGAGAAACAGGGGCCTCGTCCCCTCTGTTCCCGCTACGCCCGGATCAGCATGGCGTCGCCCTGCGCCGCGCCCGAGCAGATCCCGCAGACGCCGAGTCCCCCGCCCCGCCGACGGAGCTCGTAGACCAGGGTCATCAGGATCCTCGCCCCCGTCGCCCCGATCGGGTGGCCGTAGGCGATGGCGCTGCCGTTGACGTTGACCTTGGCGATCATCTCCTCCTTCGTGAGGCCCAGGATGGACCGGGCGCTGACGAGGGCGACCGCCGCAAAGGCCTCGTTGATCTCGATCAGGTCGATCTTATCGAGGGTCAGATCGTTCTGCTCCAGGATCTTGCCGATCGCGAGCCCCGGCACCGTGGCAATGTCCTTGGGCGGCTGGGAGACCTCCGTGTAATCGAGGATCGTGCACAGCGGCGCGATCCCTAACTCGGCGGCCTTCTCGGCGCTCATCAGGAGGCAGACGTCGCCCCCGTCGTTGACCCCGGGGGCATTTCCTGCGGTGACGCTCCCCGGCTCGCCGGTGACCGTGCTCTTGTGGCCGAAAACCGGCGGCAGTTTCGCCAGGCCCTCGATCGTCGTATCGGGCCGCGGTCCTTCGTCCCTGTCCATGACGGAGGTCTTTTTGCCCTCCCTGATTTCGACGGGGAAGATCTCCGCATCCAGGCGGCCTTCCTTCATCGCCTCGCAGGCGGCCAGCTGGGAATGGAGCGCCCACTCGTCCTGTTCCGCCCGGCTGAAGCCGAACTCGTCCGCCACCTCCGAGCCGTGGAGAGCCATGTGCCGGTCGTAGAAGGCGCACCAGAGGCCGTCGTTGACCATCAGGTCCACGACGGGCCGCGAGGGGAGGCCCATCCTGCATCCCCAACGCATCTCCGCGAGGCCGTAAGGGGCGTTGGTCATGCTCTCCTGGCCGCCGGCGATGCAGATCTCCGCCCGGCCGAGCCGGATCATCTGGCAGGCGAGGTCCACCGTCTTGATCCCGGAGGAGCAGACCTTGTTCACGGTAATGCTTGGCACCGATTCGGGAAGCCCCGCCAGGACGGTCGCCTGGCGGCTGGGGACCTGGCCGGTCCCGGCGGCGACCACCTGTCCCATGAAGACGTAATCCACGTCCCCCGGCCGGACCTTGCCGTTCGTCCGGCGGAGGACCTCCTTGATGGCCAGCGCGCCGAGTTCCGGGGCGGTGAATCCTTTTAACGCCCCGCCGAAGCGGCCGTAGGGCGTCCGGCACGCCCCGACGATCACGACCTCGCGGAGACCGGGAGCGGGTTTTATCTTCCGGCCCAGCGTGGAAAAATCAGGTTTCCTCTGACCGTACTGCGCCACCGGGGCGCCGGCGTATTTTTCCGACAACTTCCCTTCGAGCTTCTGGGGGATCTTTTCCATGTTCATTCTCCAATCGTTTCGACGAATTCTATTTCTCTGGGGACCTTGTAGGAGGAGAGGTACGTCCGGCAGTACCTGAGCAGCTCTTTCTCCTCGACCTCCGCGCCTGACCTTTTCACGACGAGTCCCTTGACGATCTCGCCCCGCAGCAGGTCTTCCTTGCCGACAATGCGGGCCTCCCGGACGGCGGGGTGCATGCCGAGGACGATCTCGATCTCGCGGGGATAGACATTGAAGCCGCTGGTGATGATCATCCGCTTCTTCCTGCCGGTGAGGAAGATGTAGCCCTCCTCGTCCATCCTGCCGAGGTCGCTCGTGTGGAGCCAGCCCCCCCGGATCACATGGGCGGTCGCCTCCTCGTCCTTGTAGTAGCCCTTCATGACGTTTTCGCCCTTTATGATGAGCTCGCCGACGGTCCCCCGCGGGACCTCGCGGCCCGTTTCATCGACAATCATGACGGACACGCCGGGGATGGGGACCCCGATGGAGCCCCGCTTCTGGGGCAGATCGAGACGACTGAAGGAGGAGGCGGGCGATGCCTCGGTGAGGCCGTAGCCCTCCATGATCCTGACGCCGAACCGCTTCTCGAAGACGGGGATGAAATCCGGGGGCATCGCCGCGCCGCCGGTGACGCAGATCTTCAGGGAATCGGTCCGGTATTTTTCGGCCCCCGCGTGGAAAACCATGCCGAGGAAGAGCCTGGGGACGGCGGCGATATAGGTGACCTTTTCTTTTTCGATGGCGCCGAAGATGCCGTCGAGGGTGAAGCGGTCCATCAGGACGACCCCGGCGCCGATCCGGAGCAACGCCAGCATGTTCGCGACGGCGCCGAAGGAATGGAACAGGGGGATGATGGCCAGGCCGATGTCCTCCTCGGTGCGCTGGGCGATCGTCCGGAGGAGCATCGATTGCGTCAGGAGATTGCGCTGGGTGAGGACGGCGCCGAGGGGCTTTCCGGTGAGCCCCGCCGTGTAGATCATGACCGCGGGGTCGTCGCCCGCCATCTCGGGGACCTCCTCCGTGAAGGGGCCCTGCGCGACGATCTCCCGGAAGGGCGATTCCTCCTCCGGCCCGTTTGTGGCGATCATGTGACGGCAGAGGGGGAGTTCACCCCGGATCTCCGCGAAGCGCTTTGCGAGCGCCCCCTGCGTGATCAAACATTTCGAATCGCTGTTCCCCAGGAGGTGCCGCAGCTCATAGGGCGTGGACTGGACATTGAGGGTCACGGCGACGCCCCCGATTTTCTGGACGGCGAAATAGGCGATGATGAACTCCGGGCAGTTGGGGAGCATCAGCGCCGCCTTGTCCCCCTTGCCGAGGCCGAGCGACCGGAGGTGGTTTCCCAGGGCGCACGCCGCCCGGTTCAGTTCCTGGTAGGTGATCCTCTGCTCGCCGTTGATGACGGCAACTCTTCCCGCATAGCGATCGGCGCTTTCCGAGAGCATTTTCCCCAGACTCATGGCGCGTTTTCAACCCCTCGATTTTTCGCTTCTCCTTAGCACAGGAAGAAATGGCATTTCAATAGAATAAAACGGCAAAGGCAGTCATCCGCGGCCCCGCCTGTTGCCTGCGCGGATAAGGTGTTGCCGCGGGTGGCATTCATTCGCGACGCCCTGATGATTTACCTTGATCGGCCCCGGCCTTTTTCCTATAATGCGACCGCTTCCTGAAGAGCACGGGATGCATACGACTGCAATAAAGGAGGCATGGCATGAAAAAAACTGTTCTTATGGCGCTGCTGGCGATCGTGTGGACCGTTTCCGCTGCCCTGGCTGCAGAGCTGAAGGTCGGGGACAAGGCCCCGGATTTCAGACTGAAAGATTCGACCGGAAAGGAGTACTCGCTCGCCTCTCCGGAGTTTGAGGGAAGGGTGATATCCATCTTCTATGTCGATCCGGACGAAAAGGATATGAACGTCCACGTGGAGGATGTCCTCCTCAAGGACCCCGGTCTGGACCGCAAGAACAAGTACAAGGGGCTCGGAATCACGAATATGAAGGCGACCGCGCTGCCCAATTTCCTCATCAAGGGGATCGTCAAGAGCAAGCAGGAAAAGACCGGCGCCGTCATCCTGCTGGATTACGACTACACCATCCTGAACCTCTGGGGCCTCCAGAACGACTCTTCGAACGTCGTCATCCTGGACAAGGAGCGGATCTGCCGTTATATTTACAGGGAGAAGCTTTCATCCGAAGAGGTCGCGAAGATGATCGAGGTCATCAAGGAGTACCAGGTAAAGTAAACATTCCAAAAGTAGAAAGATTTTCCGATAAACCCGTTGTCCGTGATGGATCGGATCAGCCTGGTTTTCTGTTTTCCTTGACGGCGTATAGGAGCGATGGAAGATAAAAGAAGAATAGCGGTGGCGATCCCCAAGTACGGCCTGGTGGGCGGGGCGGAGGGATTCGCGGCCGAGTTGACGGAACGGATCGCCGCCGACCCCCGCTTCGAGGTCCACGTCTTCACCAACCGCTGGGCGGCTGCTTCCGGCAGGATCGCCTTCCACCAGGTCCCCATCGTCGCCTTTCCGAGATTTCTCATTGCGCCGAGCTTCGCCTGGTTCGCCCGCCGGCGGATCGCTGCCGCAGGTCCCTTCGACCTCGTCCACACCCATGACCGGGTCTTTTCCGCCGATGTCTATACCATGCACGGCGTTCCGCACCGCTGGTGGGTTCGGGAGGTTCGGAAAAAGAGGATGAGCCTGTTCGACCGGACCACCGCGCGGATGGAGGAGCGCCTCGTTCGGGAAGGGGGGTGCCGCAGGTTTCTGGCCGTCTCGGAGCTGACCCGAAGGATCTTTCTGAGCGAGTACCCCGTCGATCCGGCGCGGGTCTCGGTGGTTCATCCCGGAATCGATGCGGCGCCCTACGAGAAGTTCGATCGGGAACGCTGCCGGCGGGAAATCCGCAGCCGCTTTGGAATCGACGCCGACGACCCCCTGATCCTTTTCGTCTCGATGAACTTCGCCGTAAAAGGTCTCGACCATCTCCTCCGGGGACTGGGTTGTCTCCGGAGGCGGAATCCCGAGCGGCGATTCCGTCTCCTCGTCGTGGGCCGCGGGGATCAGAAGGGCTATGGGCGCCTGGCCCGGGAACTGGGAATCGGAGACGCAGTCGTCTTCACGGGCGCCATGGCGCGGGAAGATCTGCCGGAATTCTACCTCGCGGGGGACCTCTACGCCATGCTCTCCCGGTTCGACACCTTCGGGATGGTCGTCCTGGAGGCGATGGCCGCCGGCCTGCCCGTCCTGATCAGCGGTTCGGTAGGGGCGAGGGACGTTGTCCGGGAGGGGGAAAACGGTTTTGTCGTCGGGAACCCGGAAGATGAAGAAACCGTCGCCGCCAGGATCGGGACTTTGCTCGATAAGGATGTGCGGGAAAGGATGGGTTGGGAAGCCGAAAAGACGGCCGGAGAAAACTCCTGGGAGGCCGCCGTCATGCGCGTCCTCGCCGTCTATGAGGAGGTCCGGGAGGATCAGCGCTTGGTCAGCTCAAAGATGCCACACCCGTAGCGGCAGCCGAAGTTGCTGCGGACGGATGCCTCGTCCAAGGCCGTATCGGCGATGAACTCCTGCGTGTCGTTAATGTAGGCGAACGAGTCGATTGTGTAACGGTTTTCCATGAGACCCAGCAGGTAAGCGATCGAAAAGACCCGGTGGGCGTTGAACTCGATCCGCTGCTTTCCGATAGGGACGGAAAAATAGAGCTTCCCCCCTTTTTTGAGCATTCGGTGCATATTCTTCCAACCGACGAGATGGCCGTCGTAGTCCACCGGGTCTCCGTAGCGGCCGAGACCGAAGTGCTCCAGGGCGTGGAGGCATGAAAGGGAATCGCAGTAGTCGACCAAGGGGAAATTCTTCGCCGTAAGGTCTGCCCGGTTGAAGCGGATGCCGGGGATTGCTGGCGAGAGATCCCGGACGTCCAGGACTTCGATCTCCCTGAAGGACGCCACATGGCTAACGAAACCATCGATGCGGGAACCAATGTCCACATGCCGCGCGGGGTTGTTCTGAAACACCTTCCGGGCGCAGTAAAGGTCCTGGTGGAAGTAGTGCTCCGCGAGGACGCCGCTTCCCTGCCCCTTGTCGGCGAGGCATGGGTAAGGCTTTCCGAAGGGAAAGCCATTCCCCGACTTTTCAGCCTGGCGACGGATCTCTCTGTATTCCCGGAGAAAGCCGGGCATTCCTTTGAGGTAGGTCAGTAGGGGCATTCCCTTGACGATGATCCTGAAGTGCATAGCCATTACCCCTTAATCATGCGGCGATGAACGGTGATTCCACGGCAATCCGAACTCCGATCCTCCCTCTGAGATGAAGGAGAATGGTATGGCCGCAACAACTGAAATAAAAGACATGACCTGCCCCTGTCCACCGATCGCGTTGATTCTTGAGGGGCCGAATGCGGTTATTCCCCATGGATCCGAATAATATCATCCTTCACAATGAACGCCGAGCGGGGATGGTTCCTATGGACGAATGCCCTGAGTTCCTCCAGCGTGGGGTACCCGTCCTTCCCCAGGAACTGCCTGGCGTCATCGATCAGGATGACGTGATCCTTGACGGGATGGGCGAAGATCCATTTCAGTTCCTTTATGATCGGCGAATCGATATGGCCTCTGCCGGTTCCCTCGCCTGAGTAGTGCGCATCGAGCCAGAAAAGTGCGGGTTCGTCCACCGTCTCGAGGATGGCCGGCAGAAGGTCCTCGCTGTCGCCATGATGAAGGTGGATATGCTTTGATCCGGAGAATTTTTCGACGGCCATCCGGAAGAGCGGTTCAAAAATCTCGATAGAGTGGATCGTATGGAAGCGTTTCTGCATGGCCGCGACCATTTCCCCTTCATAAGTCCCCGTTTCGATGAAGATCCTCAAACGGTGTTTCCTGGCATACTTTCCGACGATCCACTGTTTTACATCGTTCGATGAGGGCAATGGTCTTCCCCTAACCCGGACGAGCCGGAACCAAAAATATGACTCATATTTTAAAAGTTGGATTAAAAAATAATCTCAGCAATCACTTTACAGCAAAGGGTTTGCACAGGTCATGAAAAATATCTTACCAAAAACTGGATCAACTTTACGGTTTAGTGACTAAGGACCCAGAGCCACAGATTCCAGGTTTTATAAGGTGGGGTTTTGAGTGCCTTGAGCTTTTGCAGGACGCCTGCTTCTCCGCTTTCAGATACGGTTTCACCCGAGCCGACACCCATGTAGAGATGGGCCTTGCGGATGATCCGCTCCAGGAATCTCTGGCCGGTCTTGTTGCCGTAGAGGTAAAGCAAGATCTTGAACATGACTGGCGTTTAGCATTCTTGCCGTGAGCCGTCAAGGCCTATCGGGACCCGAACGGGGCTCTGGAGATTCATGGTGAGAAAGAGGTGATTTTGTGTTAGAAGGAGCCCAAATGGGATCGGGATCGCGATAAAGATGAATCTTCCGGACGTTTCGATCATCATCGTCAACTACAACACGGCCGATTTGATCGGGGCGTGCCTCGAGTCCATCGGCCCACAGACGGCCCCTTCCCGTGAGGTCTTTGTCGTCGACAACGCCTCGACGGACGGGAGCGCGGAGATTGTCCGGAACCGTTACCCGTGGGTCCACCTGACCGTCAATAAAGAAAACAGGGGCTTCGCCGCGGCCAACAATCAGGTTCTACCGCTGTGCCGCGGGCGCTATCTCTATTACCTGAACCCGGATGCGAAGTTGACCGCTTCCGGCCTCATTGCGGAATGCATCCGGTTCATGGACGCCCATCCGCAGGTCGGCCTGGCCGGGACCCGATTGATCAATCCGGATGGAAGCTTGCAGGAATCGGTTTCCTGGCGGTATCCAGGACAGAAGTTCGCCATGTCGGAGATGGAAGGTTTGAAAGGCGAAATTGCCTGCGTCCTGGGCGCCAGCATGATCGCACGGACCGATCTGATCCGGCGGATCGGGGGTTTCGACGAGGATTTCATCCTCTATGGAGAGGACCAGGACATCTGTCTGAGAATCCGCAGGGCTGGCTATGAAATCGGCTATGTCGATTCTGTCGCTGTCGTTCACTTCGGCGGCCGGAGCGAACGGCAATCCTTTCCTGCGGAAGTCTGGAAGAAAAAGACCAGGGCCGAGTACCTGTTCTACCGGAAGCACTACCTTCCGGAGACCATCGCCAGAATTCGGAAGGCCGATTTGATCAAGACCCGTTTCCGGTTGGTCACGCTGACACTGACAATGCCTTTCCTTTGCGACAGGGCTGGGGCCGAAGGGAAGCGGACCAAATACCGGGCCGTCTACGAAACGCTCAAACAGATGAATGGTGAGGGGGGCCGCTGATCACATGGAGCGCGCCGCTGCAAACTGCATCCTCTGCAACAGTTCGGAAAGAAGCCTTCTCTACCGTCAGGAGGACTGGACCGTCTATTGCTGCGACGCCTGCGGCCTGGGTTTCCTTGATCCCCGTCCCGGTGTAAATGAACTCGGCGATCTGTACCGGTACAGCTACTTCGATGGTCAATATGGTCATGGGTTAAAAAGTCGATCCCCCGAGATGAAAAAGCGCCTTTCTCAAGAAACGCATCGGATCCGCTTCTTTCGCAAGATCATGAGAAAGGGGCGGATTCTCGACATCGGTTGCGGTATGGGTTATTTCCTTCTGGCCTGCCGTGATACCGGCTACGATGTCGAAGGGATGGACATTTCCGATGATTCGGCCGTGTACGTTCGCGGTGAACTTGGGATACCAGTGGTCGTCGGGACGATCGACGGGATCAATTATCCGCTGGAGTCGTTCGATGTCATTACCATGTGGCATTTTCTGGAACACACGCCCGATCCTCGCCCGTACCTGCAGAAGGCTCGACGGTGGCTGAAACGGGACGGTATGCTTGTGGTGGATGTTCCGAATTATGCGGGGACGGACGCCCGGAAGACATGGGCTCTGTGGAAGGGCTGGCAGCTTCCCTACCACCTGTACCATTATACGCTATACGCCGGAAACCTTGAAGAGGCTCCTCGCGAATCATGGATTCTGCATGGTTCGCAGCAAGAGTTACCTCTCGGAGCACGTCAAGGAGAAGCTCGAGCGGACGCTGGTTCTCAAACCGTTCGCGCGACTGATCGCCCGCTGCTATTCGGGACACAGCTTCGCCGTCGTGGCGAAGAAGGATGAAAATATAGAACAGGCATCACTATGAGGAACGACAAAGAGTATCTCCATGAATTGCTGGATGGCGGGGAGTTCCGCCTTTCCAGGCTCGACCTGCCCGATATCGACAACGAACCGGTCATCCGGGTCAACGTGCCGGAGATCGCGGAGCAGGAGATCTGCCTCTTCCACCGGAGCGTGGCCGATGCCCCTGATTACCTGAAGATTTTGCACGATTACATAAAGAGGGGACTGGAAGAACGAACATCCGCCCCGGTGGTCCGCTTTGCGGACGGCGAGTACGCCTTCTACCGCTTTAC
>JAHJXP010000006.1 GCA_018827585.1 Pseudomonadota bacterium | reverse complement strand
CGAGACCCGCCAGGTGGGCAAAATAGTCGCGGCCCTGTTTTCCCAGAGAGGCCAGCAGCGAGTTTCCTTCCTCCAGGTAAAGATCCTCTCCGCTGAACCCATACCGCCCGGTCCGTTCGCGAACCCTCTGCACCATGCGCCCTGCTTCCTTCTCCGAACGGATATCCCCCCAGAACTCGCGGCAGGGATTCATGAAGAAGCAATTGACCTCCATTGCCTGTGACAAGGCGTGAAAGAGATCCAGATAAAACATCGGGAGCGTGGAAATGCCGAAGATGGAAACCCGTTGGGGAAGGATCGCCGGCGAAGGGGGAACGGCGCGGAGCCGCTGAAGAATGATTCCGCGGTGGGTGATGATATGGTCCGCGTCGAATCCGGTTCGCATCATCCGCCATAGTTCAGCCTGCCAGGCCTCTTCTCCGGTTCCGTTTTCCCCTCTTTCCCAGGCCGCAACCATCTCCGGACGGAAAATCAGATAGGTGTCAAAGACCCGGGCAATGCAGGAGGCCAGCTGAAACCGCTTGAGGCCGGCAGGATCGTCGGCAAGATAGCGCCTGAGGCTTTCGAAAGAGGGGCGAAAAAGTGCAACCGGCAGGATTTTCATGATCCGCCAGGTCATGATCTCCGGCTCGTATTCATCGCCCGCCGCGGCGCCCGTCAATTCCTTCAGGGTTCCGTAAAGGAAGGCGCGCGGAAAAGGAAAGCGGATGTTTGCGCAGACGCCCAGACGGCGGGCGATCTGCTGAGAGAGCCAGCGTTCCATGCCCCGGTTCGGGACGATGACGATTTCGCTCTGCAGGGGAGAGGAAAGGGGACTCCGGATGGCATCGGCAAGCCGTTCCGCAAGCACTTCCATCCGGTTGCTGACGAAGAGATTGAAACAGGCCATGAACTTCCCTGCCCTTTTTCCTGGATGAGCTGCGGGCGGTATTGTCCAATTCATCGGGGCAAAATACAAGCAGAAAAAGTGTTAGAGACTTTTTTGACTTCTTGTCGGAGCAGCAAGGCTGCTCCCCGGACAAGGGCGGACGGACCGTCTGCGCCCTTTCAACTTGGGCGATCAAGAATGATCCTTGATCAGCATCGTCGAGGGATCCAGCAGCAGGTTTGACCCGGCGGCGGTAGCCGCGCCTCTGAGCAGCTTGATGTGGACGTCCGCCCTTTCCGGCCGGAGCTCCAGGACAAGATCGAACAGACCGGCAACCGGCGAAAAGGACGCCGGGAGGCCATCCTCGCCCGGTGATTCATGGCGGTGGGTATGAACGGTCAACCAGACGCGCATCCCTTTTTTCCCGGCCAGATTTTTTAAGGCCGCCAGATCGTTCTGCATGGTCGCATCGCAGTGCAGACCGTCGATGATCATGATCTCCGGGGAGAAGATGCCCGGTTCGGTCAGATCGTGCAGTCGCTCCTCGAGCTTGGGAACGCTGAAGGCCTCGACGCGGAACGTCATGATGAAGCGGTGCGGCAGAACGGATTCCCAGAGCCGGTTGACACGGCCGGTCTCATACCGGTCGGCGAGATGCTCAAACAACTCCCGGTACCAGAGGGTCACCTTGTTTACGGGGTCGTTGAGGCTGACGTGGAGGACGTTTCTGTTCCTGAGCATCCCGTTGAGGGCCAGCTGAACGAGGAGGGCGGTTTTCCCCACGCCGGCATGGGCGAGAACGGCGCCCAATCCCCCGGCAGGAAGAATGTCCTCCGTTTCAAAACCAAGAAGCCGCAAGGGATTGCGTAGGATAAGGTCTTGTTTCAGCATATCGGTCTCCCTGTCTTTCAAGTTTATTATCTGTCCGGCAGGCCGGGAGAGAAAGGCTATGGCCGCGCCTGCTCTCATGCCGCGCTCTTCTTCCGCGAGGCGATCTCTTCCGCGATCTTTTCGGCAATGGACTGGGGTACCTGCCGGTAAAGGGCGAATTCCATGGTGAACTGCGCCTTCCCCTGCGTCGAGGACCTCAGGACCGTGGAAAAGCCGAACATCTCCGCCAGCGGAACCTGGGCCTCGACCACGGATAGGGTCCCCTCGTCCTGGGCCCCGACGATCATCCCCCGCCTCTGGTTGAGGAGCCCCATCACGGCGCCCTGGAACTCGGTCGGCGTCTCCACGACGACCTTCATGATCGGCTCATGGATGACCGGTTTGGCCTTGGCATAGCCCTCGCGGAAAGCCCCGCGGGCGGCCGCCTGAAAGGCCATGTCGGAGGAATCCACCTGATGGGAGGCCCCGTCGTTGATGACGACCCTGATCCCCGTGACGGGAAACTCCATCTTGGGCCCCTTGGCCATGCACAGCCGGAAACTCTTTTCGCAGGCGGCAATGTACTGGGTGGGAATCGAACCGCCCCTCACCTGATTGTCAAAGATAAAATCCGCCGGCTCGTCCGTGATCGGCTCGAGATAGCCGGCCACTCGCCCGTACTGGCCGGCGCCGCCCGTCTGCTTCTTATGGGTGTAGTTGAATTCCCCCCGCTGGGTGATCGTCTCGCGGTAGGCGACCCGCGGCTTCCCCGTCTCCACCTCGGCGGAGTATTCCCGTTTCATCCTCTCCACATAAATGTCCAGGTGCAACTCCCCCATCCCCTCGATAATCGTCTCGCTGGTCTCCTCGTCCACGTGGGTGCGGAAGGTCGGGTCCTCTTTCGTGAAACGGTTCAGGGCTTTGGACATGTTTATCTGCGATTTGTTGTCCTTGGGGGCGATCGCCAGCGAGATGACCGGCTCCGGGACAAACATCGAGGTCATGGTCAAATTCGCGCCGGGTGAAACGAAGGTGTCGCCGGAGGAGCACTCGATCCCGAAAAGGGCCCCGATATAGCCGGCCGAGACAACCTCGATATCCTCCATCTGATCGGCGTGCATGCGGACCAGCCGCCCAATCTTCGTCTTCTTGCCGTTCCGGGTGTTGACGATCGCCGATCCCTTGGCCAGTGCGCCCTGGTACACGCGGACGTACGTCAGCTGCCCGTAGGGACCGTCCTCGAGCTTGAAGGCGAGGGCGACAATCGGTTTTGCGGGATCCGGCAAAAGCGGCACCGGGGTCTCCACATGCTCTAAGTCGAGGGCGGTGTTTTCGATGTCCGCCGGACAGGGAAGGTAACGCGTCACTGCATCCAGCAGCGGCTGCACCCCTTTGTTCTTGTAAGCCGAGCCCAGGAAGACGGGGGTCAGTTTCCGCGCCAGGGTCCCCCGCCGGACGGCCTCGATGATCAGCGCGTCGGAAATCGTCTTCTCTTCGAGGATCGCCTCCGTCAGTTCATCCGAGAACATGGATGCGGCATCGATCATTTCCTCCCGCTTCGCGCGGGCCTCGGCGATGAGTTCCCCGGGAATTTCCGCGATCCGGACTCGCTCGCCGTTTTCCCCTTCGAAATAGAGGGCCTTCATGGCCAGCAGATCGATGACGCCCTGGAAATCCGCTTCCAGGGAAATCGGGATCTGCATGGCGACCGCATTGTGGCCCAGCTTCGTGCGGAGCTGGCCGATCACCCGGGAGGGATCGGCGCCGCTCCGGTCGCACTTGTTGATGAAGGCAATGCAGGGCACCCGGTAGCGCTTCATCTGATGATCCACCGTGATCGATTGCGACTGAACGCCGCCTACGGAGCAGAGGACCAACACCGCGCCGTCCAGCACCCGGAGGGAACGTTCGACCTCGATGGTGAAATCCACATGCCCCGGGGTGTCGATGATGTTGATCTCATGGTCCAGCCAGGAGCAGAATGTCGCCGCCGAGGCGATGGTGATGCCGCGCTCCTTTTCCAGCTCCATGGAGTCCATGGTCGCGCCGACGCCGTCTTTGCCCTTCACGTCGTGGATGGCGTGAATCCGTTTCGTATAGAACAATATCCTCTCGGTCAGGGTGGTCTTTCCCGAGTCGATATGGGCGCTGATCCCGATATTCCTGACATTTTCCAGTTTGTTGGCCATACCTTTTCCTTCTTCAACGGATGATCTGCCGGTCATCCGTCTTCAAAATAAAAAATCCCTCATTTGGAGAAGTCATGCCAGATGGGGGATCCACTGTTGACACATGTGATGGAGAATGGCGGCTTCTATGCGATTATTAGCCGATTGTCAAGGACTTTTTGCGGATGCTTTCCTATTTTCTCCCGTCGAGGATCTCCCGCAAGGCTTCGGAAAGAAGGGTCACATTTTCCCGGCGGCTGGAGAAGCCCATCAGCCCGATCCGCCAGATCTTTCCCTTGAGCGGCCCGAATCCGCCGGCGATGTCGATGTTATAGGACTCGCGCAGACGGGTCCGGACAGCCGCGTCATCCGCGCCCTCCGGCACGCAGACGGTGGTCAGGGGGGGGAGCCGGTCTTTTCTTTTGACGAAGAGTTTCAGGCCGAGCGCTTCCATCTTTTCCCACAGATACTCGGCGATCGCCTGATGGCGGACCCAGCGGTCTTCCAGCCCCTCTTCGAGAACGAGCCGAAGTCCTTCGCGCAATCCGTAATGCAGGGTGGTGGAAGGGGTATGATGGTAAACCCTTTCCCTGTTCCAGTATTTTGCAAGCATCGTCAGATCGAGGTACCAGTTGGGCACCCGGCTTTTCCGCCGATTGAGGATGGCGACAGCCCGCTCGCCCGCCGTAAAGGGGGACAGGCCGGGGGGGACAGCCGAGACACTTCTGCGAGGCGCTGAACGCCACGTCGATGCCCCATTCGTCGATCTTCAGGGGCGCACCGCTGAGCGAAGTAACGCAGTCGATCAGCAGCAGGGCCCCGTGCCGGCGGGCGATTTCACCCATTCCCTCCAGCGGCTGGAGTGCGCCGGTGGATGTTTCCGCCTGGATCAGGGCAATCATCTTGACCGGCTTGTGCGCGGCAAGGGCGGCTTCCACCTCCTCCCGGGTGAAGACCTCCCCCCAGGGCTTTTCGATCCTTTTCACCACGGCGCCGTAGAGCGTCGCCATCTCGCACATCCGCTCGCTGAAAAAACCGTTGCAGCCGATGAGGACCGTGTCGCCCGGTTCCGTAAAATTGCAGAAGGCGGCTTCCATGCCCGCGCTCCCGGTTCCGGAGATGGGAAAGGTCAGTTCGTTTTGGGTCCGAAAAACGGCCCGGAGCAGGGCCTGTTCTTCATCCATCAGGGAGAGCCACTCCGGATCCATGTATCCGACAAGCGCCGTGCTCATCGTGCGCAGGACGCGGGGATGAGCGGCGCTTGGTCCGGGACCGAGAAGGAGACGATGCGGTACGTTCAGATCATTGACTGCCGGCGCCATAATATTTCACCGCCAATATGTATTCTGGAAAAACTTCGCAGTTGAGCCGCTTGGAGAGGATGGACCTCCGTTGACATCCCTGATGAAACGAGCCTCGCATACAATGGGTAAAGAGGAGATGTCAAGGAAAAATACGCGGATTTAGCTTCGCCTCATTCATCCCAATCCGCTCAGGCAAGCGCCGGACCTCTCAGCGCCCGCATGATCTCCGGCGCCCGCCCCGCGCTGCCCAGGACATTCTTGTTCTTTTCCCGGTAGAGGGAGAGGAGGGCCTCCCTTGCCGGTCCCAGATACTTCCGGGGATCGAATTCCTGCGGCTTGAGCGCGAGGATCTCGCGGATCTTGGCCGTCATGACGAGTCTCCCGTCGGAGTCGATATTGATCTTGCAGACGGCCGAACGGGCCGCTGCCCGGAGCTGCTCCTCGGGAATGCCGGCGGAGCCCGTCAGCGTCCCGCCATAGCGGTTGATGGCATCCACGGCCTCCTGGGGAATAGAGGATGATCCGTGCAGAACGATGGGGAATCCCGGAATTCGGCGTTCGACTTCACCGAGGATGTCGAGGCGGATCGAAGGGGTCTGTCCTGCCTTAAACTTATAGGCCCCGTGAGAGGTCCCGATGGAGATGGCCAGTGAATCGACGCCTGTCCTCGTTACGAAATCCTCCACCTCCTCCGGACGGGTATAGGTGTGGGCGGCGGCAGCAACCTCGTCCTCAACGCCGGCAAGCACGCCCAATTCCCCCTCAACGGTCACATCGTGCCGATGGGCAAGATCGGCTACCTCCCGGGTAAGCGCCGCATTGTCTTCATAGGGGAGATGGGAACCGTCGATCATAACGGAAGGAAAACCGGATTCTATGCAGGAGGCGCACAGCTCGTAAGAATCGCCGTGATCCAGATGGAGGGCGATCGGGATCTCCCCTACCCCCTTCTCCGCGGCCTCCCGCTTCATCATTTCGACCGCCCCCTGCCCCATGTGGCGAAGGAGCGTGCGGTCGGCATACTCCCGCGCCCCCTTTGAGACCTGGATGATTACGGGAGACTGGGTCTCCAGGCAGGCCATGACGATGGCCTGGAGCTGCTCCATGTTGTTAAAGTTGTAAGCCGGAACGGCAAATCCCCCCCTGATTGCCGCGGCGAACATCGCCCGGGTATTGACCAGCCCCAGGGCGGCGTAGTGAACTTTCATGACTTCCCCCCTTTTTCAGCCACGCGCCGGTCGTTCATTTGCCCGCGAAGATCTCCCGCGGGATCTGCATGAATTTTCGTGAACCCGGCTCAACTCCGCATTCCCCCCGAGCGAAGCGAGGGGGGAATGCGGAGCTCACTGGCGGGGATGAAGCAACAGCGGAATCCCCGTCCAGTGGAGCGTCTGGTTAGGCGGTGTTTTGCCTTTGTTCATCTGTTGAGCAGGGACTTGATAGCACGCAAGAAACTCACCGCAGCCTGAATCGCCTGCTCCGCTTGTGGCTGAGACACATGTGCTGTGCCCCCATAATCCCCAACATTGCGTATTTCAAAAAGCCAGTTCAAATCCTTGCCCTGTTCCTTGCTCAGTTTCCCCGTCTTGACAAATCGCTGATGAATCGAAGCAATGACCCCGCTATGCTTGCTGAAATCCAAACCCCCGTTGAGCAAAACCGCTGTGGCCCCGTAAAAGGCTGCATAATACGCACGCGACGCTGCAAAATCGTGGTAGCCTTTGACAGATAGGTCTTTAGCCGCTTGGATAGATTGCTCTGCTCGTTCAAGATTGGCGGCGATTTCCTGCTCGTATTCTGGCGTCATACCAGTATCCCTTCCCGTTTTGCGTTTCGATAGAGTTGAATACTTCCGCGCTCAAATTCATCCGGAGTAACTGGTTTGGCAGAAATAAGCTGCTCTGACTCTAATTGGATGGGATACAGCACATCTATAACTTGACGCAGTTCTGAAAAATAGTCGAAGGGTTTGCTTAACAAAACGAGCAAATCAATGTCACTCATTGAGTCAGCTTGGTTGCGTGCTACAGACCCATACAGAATCAGACCCTTGAGCTGAGAACCATAATGGTTTTCAAGAGCCGCTTTGCATTTTCTCACCACTTCACTTTTTATTGCCATTTGAATCACCCTCTTTCAATTCGCGTCGCGCGCCTAACGGTTAAATTCAGCCGCCGCTGTTAAGCGGTCGGCTGGACTGTATGGTTAGGCCGATGCTATTCTCCTACTTTTTACCTACGACGAAATAAGGGCGAATATTTTCAAGTTTTTTTGGGCCAATTCCTTTTACTTTGAGCAAATCATCTACGGTTCTATAGGGGCGACCGGCTATAATTCTTTCAGCAAGAACAGAACCGGTTCCTTTGATAGACTGAAGTTCTTTTTTACTGGCAGTGTTCAGGTCAAGCACGCTTTGGGGGGATTGGGAGGATTGGGGGGGTTTTACTTGGCTTTGTAATTCCTTTAATTCCTGATCTTCACTACGTTGCTTTGCACGAAGTTCGGCAATCCGATCTGGATCACTTTCCGACCAGATGCCAACACGTTTCAACATGGCCGAAATCTCAAAAACCCGAAGCCTTTCAACTATTTCATCACCTGATACTCCATCGGGTGTCTTCCTACCTATGCCGTGAGTACGGGCAAGACCATTTTTAACGAGCAGGCTCGACAAATCATTTCCGTCAGCAGTAGTGATGAATCCATATACTCGGCCTTTGGATGACCTTCCTAACGCACTTGCAAAGGCTGTATGAACAGTAAAAGGTTTAACAAGGACATGCTCAGTAAAAGTTTTTGCTTCGTTACCGAAATGAATAGTACGTGTTGCATCAGACAATCCAAAATAACGTGTCTGTTCCCGGACTCGCTGTGCATCACTTTTAAAGGCAATGAAGGTTTCAGGACAGTCAACAAAATAAAGCCTCACATGGAAAGATTTTCGATTAGCTTCCACAAGAAAGCTATCCCCATCATTTGCTGGATCATTTATCAATCTCCCATTGGAGAACATTTGCAAATCAGCAGAAAAAGATGGAAGAATTCCTCCAAACATCAGCACTGCTGTTAGGAATAAAAACCTGATTGTCGATTGAATAAATCTTTTCATAACAAAACCTTAAGCGCCTAACGGAGAAATCAGGCGCGGGCCGACAAGGTAAAACCGCGAGGCCGCTGCGCTAAATACCGTCGCCTGAATTTACTGGTTCGGCGATTCTCACAAGTCTTCAGGAGTAAGGCCGGTATGCTTGGCAATTCGTGCCAACATCTTCGGCCCGATCTCTTCACGATCATGGAATGAGAAAACGTAATCAGGCCAGTCTTGCCGAGCAAGAACACGATGAGAAGTGCCCTGCTGTCGTTTGATTATCCAACCAATGCGAAGCAAGGCAGCGAGGACTTGTTGAGCTTTTGTTGACGGCCATCGGCTCATGCTGAGACCGCGAATACTTCCTTAAGTTCTGGAATCTCTTCCTCATGTTCCAGTCGGTCAGCCAGGACTCGCAAGGCTAATGCTTCTGCCTTTGAAATGGCTTGGTTACGGGTATCTCCGTAAACCATGACTCCTGGAAGCTCCGGGATTTCAGCAATCCAGCGGCCATCTTCTTCTCTCTCGATTTCGATCTTCATAAATCCCCCTCTCTAACATGATACCCCACTTAGAGGAGCATGCGCAAGCTTTGTTTCCCTTCGCCGAATCGCGGCGCTGACCCGCGAGCACGATGGATGGGAGCAGGCTTGCCTGCGGACATCCAGCGAGCGCAGTCGGGTCAAGTGCCTTGTTCCGCCGCGCTGAGCGACAGGGCAAGGCACTTGACGAAGTCAGCGCCGCGATTCCTGCTGACGCGCAGCGTCGGCAGGAACAAGTTATTCTAAAGTTTCCGGATAACTCCACGCCCCACGG
>JAHJXP010000051.1 GCA_018827585.1 Pseudomonadota bacterium | reverse complement strand
TGGTGAAATCCCGGGTAAAGATCGACATCCCGCCCTTCACCACATTGAGGTTGGTCATGCTCGCCCCGATGTTGATCAGGATGTCAACGTCGTTCTCATCGAAGTCGTAATTTTCCTCGTACATGGTTTCAAGGGCGAAGGAATCGACATCCATGATGACCGGGATAAGGCCCGCGGCCTGGATGGCCTCCGTATAGCCATCGATGATATCCTTCTTGGCCGCCACCAGCAGGACGTCCATCTGACTGGGGCTGTAGGGATTTTCGCCCAAGATCTGAAAATCGTAGTAGACCGTATCCATGTTGTCGAAAGGGAGATACTTTCCCCCCTCGTCCCGGATGAGGTCCCGCAGCTCATCTTCATCCATTTGGGAAAAGGTGACCTTCTTGATGACGACAGAGGTCCCGGATATGGAGGTGACGACTTTCTTCCGTTTGCTGCCTGATTTTTTATGGAGTTCCTTGATGGTTGCGGTCAGGACGTCCGGCTCCGCCACGGCGCCGTCGACGATCGCTCCCCTGGCCAGGGGAATCATGGAAAAACGGCTGAGAATGCGGCCTTTGGGGGTTTCCTGTACCTCGGTCAGTTTGATGATACTCGACCCGATGTCAAGCCCGGCAAGTTGTTTCCCCCCTGAAAACAAGCCTCTGATGTCGAACATGAGGTCACCATCCTGAGGTAAGGGTTTCGATCCCGCCTGCGGCCTCGGCAGCGGAATTCTTATTGCGCCGTTCGGTAAACCAAATCCCCTTTTTTAACCATGCCGAGTTCGCTTCTGGCCACCATCTCAATATAAGACAGATTGTCCCTAAGAAGCGTGATGTTTTTTTTCAGAGCGATGTTTTCGAGGGTAATCTCATGATTCCCCTTCTTGAGAGATATCAATTTCCCCTCCATCCGGTAGTTGTCGATGAGCCCTCTGTCTCCGAACGTGATCAGGGCTCCAATGAACAAAACAAGGGCAATGAGATATCTTCCTATCTTCATCTCTCCGATCCCCCTGCAAAACGGTGAAGACGCCGGACATGTACTATTTTGAAGCTCTATATACAAAAAAACGAGACAGTGCAAGACGAATTTTTGACAACAGGTGAATTTTGTGAAGATTTTTTTACGATGCCTGAAATCTCGGCGCGAAATATCGTGAAAAAACGTTGCGGTTTGCTTTGGGGAAAATCACCCGTTAAAAAAATTTATTCAATATATTAGCACTGTTCCGTGTTTTGAAGTCGCTCGACAGGCGGGATGAAGAGATTCATCGTGTGTAGCCGAACCCGCCTTCACCCCTCTTGGTCGGAGAGAGCGCTTCGGATACGGCCCAGATCACGCGACAGACGCGGTGCACGACCATCTGGGCGACGCGGTCCCCCCTCCGGACGACGAAGGGCGCCTGACCGTGATTAATCAGGATGAGCCTGACTTCTCCCCGGTAGTCCGCGTCGATCGTGCCGGGGGAGTTGACCAGCGTCACGCCGTGCCGGGCGGCCAGCCCGCTCCGGGGCCTGATCTCGGCCTCATAACCCTCAGGGAGGGCTACCGCAACGCCGGTGGGGATCATCTCCCTTTCCCCGGGGAGAATCGTCACCTCTTCCCCGACCGCCGCCATGAGATCCATCCCCGCCGCCTGACCGGTCATGTAGCGGGGCAGCGGCAGGTCTTCCGCTCCCGGCATTCTCCGGATGGACACCTCTACCTTTTCTATCACAGCCCGACCTGTTTGAGAATTGACGACCTCGTAAAAAGTCTTAAAAGTCGAGAAAATGGGACGGCTTCGTAAAAAGGCCGCAGGCAAGGCGCGCGAACCCTGAGGAATGAGGCGTACTATTGCGTACGCCGCAATGACGAAGGGTGAAGCGCAACGCAGCATCCGGACTTTTTACGAAGCCGTCAGAATTAAGGGGTCAGGCCATCCTCGCGGCGGGAACCGTTTCCACCCAGGCCCCGAGGGAGACCGGCCGGACATGGACGATCTCCTCGGAAATGACCCGGTTGCAGTTGACCGGAACGGTCTTACCGACCGCCATCGGCCCCCAGCGCTTCCTTCCTGCTGAGACGGATCTTCCCCTGCTTGTCCACCTCCAGCACCTTAACCATCACCTCGTCCCCCTCTCCGAGGATGTCGGTGACCTTGTTCACCCGCTCCTTGGCAAGCTGGGATATATGCAGGAGACCTTCCGTGCCGGGGAGGATCTCGACGAAAGCGCCGAAATCGACGATCTTCTTGACCGTGCCTTTGTAGATCTTGCCCACCTCGGCGTCCTCGGTGAGCCACTTCACCATGGCCACGGCCCGCGCGGCGGCGTCCGCGTCGCTGGAGGCGATCGTAACCGTGCCGTCATCTTCCACGTTGATCTCGACGCCAGTCTCCGCCACGATCTGGCGGATGTTCTTGCCGCCGGAGCCGATCACGTCGCGCACCTTGTCCGGCCTGACCTTGACTGTGGTGATCCGCGGGGCATAGATCGAGATGTCCTGCCGCGGCTGCGCGGCGGTCTCGCGCAGCTTGCCGATGATGAAGAGCCTTCCCTCCCGGGCCTGGGCCAGCGCCTTCCGGAGAACGTCACCAGTCAGGTTGTCGATCTTGATGTCCATCTGCAAGGAGGTGATGCCCTTTTCCGTCCCGCAGACCTTGAAATCCATGTCGCCGGCGTGGTCCTCATCGCCGAGGATGTCGGAGAGGATGACCACCTGGTCGCCCTCCTTCAGGAGACCCATGGCGATCCCGGCGACGGTGTCCCGAACGGGCACCCCGGCATCCATCAGGGCAAGACTTCCGCCGCAGACGGTGGCCATCGACGAGGAGCCGTTGGACGACAGGATCTCGGAGACGACCCGGATAGTATAGGGAAACTCCTCCTTGGGCGGGAGGACGGGAAGCAGAGCCCTGCGGGACAGGCCGCCGTGGCCGATCTCCCGCCTTCCCGGACTCCGGAGGGGCTTGGCTTCGCCGACGCTGTAGGGCGGAAAATTATAGTGCAGCAGGAAGGAGCGCATCTCCTCGCCGGCGATGTAATCCATCCTCTGCTCGTCATGGGAGGTTCCCAGGGTCACGGTGACCAGGGCCTGGGTTTCCCCGCGGTTGAACAGGGCCGACCCGTGGACGCGGGGCAGAAGCCCGATCTCGGAGCTGATCGGCCGGATTTCCGTATTGGAACGGCCGTCGATTCTCCGGTTGTCGCGCAGGATCATCTCCCGGAGGATCCGCCTCTCCAGGGACTCGATGATCTCGAGAATCTTCCCTTTCAGGGAGGGATCGTCGACCGAAAGCATCCTGACGACCTCTTTCCGAACGTCACCCAATTTCGCATACCGCTCCAGTTTGCGCGGCATGCCGTAACCCTCATTCAGCCCCGGCAGGGCCGCTTCAGCCACCTTCGCCGCAAGGACCTCGTCGACGGCCGGAATCGCCATGACCCGCTTGGCCTTTCCCGTCTCCTGCCGCATGCGGTCCTGCAGGTCGATCACCGGCCGCATCGCCTCGAGGCCGAAACCGATTGCTTCGACGATCGTCTCTTCGCCGACCTCGTTTGCTCCGCCTTCCATCATGACCAGGTTGACGTCGTAAGGCCTCCCTTCCGTGCCGGGAACGATCTTCCGTCCCACCAGGAAGAGGTTGATGTCGCTTTTTTCCTGGAGCGCGACCGAGGGGTTGCAGACAAAGGCGCCGTCCACGCGGCCGATCCGGACCCCGGCAATCGGCCCCTTGAAGGGGATGTTCGAGATCTCCAGGGCGGCGGATGCGGCAAGCATCGCCGCCACGTCGGAGTCGTTCTCCTCGTCCACCGAAAGGACCGACGCCACGATCTGGGTCTCGTGGAAATAGTTCTTCGGAAACAGGGGCCTGAGGGAGCGATCGATGATCCGCGAGGTCAGGATCTCCTTTTCGTTGGGACGACCCTCCCTCTTGAAGAAACCGCCGGGGATCTTCCCGGCGGCAAAGGTCATTTCCTGGTAGTCCACGGTCATGGGAAGAAAATCCACCCCTTCCCGTATCGTCTTCAAGGAAACAGCTGTCACCAGGACTATCGTATCCCCGTATTGCGCGAGGATGGCGCCGTCCGCCTGACCCGCAACATAATCCGCCTTGAGGGAGATGCTCCTCCCTGCAAAATCTGTACTGAACAGTTTACTCATTTTTCCCTCTCAATTTTACAATTTTCGGCGCGGGGCATGGCAGGAGTAGGCAGTAGGGACTGAAAAGCAGGCAGAAGCGACCCGCTCTCCACTCCTTACTTCCTACTCCCCGTCGACGCCCCGCACCCTGCGCCCAGGTTACTTCCTGAGCCCCAAACGCTGAATCACGCTTCGGTAGCGTTCTACGTCCTTGTTCTTGACGTAATCCAGGAGTCTCCGCCGCTGGCCGACCAGCTTCAGGAGCCCCCGCCGGGAATGGTGGTCCTTCTTGTGGGTCTTGAAGTGCTCCGTCAGATATTCTATCCTGCCGCTCAGGAGGGCAATCTGGACCTCCGGGGATCCCGTATCCTTGTCGTGCAACCGATAACTGCCGATGATGTCTTTTCTTTTTTCAACATCCAACACTTCTCTCATCCTCCTTCACTCAGTAGCGCAAATTCGAAAGCCTTTTCGCCTCAATCGTTGAATACCCTTAAAATCCTTACCGCCTGTTTCTTCCCTTCCCCGGCGGCCAGTTCGTCAGAGGCGCAGAGCATCCGGCCGACGGCCACCAGATGTTCATCATGAGAAATAAGCTTTACCACATCTCCGGCGGCAAGAAAAGGAATATGATAGCTTCTCAGGATCTCGCCGTCCGGCTGATACCCGTTTCGCAACTTCCCGGCCAGCGCCTGATCCACACCGATGACGGCCATTCCGGGCAGGACCTCCGTCATCGGCAGCAGATGCGCCGTAAGCAAGTCCTTTTTCCCCTGTGCCGTCAACCCTTCCATCGCGAGGGCCTGCTCCTCGCGGAAACAGCCGCTGCGCGTCCGGCGCAGGGCCGACATGCACCCCCCGCATCCGAGTTTTTCCCCCACCTCGGCACACAGGGAACGGATGTAGGTGCCCTTCGAGCAGGAGACCGTAAATGTCGCCTCGGGGAGGCGGACCTCTTCGACCCGAACGTCGTAGATCTCCACCTCCCGCGGCAGCGCCTCGACTGCGATCCCCCGGCGCGTCCAGTCATGGAGGGCCTTCCCCCGGAATT
This sequence comes from Pseudomonadota bacterium, assembly GCA_018827585.1. Classification (GTDB taxonomy): domain Bacteria; phylum Desulfobacterota; class Syntrophia; order Syntrophales; family UBA5619; genus JAKAFS01. Next base: position 3,234 of record JAHJXP010000051.1, on the reverse strand, counting down.
TCACCGCCGAGTAACGAGGAGGCGTCTGCTCACGCCTTCCCGTCAGGCCCAGCAGCGCCTCCTCCACCTGCTCCCGGGCGACGCGGGGATCCTCCCGGGAAAGGACGCTGCCCTCGATATCGAGGGTATCCGTCCGGACCCCCAAAAGGAGGGTGGCCCGGTACTCCTTGTCGTCGAGCGCAAGGAACTGGACCAGCTTCGTCGCCTCGCCCACGCAGACGGGCAGGACGCCGGTCGCCAACGGATCCAGGGTGCCGGTATGGCCCGCCTTCCTGACCCCGAGCGCCCGTTTGACCTCCTCCACGACTGCCCGGGAAGTCGGCCCCTGCGGCTTATCGATGACAACGACCCCGTTCATTCTTCCGCGGCGGACATCCTGATCGCCTCGAGCACGCGCCGGCGGATGTCCGGAAGCTCCCCCATAATCTGGCAGGCGGCGGCATTGATATGACCTCCGCCGCCGAAGGCGCGCGCCACGCGTTCCACGTTGACATTCCCCTTGGAACGTATGCTCAGCTTGAAATGACCGTTCCCCAGCTCTGAATAGAGGATGGAAATCCGAACCCCCCGGATGGTTCGGGGCAGATCGACAAAACCTTCGGTATGCTCCGGCAGCGCCCCGGTAGCGGCAAGCGCCTGCTGCGTCACGGTGAGCGATCCGATGCTGCCGTCCCCGTCGAGGGCAAGCGTGGGGAGAACCGCCGCCAGCAGCCGGATCTTGGCCGGCGGGTTGGCGTCGTACACATTTTCCGAGATCCACTGGGGATCGGCGCCGCCGGCCACCAGGTCCGCCGCGGCCAGCAGGGCGCCCCGGCGTGTGTTCCCGTAGCGGAATCCGCCCGTATCGGTCAGGATGGCCGTATATAGGCAGGTCGCCATCTCTCCGGTCGGAGCGAACCCCATATGCGCCGCGATCCGGCAGATCAGCTCTCCGGTGGAGCTTGCCTGCGGATCGATCAGGGTGTAATCGCAGAACCCGCCATTGGCGACGTGATGGTCGATGTTGATCAGGCAGGGGATCGTCGCGATCCGCGCCGCTTCTCTTCCAACCCGTCCCAGTTCCCCGCAATCGAGGATGAAGGCGGCATCGAAAGATTCAAGCGGGGGAAGTTCCCGGACGATCCGGTCGCTGCCCGGCAGGAAACGGTAATTTTCCGGCGTGACGTCCTGATTGTAGACGGTGACTTCCTTCCCCATCGACCGCAGCATGTGGTAAAGGGCCAGCTCCGAGCCGAGGGCGTCCCCGTCGAGCCGCTCATGGGCGGTGATCAGAAAGACCCGGCGCCTGCCGATCAATTCGCTAATCCTCTGCAGCATGCCCCTCCTCTTCCCGGTGGATTTCCGCAAGCAGACTTTCGATGCGATTCCCGTAGGCAAAGGACGGATCATAGACAAACAGGAGCTCCGGGGCATAACGGAGTTGCAGCCGGCGGCCCAGCTCCCTCCTCAGGAATCCCGCCGCCTTCCCGAGCCCCTCCTGGACGCTCTCGCTGCACGCATCCTTCCCCATTTCGACGAAGAAGATCTTCGCCGTCCGGAGATCGTCCGTCACCTTCACGCCGGTAATCGTCACGGCGCCGATTCGCGGATCCCTGACCTGTTTGAGAATAAGATCGGCAAGCTCCGTCCTGATGAGATCGGCCACCCGATCCGCTCTTTTGAAATTGCTCATGTTTTTTACTCAAATTTGCCTTCTTCGATATCCTGTGCATCCGCCAGATCCTCAAAACTGACGATCTCGATCCGGCTCCGGACCATCTCCGCGAGCATAAGCCCATCGATGAATCGCAGGATATGATCCACCTTGGCATTGATATAGGGCTTGTCGTTGCCCACCACGCAAAAACCGATCCTGGCCCGCCGCCAGTGGTCGTTGTCGCCTACCTCCGCGATCGAGCAGTTGAATTCATTCTGCGTCCGCCGGATGATCCGGCTCAGGACGCCGCGTTTCTCCTTCAGGGACCCGCTCGCGGGAATCCTGAGATCGACGATGCCCGTTCCGACTACCATAGATTAGAGCTTTCTTTCGACCCGTTCCTTCACATACGTCTCGATGACATCGGCCACCTGGATATCGTTGTAGCCCTCGATGCCGATGCCGCACTCGAATCCCGCGGCGACCTCCCGCACGTCATCCTTGAACCGCCTCAGAGACGCCACCCGGCCGTCATAGATGACCACGCCCTCCCTGAGCAGCCTGAGGCTGGAGGTCCGGGCGACCTTGCCGTCCGTCACATAGCTTCCGGCAACCGTCCCCACCTTGGGAACGCGGAAGATCTCGCGAACTTCCGCGCGCCCCTGGACCACATCCTTGTAGACTGGCTCCAGGAGGCCCTCCATGGCGGCCTTCACATCGGCAATGACGTTGTAGATGATATCGTAGAGTTTGATGTCCACTCCCTCTTGCCCCGCCACCTCCACCACCCGGGCGTCGGGCCGGACATTGAAGCCGATGATGATGGCGTCGGAGGCCGAAGCCAGCATCACGTCGGTTTCGGTGATCGTTCCGGTGGAGCTGTGGATGATCTTCAGCCGGATGTCGTCGGTGGAGAGCTTGCCCAGGGCGTCGATCAGGGCCTCGATGGAACCCTGCACGTCGGCCTTGATGATGACGTTGAGCTCCTTTACCCCTTCCTTCATCTTCTGGAAGAGCTGTTCGAGGGTAATCTTCGAGGAGGCGGAGAGTTCCCGTTCTCTTTCCTTGCGGATCCAGTATTCGCCGATGCTCCGGGCCTTCTTTTCGTCCTCGACGCAGATGAATTCCGTGCTCACCTGCGGGACACGGGAAAACCCGATGACCTCCACCGGCATGGCGGGACCGGCCTCGCTGATCCGCCGGCCCTGATCGTCGATTATCGCCCGGACCCGGCCGAATTCCGTCTTGGAGACGAAGGCGTCTCCCTCCCGGAGGGTGCCCTCCTGGATCAGGACGGTCGCTACCGGACCGCGGCCGCGATCCAGCTTGGCCTCGATGATCACCCCGCGGGCGGACCGGTCAGGATCGGCCTTGAGTTCCATGATGTCTGCCTGGAGCAGGATCATCTCCAGAAGTTCCTCGATCCCCTGTTTCTTCTTCGCCGAGACCTCGCAGAAGATCGTGTCGCCGCCCCACTCCTCCGACAGGAGTTTGTATTCGGTCAGGGCCTGGCGGATCTTGCCCGGGTCGGCGCCCGGCTTGTCGATCTTGTTGATGGCCACGATGATGGGCACCCCGGCCACCTGGGCATGATTAAT
>JAHJXP010000050.1 GCA_018827585.1 Pseudomonadota bacterium | reverse complement strand
TCGTCCAGCTCTACGAGCCGCGTGATGTTCTTGACAAAAACCCCCGAATTGATCCCCAGGATGTGGACGCCGACGAAGTATCCTCCCAGGATGCCCACGAAATCGGCGACCACCGTCAGCAGGGGCACCATGAGAACGCCGGCGATCACCCGCGGGACGATCAGGTGCTTGACGGGATTTACCGCCATGACGTAAAGGGCGTCGATCTGCTCGGTGACCCGCATCGTTCCGAGCTCCGCTGCCATTGCGGAACCCGCCCGGGCCGTGACCATCAGGGACGTGAGGACCGGACCAAGCTCCCGCGTCATCCCGAGGGCTACCGTGCTTCCGACGAGGCTCTCGGCGCTGAACATCCGGAAACCGTGATAACCCTGGAGGGCCATGACCATTCCGGTGAAGGTTCCCGTGAGAACGACGACGAAGATCGATTTGACCCCGACGAACTCCATCTGCTTGAAGATGTTCCGGAGCTTGAGAGGGGGCCTGAACATCCAGGCAAGGACCGAGATGAAAAGGAGGAGGATCTTCCCCATCTCTTCGACGTTTTCCAGAACGGCCCTGCCCAGACGGTCGAAGGCCCCGGATACACCGTTCATTTACAGGGGTCCTCTCTTGCCGGCGTGGACTTCCAGGGCGGCCCGGATGATCCGGTCGATCAGGTCCGCCGGGGTGATCCCGGAGGCCGCCGCCTGGTGGAAAAGGACGGTGGAGGGCGTCATGCCGGGGAGCGTGTTGGGCTCCAGGACCGCCACCCGCCCATCGGTCCTGACAAACATGTCGATTCGGGCATATCCCTTCAGATTGAGGGCGCGGAAGGTCCCGACCGCCGTCTCCCTGATCCTCTCGATCTGCTCGGCCGGCAACCGGGCAGGCGTTTTGTTTTCCCCCTGGCCGTAGAGGAACTTGTCCTCCAGGGAGAGGACGTCGTCGGTGGGGATCGTCTCCGACGGGGTCATGGCCTCGGGTTCGTCGACACCCAGGACGCCGCAGGTCACCTCCATGCCCGCGAGAAACTCCTCCACGAGGGCGACGTTGTCCCAGAGGAAGGCGTTGTCCAGGGCGCCGGGGAGCCCCTCCGCCGCCGCGACCTTCTTGACGGCGGTGCTGCACCCCTCGCGGCAGGGCTTGACGACGCAGGGGAAACCGATCTCCCGGGCGATCTTCTCCAGAAGGGTTGCCTGCTCCTTCTCCCATTGCCGCCGCGTGACGGGGATCGTCCGCGGGACATCGATGCCGCCGATCTCCAGGATCTGCCGGCCGACGTATTTGTCCATCCCGATCGCGGAGGCGAGAACGCCGGAGCCGGTATAGGGGATGCCGAGGAGTTCGAGCAGCCCCTGCATGCAGCCGTCCTCCCCATACTTGCCGTGGAGGCCGAGACAGGCCACGTCCACCCGATCCTTCAGGGTTTCGTAGGGGATCGGTTTGGCCTCCTCTTTCAGGTCGTCTTCGATGTCGCTCGTGCTGTTGCGCATCAGCAGCTTGAGCGGGATCTCCCAGAGGGCCGCCCGGCGGTCCATGAAGATAGGGATAGGATCATACTTTCGGCGGTCGATCTTGCTGAAGATGTTCCGGCCGCTCTCCAGGGAGACCTCCTTTTCGGAGGAGATCCCCCCCATAATGATTCCGACCCTGAGCTTTTGCGTCGTAATTTCTCCTGTTTCTCCCATATCAGTAGCTCACCGTCAGGGCCACGTAAGGTCCCGTAAATTCGGAATTCAGGAAGAGGTCCTTGTGGTCGATCCGCAGCCGGATGATTTTGTAGCCGGCATGGAGGTCGAGGAAAGGGAAGGGAGTCCAGGAGATATCGGCCAGCGCCTCGTAAAAATAATTGCCGGAATAGGCGATGCCCGTTACCTTTGCCCGCGCCTCGAGGATGTCGGCAAGAAGGCCGACGTGGGCGCCGAGTCCGACCATGGGAAGGGGGAACAGGACCGAGTCTTTTGCCTCTTTCCCGGCTGCGGCGAGCTTTGCCTCGCCGTCGATCACCTTGAGCTGGCCGATCGCGTCGAGCGAAAATCCGGCCAGGATGTTCTCCACATCGAGGAAGGTGTAACGATATTCCAGATCGAGCATCCGTAGTTTGAGGTCGGTGTTTATTCTGGTGCCGGCAGCAAAGGTCTGGCCGTTGAAATAGATGGGATTGCCAGGTATCGTCGATCCCGAATAGTTGACCGGAGTATAGGTGAGGCTCAGGTGATGGTCGCCCCAGGCGCCGAAGGCCTCGAGCGAGGGGAAGGACTCGGTGCCGACCCCCAGGTTGTCTTTCAGGTTCAGATCGGTGCCGGAAAGACCGGCGCCATCAGACTTCAGGTCCGTCTTGAATGCCGGGAACCAGTAATAGGCCCTGGCGCCGATCTCAAACGCGCCGACAGGCAACGCCAAAAAAAGAAAGGGGACAAGTGTGCAAAAAAAGGCAGTCAAACGTAACCTTTTCATAGTAACCTCCTTGAACCTTCTTGCATCAATAAGGTTTCTGTTCTATTTCTGCACCTGCAGGCGCAGCCGGTTCGGAACGGATTGCTATATACCACCAATAATCATTATTTTCCAGAGGGTCGTAGACCCTTATTTCGCTGCCGGTCCGGATCAGGGGGGAGTACCTGGCCTCGTTGGATTCATGCTGGAGCCGGTCGAAGGTCATGATCGATCCGACCAGGGCGCCGTGCTTGCGGATAGCCAGCAGGGCGTAATTGGAACAGGAGGGATAGTAGGAGCAGCGTCGACCCCAGTGAGGCGCAAGGAAACGCTGATAGAAGCGGACGGGCGCCGCGGCGATGTCTTCGCCGATCCCCTGTTTACCGGCTGCCGGTTCCGCGGCTTGAGCGGTCGCACGGACGGCCTTCCGGGGCCCCCTGAGGAGGTTCTCGTCCGCAAGGACGATCTGCACCCAGAGGAGCGAGGCAAGCAGGAACGCCCCGCCGCAGATCGCCGCCCGCCGCGGGCATTTCCCTCCGTCATTGCGAGCCAGTTCGTTGCGCTCAACGCAAACTCCGCGGGGAGCTCTCATCGGCGGACGATCCGGACAAGGATTGCTGCCCCGCTGCATGCCTCGCAACGATCTGAACAGCCATCTTGTATCGTCTTTTTTCGCCGGCATACTTATGCCTCAGAAGGGATAGGAAAACATGACCGAGACGCCGCCCGGGCGGCCGATCTCGCTTTCGCGGAGATTGAGCCTCATCAGTCCGCTACGGAAGTGGTCCTCTTCTATCTTCCGGTTGTGCTTGTGGGCGCCGCCCACCGCCCCGTAGATGCCCCCGGTGTACCAGCCGATTTCGAAAAGGGTGAGCACGCCGCCCAGCCCGTAGTTTCCCGAGTCGAAGGCCTTATAGGCGCCGAGGATAAACAGGGTGTTCAGGAGGAAGGAATAGACCCCGTCCTTGTACCGCTCATTGTAGAACTGGCCGCTCCCCGGGAGGATCGCCGAGAGGACGCCAGCTGCTTCCGGCGATTTGTAACGGACGTTTTTCTTGTTCGCCAGGATCTCTTCGAGAAGGCCTGCCTCCGGTTCTATTTCCTGCTGGATCATCTGATTGCGGAGAAGCCTTTCCGCTTCTTCGAAACGGTTCTGACGGATGAGCAGCAGGATCTCCCACCGGGCGGCGTCG
>JAHJXP010000049.1 GCA_018827585.1 Pseudomonadota bacterium | reverse complement strand
TCGAATACGCCGCGGCCCGCTGGGTCGAATGCGAGGACAAGAAAAGACTCGGGGAATTCGAAAAGAGATGCCAGGCGAATCTGGCCCGGGACGCCGACGGCCATCTGACCTACCTGGCCGCGAGTGAATGGCGCCTGGGCTTTGTCATGGAGGAGTGGCCCGACATCGCCTTCCGCAAGACCCGCGAACACCAATAAACAAAGGGGATGCTTTCAGAGCTTCCAGAGATAAAACCCGATGTCCGGCTTCATGCCGCCGGCCGTGGGCGCAAATTCGCAGCCGACGTAACGGTCTTTGACGAAACGGACGGTGGCTTCCTTCCGGATCACGGTCTTCATGGCATCATCGAGGGTGAAGCTGACCTTGATGAGTTGTCCCTTCTGGAGTCCGTGTTTCTCGGAGGCTTGAAAACCGCAGCCGCCATAGGAGAGATTGACGACGGCCACCTTCTCGGACGAACCTGCGGGATCCAGGCACGTCATCAGCCCGCAGAAGGCGATCTCTTTCCGGAAAAATTTCCGGACTTCGATCTGGATTTCATAACTGGCGCCGCAGGCAACACAGTCCACCTTGAACGGCACATTGCTGGGAAACTTGGCCGCCGGCTCCCGCCGGCTCTTTTCGCAGAAGGGGCAATGCAGGACGACCATACCGTCCCTATCTGTAAATATGACCGTTGCTGGCATTTAGAAATCCAATTCACCGTAAAATGAAAATCAATCCGCCTTTTTCCCGGCTGATAACAGAGCGTTTCGCCGCTATCACCCGCTTTCCTAAAAGCAGGTCGCATAGACAGGGCCTGCTCCGCCCGCCAGTACAGGGCCGAAATGACGATTTTTTCGTGTTTGCCCTGTTTAATCCTTCAGATTTTATTTGTCAAATAATAAAAGCGCCCTCCGCGCGGCGGGAAAACCCTGATCCTCCCGCCCGGCGCGATCGTCACAACACCCAACGAACCGGTCGCACCCGTCCACAACCGGACGCCCGCCATTCTCCCGCGGGAAGCGGAGGGTCTCCGGCTCGACCCCACCGTCCGGGCGCCGGGATGCGTATAAAACCATTGTCATGCGCCCCGAAAAAGGGTAATTTGCGCCCATGGCGAAACTGACCTTGCAGGAGTGGCTCGCGAGGGCCGAAAAGGACCGGCGGTTCATGGAGAACGTCCGGGCGATCCGGCGGATCCCCGCCCGTCCCGGGGCGTTTGCGGAGTATCCGGCATGGGTCCACCCCTCCCTGAGAAAGGTCCTCGCGGAGCGGGGGATCAAAAGGCTCTACAGCCACCAGGCCAAGGCGGTGGAACTCGTCCGGCAGGGCGAGAGCGTCGTTCTCGTCACCCCGACGGCGAGCGGCAAGACACTCTGCTACAACCTTCCGGTCCTCCAGAAGATCCTCGAAGAGCCGGAGACCCGCGCCCTCTACCTCTTTCCGACGAAGGCCCTCGCCCAGGACCAGATGCACGAGATCCACGGCCTGATCGGCGAGATGAAGGCGGACATCAAAACCTACACCTACGACGGGGACACCCCCGACGACGCCCGGCAGGCGATCCGCCGCCAGGGCCACGTCGTCGTTACGAACCCCGACATGCTCCACGCCGGGATCCTCCCCCACCATACGAAGTGGCAGAAGCTCTTTGCGAACCTCCGCTACGTAGTCATCGACGAGCTCCACATCTACCGGGGGGTGTTCGGCTCCCACGTGACGAACGTACTGAGGCGTCTGGTCCGGATCTGCCGCTTCTACGGCCGCGACCCGGTCTTCATCTGCTGCTCGGCGACGGTCGCCAACCCCAGGGAGCACGCGGAGCGGCTCCTGGAGCGAACCGTCGCGCTCATCGCCGAGAGCGGGGCGCCGGCGGCGGCCAAGACCTTCATCCTCTACAACCCGCCCATCGTCAACCGGGAACTCGGCATCCGCCAGTCCGCACTGACGCCGGTCCGCAAAGTGGCCGCGGAACTGATCGAAAACGCAATCCAGACGATCGTCTTCGCCACGAGCCGCCTGAACGTCGAGGTCCTGACGAAGTACCTCAAGGATCAATTCGCCAAGGGAAAGCCCATAGACGCCCAGTTCGTCACCGGCTACCGGGGCGGGTACCTCCCCAACCTCCGCCGGCAGATCGAGGCAGGGCTGCGCAACCGCGAGGTGATGGGGGTCGTCGCGACCAACGCCCTGGAGTTAGGGATCGACATCGGCGACATGGAGGCGGCGATCCTCTGCGGCTATCCCGGCTCCATCGCCAGCACCTGGCAGCAAGCGGGCCGGGCGGGAAGGCGTTCGGGCCTGAGCCTGGCGCTGCTGATCGCCCGGAGCTCGCCGCTGGATCAGTTCATCGTGGAGAACCCCGATTACTTCTTCTCCCGCTCGCCGGAGTTCTGCCGGGTCAACCCGGACAACCTCCTGATCCTTCTGCACCACATCAAGAGCGCCGCCTTCGAGCTCCCCTTCGAGAAGGGGGAGATCTTCGGCGGTGAGAACCTCGAGGAGCTCCTCGACTATCTCGAAGGGAAGGGGGTGCTCCACCGCGTCGACGCCCGCTGGCACTGGTCGGCGGAGAGCTACCCCGCCGACGAGGTGAGCCTCCGAAGCATCAACCCCGAAAACGTCGTTGTCGTGGACGCGACGGAGGCCGGGAACCACCGGGTGATCGCCGAGGTGGACTGGGACAGCGCCTTCACCGCCGTCCATA
>JAHJXP010000048.1 GCA_018827585.1 Pseudomonadota bacterium | reverse complement strand
TTCGTCGGGGGACAGCGCCTCCACGTTTTCCGGCATCCCGGCGGCCTTTTCCCGGAATACGTCCTCCGCCCGCTGGCGCAAAGTGTCCGCCTGGCCTGAATAGGTCTTTTTCTCCGTCATGGTTTTGCCCCTTGCTTGCTGATGACCATTTGCACTCGAAGCCGAACAGTCCGCCGTCGCGCTCTTCGACATAGTCAATCTCCTGTCCGTCGTAGGTGCGCCAGAAGTGAAAGGTTCCGTATATCCCACGGTAAGATCGTTTTTTCAGACGCTCGACCACCACGAAGTTCTCCCACAGGGCGCCTGTGTCATTGCGAGCATCAAGCAGGTTGTACTGGCCGATGACGGCGTTGCGCACCCCGTTGTCAAGGAAGTAGTATTTTGCCTTGCTGGTCACCTCGCTACGCAGATTGCGGCTGAAGCCCCCCACCCGAACAATGACGAAGCCCTTTTCCAGGATGTCCAGATAGCGTCCGACCGTTTTCACATCCAGCTTGACCTGGGCGGCCAGCTCATTTTGCGACACTTCGCTTCCCACCTGAAAGGCAATCAGCTTCAAAAGGTCCACCAGTGTGCGTGATGAGCGGATTCTCTCTAACGCCAGCACGTCTTTCATCAGATAGGAGCCAACCAGTTCCTCCAACAGCGCGATTTTCTCTCTTCTCCCCTCGGTCACGACAATTTCCGGTATCGACGGACAGACCTTCGAAGACGTCGATTCCGCGGGTGCAGCGGCATTCCTTCGGCTGATACGGGATGATCTTGTTGCAGGGACCTACAAACCGCGAGCGAACCGTTTCGTGGAAATACCCAAAGGGAATGGCAAGACCCGCACCCTTCAAATCCCCTGCATCCGGGATCGCGTGGTACAGGGGGCATTGAAGTGGGTTCTCGAAGCTATTTTCGAGGCGGACTTTTGTCCGAACTCTTATGGTGTAACGTCGCACATTAAATTCTTCCCTGTCGTCAGCGGTCTTTCCCCGCGGAAATATGATTTCCCGCCCCGTATAAAAGGGGATGCCGCCCCTGATCGGCGAACTAAGGATGCTGCCTGCTCTCCCCGCACCCTGCCGGCGCCGCTTCTTTCGGCAATAAAACGCTGAAGGTAGTCCCCTTGCCCTCCGTGCTCTGCACGGATATAGACCCCTGGTGGGCCTCAACGATGTATTTCACAATGGAAAGCCCCAGACCGGTCCCGACGATCTGACGGGTCGCGGACGATTTTACCCGGTAAAATTTATCAAAGATGTGCGGGATGTCCTCACTCTTGATGCCTATGCCCGTATCGATTACGGAAACCTTGACAAAGCCGTTTTGGTCGCCGAGGGTTATCGTTATTCTGCCGCCGGCAGGGGTAAATTTAATGGCGTTGGAAATAAGATTGGTGAAGACGCCCTCCATGCTGTTGCGGTCGGCGTGAATGATGGAATGGGTCAAAGGAGGCACAAACGCGATCTGGATATCTTTCTGCGCCGCGTCGGCCTTCATCATTTCCGCCACGCGCGGGATCACCTCGGCAAGAGACAGGGGCTCCCTGTACTGGACCATTTTCCCCGCCTCGATCTTGGACAGATCCAGCAGGTCCTTGATAAGGACCAGGACGCCTTTCGTTCGTTCTTTGGCCCGGGCGATCAGATGTTCCTGTTTTTCGTTCAACTCGCCGGCCATGCTGCCAAGGATGACCGTCAACTGCTGCTCCACCGTGGCGATCGGCGCCCGCAGCTCGTGGGCCACCATGGCGATGAATTCGGACTTCATCTTGTCCAGTTCTTTTAGGTAGCTGATATCCTGCAATACGGTGACGACCCCCATGATCTCGCCCAGATCATTGCGCACCGGCGCCGTATGGGCGCGGAGAAACATTTCCTGTTCGCCTCCGATTGCCAGTTCCTGAGATATGGATGTATAGGGGCTGTCGCCCGCCTTGAGGCTCTCTTCGATCGTTTTCGACAATTCCGGGTGCAGGCCGGATTGGGAGACGAATTTCCCCAGAAGATGCGATTCGGGGATCGCAAGCAGGCGGCTTGCCGCCGGGTTTGCCAGGACGATGCAGCTGTCCCGGTCGCAGACGAGCATGCCGTCGCCGATGCAATTGATGATCGTTTTTACGCGCGACTTCTCCGTTGCCACGTCCCGCAGGGAACGCTCCCTCTCCCGGCGGAGGAAATCCGCTTCCTTCTGCAGCTGTCTTCGTTCGAGGGCCCTTTTTACGACAATGCGCAGCTGATCGGGGGTGAAGGGCTTGGCGATGAAATCATAGGCCCCTTTTTTCATGGCCTCCACAGCGGACTCCACCGTGGCATAACCGGTGACGACGATGACGAGGAGATTTTTGTCCAGGGCCTGGATCTTCTCCAGCACCTCGAACCCGCTCATCCCGGGCATCATCAGATCCAGGAGGATCAGATCGATCTCGTCCGGCGTTTTATCAAGCGCGGCGAGACCGGCTTCTCCGTTTTCCGCCGGGAT
>JAHJXP010000047.1 GCA_018827585.1 Pseudomonadota bacterium | reverse complement strand
CCACAGCGCCTTCCGCCGTTTTTTCCGGGACGACCTCCTCGCCTTCTTGAGGCGCTACGGCGTCGAGACCAAGGTGGAGCGCGGCGGGCGGGTCTTCCCCGTCTCCGACACGGCGGCGGACGTAGTGGCGGCCTTCCGGCGCTACCTGTCCGAACAGGGAGTGGAACTCCGCGCCGGCGCCCGTGCGACAGGAATCGCCGTCCGCGACGGGCGGGTTGAAGGGGTCAGGATGGAGAAGGGGTTCCTGCCCGCGCGGGCCGTAGTACTGGCGACCGGCGGCGCTACCTGGCCGGCGACCGGTTCTTCGGGGGACGGCTACCGGATGGCAGCCGCCCTCGGGCATGTCGTGACGAGGCTCCGCCCCGCCCTTGTGCCGCTCGTCGTCTCGGAGGTCGGGTTGGCCAAGGCGATGCAGGGGGTGAGTCTCCGCAATGTCCGGCTGACGGCTTTCCGCGGTCCGGCTGAGGCAATTTATCCCGCCCTGAACCCCGCAAAGGATGTGGGCCGGGGGCTGGAAACGAAACGGCGGCGCGGTCCGGTCATCGAAAGCCGGATGGGGGAGATGCTTTTCACCCACTTCGGGATCGGCGGGCCGATCACGCTGCTGATGAGCCTCGCGGTGGTCGACACCCTCGCCGAAGGACCGGTCAGCGTTGCGATCGACCTGAAGCCGGCCCTTTCCAGGGAACAGCTCCGGGTCCGCCTCCAGCGCGACTTCGACCGGTTCGGCAAACAGGGTCTCCGCAACCTCCTGGCCGGTCTTCTCCCCGCCAAGATGGTCGGGCCGTTTGTCTTGTTGTCGGGAATCCCGCCGGAGAAGCCGGGGCATCAGATCGGCGCCCGGGAGAGGGAGAGGCTCCTGGACCTCCTCAAATCGTTCCGCTTCAACATCCGGGGGCCGCTGCCCCTCTCGTCGGCGATCGTCACGGCCGGCGGGGTTGCGCTCGGGGAGATCGATCCCCGGACCATGGCCTCCCGGCTCGTTTCCGGGCTTTTCTTCTGCGGCGAAGTGATGGACCTCGACGCCGACACGGGCGGCTTCAACCTCCAGGCGGCCTTCTCCACCGGCTTCGTTGCCGGGGAGGCGGCCGCGGCGTTTCTTCGGGACCTTGCGGAAAAGGCTTGAAATCTCGGATTTGTCTTGCCGATCATCTGAAATTCTGATATTCTTCCAGTCGGAGGTGATAAGCGATGCGTTCAGAAACGGCCAAGATCGGCAAGCGATTTACCCTGGTCATTCCAGCCGGCCTGCGGCAGGAGTACGGCCTGGAGGAAAACGGCCTGGTCGTCATGGAGGGGCGGCCGGAGGGCATCCTCCTGCGTCCCGTTGTGACGCTGCCGGTAGAACTCTACACGCCCGAGAGGAAGGCGGAGTTTCTCCTGAACAGCGTGGCGACGGAGGCGGATTACACCTGGGCGGTGGGCGAGGTACGGAAAATGGGGCTGGATCCCGAAACCATCCCCCATCAGAAGCCGGAGGCGCATGAAAAAGGATCGGATCTTTCTTGACGCCAACATCCTCTTTTCGATGGCCTGGGGAAGCCCTGCCCTGTCCAGGCTTCTGGCGCTTGCCGAGGCGGGCGCCTGCGTGCTCGTGGCGTCCCGTTATGTGATCGAAGAGGCGCGCCGCAACCTGGAAAGTCCGGAACACCAGGCGGCCCTGCGGAAAATCCTCGCTCAAGTTGAAGTCGCGGCCGATATGGATCCAGGACTCCCCTGTCCGGCGGACCTCCCTGAAAAGGACCGCCACGTCCTGATGGCCGCCATCGCCGGCCGGGCGGACGTTCTGCTGACCGGCGACCGGTTGCACTTCGGCGCCTTTTTCGGGCGACGCCTGCAGGGCGTCCGGATCATGACCGTGCGGGACTATTTCCAGACCCGCGATGACGTATAAACGAGACAGGAAGAAACGCTCCTTTTTCAACCCCTGACGAAAGGAACGACGGACCATGCCTGCTCCTCCGGAGATTCTCGAACTGGTCAAGCGGTTTCAGGAAAACCTGACTACATACACTTTCGGAACCTACAACGAAACCCAGCTCCGCCGCGAATTCATCGATCCTTTCTTCAGAGTGCTCGGCTGGGACGTGGACAATACGGCCGGTCACGCCGAGGCCTACAAGGATGTGATCCACGAGGACGCGATCCGGATCGGCGGCGAGATGAAGGCCCCGGATTACTGCTTCCGGATCGGCGGGACGCGAAAATTCTTCATCGAGGCGAAAAAGCCCGCCGTCGACATCGCCGGGAACGCCGGCCCCGCTTATCAGCTCCGCCGCTACGCCTGGTCCGCCGGGTTGCCGCTCTCGATCCTCACCGATTTCGAGGCGCTGGCCGTTTACGACTGCCGGATCAAGCCGGACCACGCGGATCGTGCCTCCGCTGCCCGCGTCCTGTACGTCACCTTCCGGGAATACGCAGCCCGCTGGGAGGAGATCGCCTCGGTCTTTGCCAAGCAGGCCGTCCTCAAGGGCTCCTTCGACCGCTATGCCGAATCGACCCGCCTCAAAAAGGGGACCGCCGGCGTGGACGAGGCCTTCCTCAGGGAAATCGAGGCCTGGCGGGATCTGCTCGCCCGGACCATCGCCCTGAGGAATCAGGATCTCAGCCAGCGGGAGCTCAACGCAGCCGTGACGCTGACGATCAACCGGATCATCTTCCTCAGAATCTGCGAGGACCGGGGGATCGAGCCCTACGGCCAGTTCCAGGCTCTCTTGAACGGCGGGGGCGTTTACAAGCGTCTTGTGGAGATCTTCTATCGGGCCGACGACCGGTACAACTCCGGCCTCTTCCACTTCCGTCAGGAGAAGGACCGACCTACGCCGCCGGACCACCTCACCCTCGGTCTGGCGATCGACGACAAGACCCTCAAGGAGATCTTCCGGGGTCTTTACTACCCCGACTCCCCGTACGAATTCTCCGTCCTGCCCGCCGACATCCTCGGCCGGGTCTACGAGCAGTTCCTGGGCAAGATCATCCGTCTCACCGCCGGTCACCAGGCGAAGGTGGAGGACAAGCCGGATGTGAAGAAGGCGGGCGGCGTTTTCTACACCCCGAAATACATCGTTGATTATATCGTCGAGAGGACGGTCGGCCGTCTCCTTGAAGGCCGGACTCCAGCCCAGGCCGACCGGCTCCGGATACTCGATCCCGCCTGCGGCTCCGGCTCCTTCCTCATCCAGGCCTACCAGCGCCTTCTCGACGGGTATCGGGACCGCTACGTCGAGGGCGGACCGGAAAAGCGTTCCAGAGGCCGGAAGCCGGTTCTCTGCCAGGTCGTAGGCGGCGAGTGGCGCCTGACGACGGCGGAACGGAAGAGGATCCTCCTCAACAATATCTTCGGCGTGGATATTGATCCTCAGGCCGTGGAGGTGACGAAGCTCTCGCTTCTGCTCAAGGTCCTGGAGGGGGAAAGCGGCGAAACCCTGATGAATCAGCTCAAGCTCTTCCACGAACGCGCGCTCCCTGATCTTTCCGCAAACATCCGGTGCGGGAACTCCCTCATCGGCCCGGACTTCTACGACGGCGCGCAACTCAACCTGCTGGGCGACGAGGATCAGTACCGGATCAACTGCTTCGACTGGGAAAAGGAGTTCCCGGAGGTCTTCGCCGGCGGGAACGGGCAAACGCCATCCGTAACGCGCGGCGGGCGGGAAGCGGCGTCGCCGAATCGGGACGGCGGCTTCGACGCCGTCATCGGCAACCCGCCCTACATCCGCATCCAGACGATGAAGGAGTGGGCGCCGCTGGAGGTCGAATTCTACAAGATCGCCTTTGCCGCCGCCGGGAAGGGGAACTACGACATCTACGTGGTCTTCGTCGAAAAGGGCTTAAGCCTCCTGAACGCGAAGGGGCGCCTCGGCTTCATCCTGCCCCACAAGTTCTTCAACGCGCAGTACGGCGAGCCCCTGCGCAACCTCCTGGCGAAGGGGAAACACCTAAGCGAGGTCGTCCATTTCGGCGATGCGCAAATCTTCACCGGGGCGACGACCTACACCTGTCTCCTTT
>JAHJXP010000046.1 GCA_018827585.1 Pseudomonadota bacterium | reverse complement strand
ATGAACAACGCCTTCTTCGAGAACACCTACGCCTCGTTCGTCCGGATGTACTACCAGAAGACCTTCGACGCGATGATGGCGACGCCGCTCACCGTGGAGGAGATCATCGCGGGGGAGATCGTCTGGGGGGCGACCAAGGCCGTGATCGCGACGGCGATCATGATGGCCGTGATCAGCCTCTTCGGCCTGATCCGCTACCCGGAGGGGCTGCTCCTGCTGCCGCTCGCCTTCCTGGGCGGCCTCGCCTTCGGCGCGGCCGGTATGTTCTGCACGGCAATCGTCCCGCACATCGAGCAGTTCAACCTGCCGGTCTTCCTGTTCATCACGCCGATGTTCCTGTTCGGCGGGACCTTTTTCCCCGTCGAGAACCTCCCAGCCTGGGCGCAAAAGACGGCGGACCTCCTGCCGCTGACTCACCTGGTGGCGCTCTCCCGGTCCTTCGCCAACAGCAGGATCGACTCGACGGCCCTGACGGGGATCGTCTATCTTGCTCTCTTTACGGCCGTCGCCTTTCCGCTCGCTCTTCGCAGGATGCGCCGCCGGCTGATCAAATGAATGTCTCGCCAATGACCACTGTCACCTCGCAACCTAAATCCCAGCAATACATCAGACAAAAGAAGGCATAACGAACTATTAATGGCTTTTTCCGTCTGCTTTCTGAAGTCATTAATTGACAGATCTTGAAAAGCATGCAAGATTACAATCATTAAGGAAGAAGAACGATGTCATGATCGACTTCGAATGGGATATCACCAAAGCGAAAACGAACCTCCGGAAACATCGTGTTGCTTTCAGCGAGGCCACCACTGTTTTAAGGGACAGGCTGAGTATTACGATCCACGATCCGGATCACTCTGTGGATGAAGACCGATACATAACAATCGGGGCATCGATTGCCGGCCGCCTTCTGATGGTTGCCCACACCGACCGGGGTGATCGAACCCGCATTATCAGCGCGCGGGAACTTACTCGAAAGGAGCGTGAAGCATATGAAAACGAAATCCAAAGACGAAAAGGATGACGAACTTCGTCTCGAATACGATCTTGCCACTCTGCTCAAGAAAGGTGTGCGGGGAAAGTATGCCAAGCGTTATGAGCAAGGGACAAACCTCGTTTTACTGTCACCTGATGTGGCGAGGGATTTCCCAAATGATGAAGCAGTGAACGAAGCGCTTCGGTTAGTAATACAACTTAAAAAGATTCCAGGAGGCGGGAAACGCAGGGCAGCCGGAGCGTGATGCAATAACCCAAAGGAGCGGGTGAAAAGTCAGTACGAAATGTCAGGATTGATAGGGATAACTTCCTGAAGTCTTGCTTCCCCCATCCCCATGCCGCCACTGCCGCGATCCCCTGCCTCCGCTTCGTTCCCGCTTTTCCCATTTATCCGCATCCCGGAGGTGACAGAGACGGCGAGTATTTTATAGTTTCCTTTTTTTACAAGGATATCCGCCTTGACATACACCTTATCTCCTGCTAAAAGGTGTATAAAGAACCATGGGAAGGAGAGGGAGATGAGGACAAACATCGTGATCGACGAAGAGCTTATGAAAAAGGGCATTCGTTATACGGGGCTGAGGACAAAAAAAGAGCTTGTGAACTACGCCCTGCGGGAGCTGATCCAGAGGAAGGAGAGAAAGGAGATTCTTCGCCTGAAAGGAAAACTCCACTGGGAAGGCGATCTGGAAGAGATGCGAAGGAGCCGGTTCGATGATCCTGGTTGATTCCTCCGTCTGGATCCCTTTTTTCTCCAATGGCAAAGGAGGCGTCGTCTCCGCCCTGGAGACGCTGATCGACGACGAAGCGGAGGTGTATCTGTCGGAATACATCCTGACCGAGGTCCTGCAGGGATTCAGGGAGGACAGCGAATACGAAGCGGCCCGCCGATGCCTGCTCCGATTTCCGATAGCCCGCCTGCGTGACACGGCTTCCTATCTCGAAGCGGCCCAGATCTACAGACGGTGCCGGAGGCAAGGGATAACCATCCGCAGGACCGCCGACTGCATCATCGCCCGCACCGCCATGGAAAATGATCTCCACCTCCTCCATCAGGACGGCGATTTCGACCGGATCGCCTCTGTTTGCCCGTTGAAAATCTACCCCTATCGCTGACGGCTACGACAAACCATCCTATCGGGCCGATTCCACGTACTCGACGATCTTCTCGCCGAGCGTCCGGACGACCTGCTCGAACCGCTCTTCGTCCCGATCCAGGAGGGTCATCCGGAAACCGGGGATGTCGGTGAAGAAGGAGGTGAGCGGGATCACGCAGATCCCCGTGGCGCCCAGGAGATAATAAACGAATCGCTTGTCGGGCTCGATGTGCTCCGAGACCAGTTTCCCGATATAGTCGCGGATCTCCCCCTGCGCGATCGGCAGGAACTGGCGGTTGTTGAGGACCGCGTCGTTGAAGACGACCGTCATGTAGAAGGCGCCGCAGGTCCGGTTCACCATGATATAGGGGAGGTCCTTGAGGAGCCGGTAGGCGATGTTGGAGAGCTTCTCGTAGTGCCGGATGCGCTCGTCGAGGCTGGGCTGGTACTCGGGGTGTTCCATGATCCGGGGGATCGCCATCTGCGGCAGCGTGGTGGAGCACACCTCGGACATCTTCTGAGTCAGGATGGCGTCGATATAGCGGGCGAAGATCTCATCCCGGCCGGCGTTGTAGATCTCCATCCAGCCGCAGCGGGAGCCGGGCCAGGGGAATTCCTTGGAGATCCCCTTCATGCAGATCCCCGGCACGTCGCCGATGATGTCGGACAGGGGAACGGTCCGCTTCCCGTTGAAGACGATCTGGGCGTAGGTCTCGTCGAAGATGAGGAAGAGGTCGTAGTCCCGGGCGATTTTCACGATCCGGCGCAGCGTCTCCTCGGGATAGACATAGCCGGTGGGGTTGTCGGGGTTGATCACGAGGATGCCCACGATCGCGCGGTGGCTCTTCACCTTCCGCTCCAGTTCGTTGATGTCCGGAGACCAGTCGCAGTAGGGGTTCATCCGGTAGGTGTTCGGGGGAAACGAGGCGTGGAGGACCTCAGCCAAAAGGTGCGTGGAGTAGGTCGGCTCCGGCATGATGACCCGCGCGTCGACCCGGATGGCGCCGTAAGCCCGGGCGATCGCGTCGCCCAGACCGTTGAAGAAAATGATATCATCCGGCGTGATCTGCGCCCCACCCCGCCGGTTCACCCTCTCCGCCAGGAATTCCCGGGTCGCGTCCATTCCTTTCGTCGGGGAATAGGCGTAGGCGCAGTCTTCCTGCAGGAGCTCGGTGAGGACCTTCTTCATCCAGTCGGGAATCCTCTCCCCCTTCTGGACGGGATCGCCGATGTTCTCCCAGATCACTTCCACGCCCGCCTGTTCCAGGCGATTCGCCACATTCACGATGTTTCTGATCTCGTAAACCAGCCCGCTGCCGCTCTTGGCGATGTCGAATCTCATGTCTCAAACCCCGTATGATTTCCGGTGATGGGTTAAATGATTGTTTGTCCAATAATACAACTCCCGCCGCCTGTCCATCATTTTTTGCTCCAACCGCCGGGACCGCGGTTTTTTAATTTCCCCTTGTCAATCCCTACTCATCATTATATGAAGCCCTTGACGTCCGCCTCTGGAACGGCGAAACGAGAAAGAGAAACCCCCTATGATCCGCGTTGAAAACCTGATCTACCGCTACGAACCGGAGGCGCCCGACGTCCTCAGGGGGATCAGTCTCACGATCGAAGAGGGCGCCCATACGGCCCTGATCGGCCCGAACGGCTGCGGCAAGACGACGCTCATCAGGCATCTCAACGCCCTCCTGCTCCCCGTGGCCGGCGCGGTGTGGGTGGACGGGATGAAGACCGCCGACACCGCCAGCCTCCGGGAGATCCGGCGGCTGGTCGGGATGGTCTTTCAGAACCCGGACAGCCAGATCGTCGGGATGACGGTGGAGGAGGACGTCGCCTTCGGTCCGGGGAACCTCGGCCTGCCCTCCGCGGAGATCCGGCGCCGGGTGGACGACTGCCTCAAGGCGGTGGGAATGACCGGCCTCGAAAAACGCAATACGCACACCCTTTCCGGAGGAGAGAAACGCCTCCTCTCCCTTGCCGGCGTGCTGGCCATGGACCCCCGCTACATCGCCCTCGACGAACCGACGGCCTATCTCGATCCGGCGGCAAAGCAGCGGGTTCTGGATATCATCCGGAGACTGCCCGGGGAGGGGATCGCCATCATCCACATCGCGCACGACATGCGGGACGTCGCCGGGGCGGACCGGGTCCTGGTCATGGATCAGGGAAGGCTCCTGCTTGCGGGGACGCCGGCGGAGGTTTTCAGGAATGCCGAATTGCTGACCTCCGTGGGCCTCGACGTGCCGCCGGGTGGCGGATTCAAATGATGAGGACTTCCTCCCAAATTCAAGGCTTTTGCTACTTTTTACGGGGCCGTCAATGATCAAGCTGGGCCAATATCTGCCGGGAGATACGATCGTTCACCGCCTCGATCCGCGGGTGAAGATCGCCTCCGTCGTGGCGCTGAGCCTTCTCATCCTGGGCGCGACGACCCCGGAGAGCGCCCTGGTCAGCATTTTTCTGGCCGCCGTCGTCCTGAGCGCCCGGCTTTCGCTCGCACAGGTGGCGGCGGCGCTCAGGCCGATTGTGTTTTTCATGGCGCTGCTCTTTTTCGTGCACCTGCTGTTCACCGGGGGGAAACCCCTGCTCTCCCTCGCTCCTCTTCCGCTTATGATCACCAGGGAGGGACTCGCGCAGGGGATTAGCGTCACCTGGCAGTTCGCCGGACTCGTGCTCGGCGGCGCGATCCTTACGATGACCACTCTCCCCTCCGACCTGGTCGCGGGAATCGAGCGGCTGCTCCGCCCGCTCGCGAAGGTGGGTGTCCCCTCGCAGGAGATCGCCTTGATGGTCGCGATGGCGCTGCGCTTCATGCCGATGATCCTTGAGGAGTACGAACGGATCCGGATGGCGCAGATGGCGCGGGGGGCCGATTTCCGGACCGGCAGCCTCTCTCAGCGGGTCCGGGCCGTCGCAATGCTCGCCGTCCCCCTGCTGCTGGCCGCCTTCCGCCGCGCCGACGAGCTGGCCCTGGCGATGGAGGCCAGGGGCTACCGGCGCGGCCCGAGGACCCAGCTTCGCGAACTGAAGCTGGCGGGACGGGACCTTGCCGCCCTTGCCGTCATGGCGGCCTTCGCGCTTATGCTCTTCGGAACGAGGGCGGTCTCGTGAAAAGGGCCTGGGACCTCGTCGAAACGGCGCCGCAACTGGCAAAGGCGAAGAAGGCGATCCGCGCCGCCTCGATCATCGCCCTCGATACGGAGTACGACTCCTTCCGCTACTTCCACGAAAAGCTCTGCCTCATCCAGGTCCAGACCGGCGGGAAGACCTGGCTGATCGACCCCCTGGCCGGCCTCGACCTCTCCTTTCTCGGCGAGGCCATGGCCGACCCTGCCATCCTGAAGGTCCTCCACGCCGGCGACAACGACATCCGCATCCTGAAGCGCGACTGCGGCTTCGCCTTCAACAACATCTTCGACACCCACCGGGCCGCCCTCCTGCTGGGATTCCGCCTGCTGTCGCTCGCGACGCTTCTGGAGCACTACCTGGGGGTCAGGCTGGAAAAGAAGCTGCAGCGCTCCCGCTGGGACCTCCGCCCCCTGAGCGGGGGGCAGCTCGACTACGCCTCCCTGGACACTGTTCATCTGACGGACCTCTACCGGAAACTCGACGCCGGATTGAGGGAGAAGGGCCTCGAAAAAGAGGCGGCCCGGCTCTTCGCGGAGATATGCGCCGTCGCCTGGCAGCCGAAGACGCTGGATGGTCAGGCCCACCGGAAGATGAAGGGATATCAGACGCTGACCGCCCGGCAGAAGGAACGCCTCCGCAGTCTCTTCCGCTGGCGCTTCGAAAAGTCGCGGGAGATCAACCGGGCGCCCTTCATGCTCCTGCCCGATCAGCATCTCCTCGGTCTGGCGAGGATCGAGAACGCCGCCCCCGGCGCCCTGACCGCCCCCGGCCTCCTGACGCCCGAGAAGGCGACCCGTTTCGGCGCGGAACTCCTGGGGATAATTAGGGACAGGGGGAGATTCGGAGAGGTGTGACCGTGGAACAGTTCAAACAGATGGTCGTTAAACATTTCGAGAAGGTTCTCATCGGCCTCATCCTCCTGACGGCTTTTATCGGCACCTACCTCATCGGGGAGAAGTCGATCATTCTCAATTTCTATTACCTCCCCGTTCTGGTGGCAAGCTACCTGCTGGGCAGGCGGATGGGCCTGCTGACCGCCATCCTTTCGGTCCTGGTCGTGCTGCTGTTTGCCGCCGTTTTCCCCGAGCGTTTTTTCGAGAACAGGCAGTTTTTATCCGGCGTCGCCCTGCTCTCATCGTGGGCCGGATTCCTCATCCTGGCGAGCATCCTGGTGGGGACCCAGTTCGATCCCCAGGTCGTCGAGGCGTTTAAAAGGGCCGTCGCCGGGAGGATGGAAAGATTTTGATTAAGGAGAGTGTTCATCATGCCTGAGCAGAGGGTGACCCTGCCGATCACGGGGATGACCTGCGCCAACTGCGCCGCGAATATCGAGCGGGGCCTGAAAAAGCTCAAGGACATCGACCATGCCGCCGTCAATTTTGCGGCGGAGCAGGCCGCGGTCCAGTTCGATCCCCGGAAGCTCCGGCTCAGGGACGTCGTCGAAAACATACGCGCCTCCGGATATTCGGTCGCGACGGCGAAGGTGGAGCTGCCGATCACGGGGATGACCTGCGCCAACTGCGCGATGAACATCGAAAGGGCCCTGAACCGGGATGTGCCGGGCGTTCTGAGCGCCTCGGTCAACTTCGCCTCCGAAAGGGCGACCGTCGAATTCGTGGAATCGGTTTCCAATCTTGATGATATCATTTCCGCTGTGGAAAAAGCCGGTTACGGCGCAATCCCGCCGGAGGATGGCGCGGCAGGCGAAGACGCCGAACAGGCGGCGCGGAACGCGGAGATCAGGGATCAAACCAGGAAATTTGCCGTCGGGGTGGTCTTTGCCTTGCCGCTGTTCGCCCTGAGCATGCTGCGGGACTTCAATCTCATCGGTCCGTGGTCTCAGGCACCGTGGGTCAACTGGCTTTTTCTGTTCCTGGCCACCCCCGTCCAGTTTTACACCGGCTGGGATTATTACGTCGGCGGGTTCAAGAGCCTCAGAAACCGCAGCGCGAACATGGACGTCCTGGTCGCCCTGGGATCCTCGGCGGCGTACTTCTATTCGCTGGCGGTTTTGCTTTTCCCGGCCGCGGGCCACCACGTCTATTTCGAAACCGCGGCCGTGATCATCACGCTGATCAAACTGGGGAAACTCTTGGAGGCCAGGACCAAGGGCAAGACCGGCGGGGCCATCCGGAAACTGATCGGGCTCCAGCCGAAGACCGCCACGGTTCTCGAAGGCGGGATCGAGAGGGAAATCCCCTTGACCCGGGTCAAGGTTGACGACATTCTGATCGTGCGTCCGGGCGAGCGGATCCCCGTGGACGGGATCGTCCTCGCGGGACAGTCGGCGGTTGACGAATCCATGATCAGCGGGGAGCCCATGCCCGTGGACAAGCGCCCCGGCGACACCGTCATCGGCGGGACGATCAACGGGGAAGGGCTGCTCAGGTTCAGGGCCACCCGCGTCGGCAAGGAGACCGCCCTCGCCCAGATCATCAGGCTGGTCCGGGAGGCCCAGGGGAGCAAGGCGCCCATCCAGGCCATCGCCGACAAGGTGGCGGCGGTCTTCGTCCCCGCCGTCATCGCCATCGCCCTTGTCACGCTGGTCCTCTGGTGGAGCATCACGGGGGAATTCGCCCCGGCGATGATCAGGCTGGTGGCGGTGCTCGTCATCGCCTGCCCCTGCGCCCTGGGGCTCGCCACCCCGACGGCCATCATGGCCGGGACGGGGAAGGGGGCGGAGAGGGGCATCCTGTTCAAGAAGAGCGAGGCGCTGGAAAACGCCACCGGCCTCGACACGATCGTCCTGGACAAGACCGGGACCATCACCATGGGAAAGCCATCCGTGACCGACATCGCCGTTTTGGACGATCGGCTCCGGGGCGAAGACGAACTCCTGAAGCTGGCCGCCTCCGCGGAAAAAGGGTCCGAACACCCCCTGGGAAAGGCGATCGTAAACGAGGCGAAAAAACGAGAGATCGGCCTTTGGGAACCTCAGGATTTCAAGGCCACGGGCGGTTTCGGCGTCGAGGCGCGGATAGACGGCGGGACAGTCAAGGTCGGGAAGCCCAACTGGTTCGATGAGACCGGCCTCGATTTCGCCGGGGCCCGGGAGAAGATAAGGCTGCTCCAGGCGGCCGGCAAGACGGTGATGGTGGTGGCCCGGGACGGGGAACTCGCGGGCCTGATCTCGGTGTCCGACACCCTCAAGCCGGAATCCGGGGAGGCGATCGCAGAGCTCCACCGTCAGGGCATAAAGGTGGTCATGCTCACGGGCGACAATCTCCAGACCGCGCGGGCCATCGCGGCGGAGGTCAATATCGACGAGGTCTTCGCCGAGGTAAGGCCGGAGGAGAAGTCGTCGAAAATCAAGGAGCTGCAGAATGCGGGCAGAAAAGTGGGGATGGTCGGCGACGGCATCAATGACGCGCCGGCGCTGGCCCAGGCGGATATAGGGCTGGCTATCGGGACGGGAACGGACGTCGCCATCGAAACGGGCGACGTGATCCTCTCCGGCGGCAGTCTCAAAGGGGTGCCGAGGGCCATCCGGATCAGCAGGGCCACCATGCGCACGGTCAAACAGAACCTGTTTTTGGCCTTCTTCTACAATGTCGCACTCATCCCGGTGGCAGCGGGCATCCTGGCGCCGTTTGAATTTTTCCCGGCGTTTCTCAGGCAGCTCCATCCGATCCTGGCGGCATTGGCGATGGCATCGAGCAGCATCTCCGTGGTGAGCAACAGCCTCCGCCTGTACAACGCGAAAATCGACTGAGGGCGAAAATCGGAAAACCCATCCGGCCCCGCCGGATATTTGAGCGAGGAGAAGAAAATGAAACAGGAAATCCTGTCGTTGAGAGGCATGGTCTATGCAGCGATGTTTGGGGCGACCACCGCGATCGGCGCCTACATCGTCATCCCCCTCCCCCTGGTCCCCATCACCATGCAGACCTTCTTCGTCAGTCTTGCGGCCGCGCTTCTTGGCGGGACCCTGGGAGCGCTCAGCCAGGTCGTCTACGTCCTTTTGGGTGTCATCGGACTGCCCGTCTTCGCCGGGGGCAAGGCCGGTTTCGGGGTGCTCATGGGTCCGACCGGGGGATACCTGGCGGGGTTCATCGTGGGCGCCTACATCATCGGCAAGCTGATTGAAATGAAGGAAAAACCCGGCTTCCTCTGGATGGTATCCGCAATGCTCATCGGCCACGTCGCCCTGTACGCACTCGGGGTCGCGCAACTGATGTTCGTGGCCAAGCTGACACTCGGCAAGGCGTTCGCCGTCGGGGTGCTGCCCACGCTGCCGGGGGGCGCGGTCAAGATCGTCGCCGCCGCCTTCGTCGCAGTCAAGCTCAGGGACAAGATCAGGCAAATCTTCCCCCTGCCGGACAAGTAGCGGACTTTCCCTTCCAGGCAAGTGCGCCCCGCCGGGCGCACCAAATGAAAGAGGCGCAACCTATCAAGGCTGCGCCTCTTCCCTGCCATATGGTGCCGAAATGGGAAAATCACCGTTGGCAGTTTCAGGAATCTTCTGCGACTCCTTCTCCCCTCTCCATTGCAGCACCGGATACCTGCATAAAAAAGGATTGCTATATTTATCATCTGGTGATAATGTCTCCCTCCATGAAGGAAAAGCGATCTTCCCAGGAAGATGAAACCCTCGTTGGTTTGCTGAGCCTCGATGGCGAAATCTTCCCGATGGACAACGGCTACTGGACCAAGTTCGAGGCGTGGCGGGTGGACCCCGAGCCGCATGTCCCTCATGGCGTCCGGTACTGCCTGACCCTTCACAACCGCTACAGCCGGCGGGTCCTGGGATTCGACAATGCTCACGCCATCCGGCCGGCGAGTAAGGGTTACGCTGCCAGGAAGATCACATGGGACCACCGGCACAAACGCGAAAAGGTATCGCCCTATGAGTATGAGTCGGCCAGTCGCTTGCTGGAGGATTTCTGGCGCGAGGTCGAGCGGATCATAGGGGAGAAATGAAAGGAAGAACAATGAATCAGAAGGTGCTCCACATCGGTATCATGCCCTATGAGGATTACAAGGCGCGATCCCTGGCCGTCGCCCGCGGGGAATACCGGCCGCGGCCCGATGAGCCAAAGATCTGGTTTGAATCGCTGCAATCGATGGCACAGGTCCTGAGCAACGAGAACCAGTTGCTCCTGAAGACCATCCTGGAGCGGAAACCCGAATCGCTCAAGGAGCTGGAAGCGGCGACGGGGCGAAGCAGCAGCAACCTCTCTCGGACGCTCAAGACGATGGCCCGGTACGGCATCGTGAAGATGGAGAAGGTGCGCCGGAACATCAAGCCGGTCGTCGAGGCGACGGATTTCACGGTTCAGTTCGGGCTATCCGCCACCCCGCGCCGCGAAGATAGGACGGTCGCCGCAAGGATCTGAAAAGGATCTGTATCAGATACGAACAAGAAGGCAACCCCGATCCCGTCAGGGTTGCCTTCTCTTTTTACTCGGGTTCCGCCTTCGCCTGTTTTCAGAACGGGATCTCATCGTCAAACCACGACAACGCTCTGGATCCCGACAAATTCCGTCTCCAGTTCCGGTTCGCCATCCTCCAGGAGCAATTCCACAACCTCTTTGAGATTGCGATTCAACTCATCCAGGGTTTCCCCCTGAGAATGGGCGCCGCGCAATCCCGGAATATATCCGACAAAAAGCCCCGTGTCGGGACACTTCTCAATGACGGCGGTATAGGCTCTCACGTTCCCTCTCCTTTCGCAAATCCGTCGGATGAAATACCCGGTCGATGGGCATAAAATGGATGAAAACGTCCGGGATGTCAAGATATAAAGGGGCATGATCCCTTGCCCTTGAGGGGCGGGTGGTCAGGAATTCCCCCTTGGGGGATGCAGGGGGGAACGGGGAAGACGTAAGGGGCGTGACGGCCATCCGCCAGGTGGCCGGCGCGCACCTTGGGTACGTTACTCGTTAATTGACAGTTTGTAAGAAGTATTGCTAAAAGCAGGCTCGGCTTCGGGGTTGTAATCGTTTAATCTTTCAGAACCGCAGGAGTACGGGCAAAAAGATCAACCATTAGCATCGCTTGGAATCAGTTAACGAGGCATGTTAAATGAGTGTCACCATGAATCGCGCGCAATCCATCCTGAAAGAAGTCTTCGGCTTTGAAACTTTCTGGCCCCTCCAGGAAAATGTTATTGCCCATATCCTGGAGAAAAAGGACGCCCTGGTCGTGATGCCGACGGGAGGGGGCAAATCCCTCTGCTATCAGATTCCAGGAATGATCTTTGACGGACTGACGATCGTGGTTTCCCCGCTGATCTCCCTCATGAAGGACCAGGTGGACCAGTTGCGGGAATACGGCGTTCCGGCCCTTTTCCTCAACAGCACCCTGAGTATTGAAGAGTACCGGGCGAACGTATCGAAGCTCAGGGAAAACCGCGTGAAACTCCTCTACCTGGCCCCGGAGGCATTGCTGGCCCCGAGAACCCTTGCCCTGCTATCCGCCCTGAACGTGGATTGCATCGCCATTGACGAAGCGCATTGCATCTCCGAGTGGGGTCACGATTTCCGCCCGGAATACCGGCAACTGGCGGAGGTCCGCGCCGCTTTCCCAGATGCGTCCTGCGTGGCGCTGACGGCCACGGCCACACCGCGTGTGCGGGAGGATATCCGGCAATCCCTGGGTATCGACAATCAGAGTCAATACATCGGCTCTTTCAACCGGCCGAATCTCTTTCTGGAAGTGGCCCCGAAGACCGAGCCCCTCGACCAGGTGCTGACCTTGCTCAAGCAGTATCCAAACGAATCGGGAATCATTTACTGCGCCACCCGCCGGCAGACGGACGATCTTCACTCCGTCCTCCACCGGAAGGGCTATTCCGTCCGACCCTACCATGCGGGCCTGTCGGAAAAAGAGCGCACGGAGAACCAGGAGCGCTTCAGCCGCGACGATTGCCGGATCATCGTGGCGACGATTGCCTTCGGCATGGGGATCAACAAGCCCAATGTCCGGTTTGTCGTCCATTACGATCTGCCCGGAAGCATCGACAACTACTACCAGGAGATCGGACGGGCGGGACGGGATGGCCTGCCCGCCCACTGTCTCCTTCTGTTCGGCTACGGGGATATTCAAAAGGTTCAGTTCTTTATCGGACAAAAAACGGAACAGGAACAGCGGGTGGCCAATATCCTCCTGAGCCAGCTCATGGGATTTGCTGAAACGGACCTCTGCCGCCGCGTCCCCCTGTTGAATTATTTCGGCGAAACCGGCGTT
>JAHJXP010000045.1 GCA_018827585.1 Pseudomonadota bacterium | reverse complement strand
CTTATGGCTCAAGTTTTGCACCCTATAATTGGTGCGGATCCGTTATCCGCTTGATCAAGCGGCATTTGCAAATTTTCAGAAACCTAAAAATACAGCTACGCTTGACATGGATGCCGCGCTACTTGCCAGCGGCAAGGAGAGAGCGGCCGGTGTGGAGCGGGCCGAAGTCTGTTTTGTCCCAGATGCTATCGGCCGTAGCAAGAAAGGGCCGGCGTACCGGCATTTGGAAAAATCATCATCGCCCACGCTAAGTCGAATCTGGCGGCCGACGAAAGCGAAACCCGCGCCGAGTTCAAGGAGAAAACGGCTGATATGTTCCACCAGTTCATGTTCCACATCGCGTTCGGCCGCATCCTTGGACAAACCCAGAAAATCGAACAAATAGGGGTCCTTCAATGCGGCTTGTGCGAAGTCGGATTGAGGAGAAGGCAGCCGTTTCTCGAAGTTCGTGATCGCTTTGCCTTCCCGATGAAATAACCTGGCCTCGATCTGCATGATCAGGATATTTCGGGACCATCCGTGTTCAATCGCCTTGACAGCGTAGAATTCCCGTTCCTGCTGCGCCGTGAGCTTGGTCAGGAGAACCACGATATGAAACCAGGGTAATTGGTCAGCAGGTTGCCGACCAATTAAGAGAAGAGGGTTCTACGGATGACAGGGTTCTTTCTCCATTCCGGCAGGCGGTAATCCAGCGCGATCTCAAGAAAGCGGACGGCGATGTTGAAGGTCGCCCCCCAGAGGACCTCCTCCCCGCCGCCGGCGTCGCGGTGGATGAGGCACGGCAACTTATCGGCTCTGCCCTCGTCCGGTTCGGTCTGCTCCGCCGAATCGATAGTGAGACGGCCGACAAGATCCTCCCGATAAAAGGAGGCCAGAGGGATTTCCACGATCTTTTCGACCTCGCCGTTCGGGCGGAGAACCCCGGGGCTTTCCACATAGCCGGCAAGAGGAAAAATCGTCCGGCGGAAGAGGGCAAGGTTGTAAGCGGGGAGGGGACCAAGGAACCGGACTTGCCGGGGGGAAAGCCTGATCTCCTCCCAGGATTCGCGCAGGGCGTTCGTCAGAAAAAGGGTGATGCTCCGGAAGGTCTGACGGTCCCGGTTGAAGAGATGTCTGCGCGCCGCTCCGCGAAGGATCGGAAAGGGCCCGTAGACCGTCAGAAGCCT
Source organism: Pseudomonadota bacterium (assembly GCA_018827585.1). Taxonomy (GTDB): domain Bacteria; phylum Desulfobacterota; class Syntrophia; order Syntrophales; family UBA5619; genus JAKAFS01. The sequence goes on along the minus strand of JAHJXP010000045.1, from coordinate 16,941 downwards.
GAGAACGCCGTCCCCAAAAGGGTTGAGAACGCCCCCGGGACAGCTCAGGTCTCCCGGTTGCGGGACATGGGGCGAGCGCTTGATAAGTTGAAAATAAAACTGTCCCCCGGATGAAGACCCGCGAAAGACGAGGGGGAGCAGGACGCCCGCGGCGCGGCGGGCAAAGGCTGAACCTTCGCCGTCGCCGGCGATCCGCTGCAAGGTTTCTTGAAAATCGGAAGGATACGTACCGAGTCTTTCGATCGCCCGCGCCAGAAATTCTTCCCGGCATCCCAGGAGGCCGGGGACCTCCGACAGGCCGCTCATCTCTCCTCCGCGAGAGCCAGGGTTTCGGCGATTTGCCTTTCATGCCAGCATCCGTGGGGGAAGGGGTCCAGAAATCCGCAATGTCCGCCGCGCTGCTGAAGGGAGATCCTGAGAAAACCGTTGGCGGACAGATTGCGATAATCTTCCGCGGGAACGACGGGATCGTCGGCGGAGGCGAAGATCGTCGCCGGCATGGCAAGGGGGGCGAGGCGATCTCCCGTCAGGGTGTAAAGCCGGAAATAGTCGCGGTAACCGCCGAACTCGGTGTAATAGGGCATGATGGCCTCGGTCAGCCCCATGCAGGTGGTGTGATGGAGGATTGCGTCAAAGTCATAGAGGGCGGGAAAACAGCGCTGCTTGGCGCGGAGAGAGCGCTTCCACTTGGCCATGAAATAACGGCGGTAGACGGGGAGTCCGGCATCGATGGCCAGGGTCGATTTGTAGGGATCGAGAGCGGGGCTGATGCAGAAGACCTGCCGCAGATTGTCGATCGGGGTATCCGCTTGACGAAGCGCGATCCGGAGGGCGAAATTTCCCCCCAGGGAATATCCGACGAGATAGCAGGGACGTCCCTCGCTCAGGCGGGCGACGCGGCTTACTGCATGGGCGGTCTCTTTCGTCAGGGCGCCGTGGAAAAGTTCCGTGTTGAGGTGATGGCTTCCGCCGTGGTCCCGGAGGTTCAGACGGAAGATGTCGTATCCCCGGCGGTAGAAAAAGCGCCCTGTTGAGAGGATATAGGTGGAGTCCGCGCTGCCTTCCCATCCGTGCAGGAGGATAATGAGGCCCTTCACCGGTTGCAAAGGCTGCCGGGAATGATAGCCGAGCAGTCTGACGCCGTTGCCGCCGTCGACGATCATCTCCCGCGCCGCCGAGGCCATTTCGTTTGGTCCCCGGATACGGAGGCCCAGGCTTCCGAATATCGTCTGGAGATGCTGGCTACTTGCCCACCAGGCCGGTTTGAAGTGGTCCTCCATTGAGCATCACCATTCGAGACCGTTGAAAAATTTCCTATAGACAGCGTGCTCCCCATTCCCGTGGAAGCAAGAACTAACTTTTTTAGATTATTCCCGGATTCCGGAGCCTGCCCCGTACTTGATACGGGGTTAAGCCCGGAATGACAAAGGGGCGGATTTTCATGGTCTCCGTTCAAAAGGCGAAAGCCCGGCTTTCGACCGGGCTTTCGCGATGTATGGTGGCGGTGCAGGGAATCGAACCCCGGACACTACGGATATGAGCCGTATGCTCTAACCGGCTGAGCTACACCGCCAAAATGTTAGGGGGCGCCGCGAGGCGCTTCGCTCGGAAGAGCGCCCCTGCGGGGACCCGTTGTTTGCATGAAAGCGCGTTGCCATTATAACAGTTTTCCCTGCTTGTCAATCCCCCTATTGACCCTTCAGGGAGTAGGCGACGATCACGCTCCTGTCCCGGATGGTCCCGCCCACGGAGAGGACCAGGGCCAGGACGATCTCGTTCTCCCCGTCGTTGTCGATGTCCTTGAACTGAAAATCCGCGACATAACCGTTGATCTTCTTCGTCCGCCAGTTTTGGACCATCCCCATCCCGTCCCACTCCAGGTTATAGATCTCGGCGGAGCTGAAGAGCTTGATGTTCTGGAACAGGCGCGCGGAGGAGGAGTGGTTCTTGACGATAATGACCTCTCTTTTCCCGTCCTGGTTCGTATCGTAGGTGATGACCCTCTGGTTGATGTAGCTGGGTTCGCCGACACTGTCCGCCGATTTGTCCGAACTCATGGTGATCGGCTCGATGGTGGTGTTGCTGCCGCCGAAGACCTCCTCACTCTTCCAGACGAACTCGGCACTCCCGCCGAAGGCGGTGACCTTGGAGAGGGGCTTGTCCGTCTGCTCGAAGACGCAGAGGTAGTCCCAGTCGTTGAGGGCGATGATCCTTTCCGATCCGCCCGCTCCCAGCCGGTCCAGAGTAATACCGTATACTGACAGGCCCTGGGGAATCTTCATCTTCTGCCCTTCGCGATAGGCCCCGTTGAGCCAGACGATCTCGTGAATCGGGGTATCGAAGGTCTTTTCAAAGCCGCGTCTCTGGCCAATGAGCAGGGGCTTTCCGTCGCCGTGGTCGATGACCCTCAGAAACCAGGGGAGATCGGCGGCGATCGTGACGAACTTTCCTTCCCTGAACTCGATCACAAAGGATTTGACCTGCTGTCCCGAATAGCACGAAACGATGATCTCCTTGACGCCGTTGCGATTGATATCGGCGACGTCCACGCCGATGTAGTTGTCGTAGGGTTTTCCGGGAATATGCTGGATCAGCCGGAAATCAGCTCCCTTCCGCTGGTAGATCAGGACATTGTTCGGATCGATGATGACCGTTTCGTTCAGACCGTCCCCGTTGATATCGCCGATGTCCATGCCTCGAAATTCATTCGGAAACTGTTTGCTTTTCCAGAACGTTTCCCGGTTGAGAGGCTGTTCGGCGTTGATGAAATCGGGGTTGATGGTTGAGGTGAAGGTGCCCTTCCGGCTGCCCTTCATCCCGGAGATGATCTCCGCTTCGCGGGAGGTCTGGGGCGAGGCCGGCGCGGGGCGGCGGGAAACAATGATCTCCTTCGCCGTCGGCGAGGACAGAGCGGCCGGAGGGACGCCTCCCGTGATGTGGACGTCGATCCGCTCGGCAAAGTCGCTGATCTTCGGGATTACCTCGTCCATGCTCTGGGTCTGAGCGAAGATCCCCACCGCCGATTTGGAGGCGGCCACATCGACGAGCTTGGCGTCGATGCTCAGGCTGTTGCCGATCTTCGTGATGCTTCCCCAGACCACATAGTCCGCCTTGAGCTTCTGTCCAAGGGCGTACACATCGGCAAGGGAAAGGTCCGCTTTGCCGATCTCTTTGAGCGCGGCAAGCACTCCGTCCCTGCCGACCACCTCGATTTTTTCATTGGCGGAAATGCGCGAGCCGAGCATATCCCCGATCCCCTGCCGGACGTAATCGATGTTTTCCGCGCTGTGGACGGCAAAAGGCAATACGGCGACCACGTTCTTATCCTTGGCCCAAAGAGGAGCAACCGCCCCGATGAGAAGTATAAGGCATAAAATCCCTTTGCAGATATTCTTCATTATCCGTCCCCCGTTTGAAATAGATTCAGACTCGCCTCGGACCTTCTAACACGAAGGCGGGCAGAATTCAACTGAGATTTGGCCGTCGCCCCCGGAGGCGTTGCAGGGGGGATTGTTGACCGGCGGCGCGCAAAATTGTTAGCAGTTCCTGCGTAAAATCCTTGACTCCGCCGTTCGCGCATAATAAATTATCACCGGCAGGCGTAGAAAAAGCGGGTTTGCCTGACCGGGAAATTTACGGATCTGTCAGGAGGTCGGAGTGATATCGAGATATTCGCGAGAGAAGATGAGCGCCATCTGGGGCCCGGAAAACAGGTACCGGAAATGGCTGGAAATCGAGATCCTGGCCTGCGAGGCGCTGGCCCGGCGGGGGGAAATCCCGGAGGCCGCCCTGAAAAACATCCAGGAAAAGGCCGGTTTCGATCTGGAGAGGATAGATGAGATCGAGGAAACAACAAAGCACGATGTGATCGCCTTTCTCACCTCCGTAACCGAAAAGGTCGGCGAAGACGGGCGATTCATACATATGGGGCTGACCTCGTCCGACGTCCTCGACACCGCCCTGGCCGTTCTACTGTGCGAGGCGGCGGACATCCTCATCGAGGATATCGATGCCCTGCTGGCCGCGATCAAGAAGAAGGCCTTCGCCCATAAGCATACCCCTATGATCGGAAGATCGCACGGCATCCATGCGGAGCCGATCACATTCGGGCTGAAAATGACTCTCTGGTACGCCGAAATGGCCAGGAACCGGGAACGGATGGTCCGGGCCAGAGAGACGATTGCGACGGGGAAGATCTCCGGGGCGGTGGGAACGTTTTCCTTCATCGATCCGTCAGTCGAGAGCTATGTCTGCGAAAAACTCGGGCTGAAGCCCGCCCCTGTCTCCTCGCAGATCGTCCAGCGGGACCGGCATGCCGAGTACTTCACCACCCTGGCCATCATCGCCTCTTCTCTCGACAAGTTTGCCCAGGAGATCAGGCTCCTCCAGCGGACAGAGGTTCAAGAGGCGGAGGAGTTTTTTTCGCCCGGCCAGAAGGGGTCCTCCGCCATGCCCCACAAACGGAATCCCGTTCTCTCGGAGAACATCTCCGGACTTTCCCGTTTGATGCGGTCCTTCGCCCTGGCCGCGCTGGAGGACGTGGCGCTCTGGCACGAGCGGGACATCAGCCATTCCTCCGTGGAGCGCGTCATCGGTCCGGATGCCACGATCCTCCTCGATTTTATGCTGGGCCGGTTCACCGGGCTCGTCGAGAAGCTCGTCGTCTATCCGGAGAGGATGCTATCCAATCTCCGGATGACGAAGGGGGTCATCTTTTCCCAGATGGTCCTGCTGAAACTGATCGAAAAGGGCCTCTCCCGGGAAGACGCCTATGCCGTCGTCCAGCGAAATGCGATGAGATCCTGGCAGGAGGGGCTTGAATTCAGGGACCTGCTTATGAAAGACGCCGAGGTCGTCTCCAGGCTGCAGGCGGATGAGTTGGCGGAGGCGTTTCAGGTACGCAATTTTCTCAAGCATTGCGATTTTATCTTCAACCGGGTCTTCGGAGAGCAATCATGAAACGATGGTTCCGTCTTGTGATCGGTGCGGCGGTTCTTTTCTCGGTCGCCGGGTGCGGACATCTGGAGGGCTACCTGGACATTGCCCGGGAAAAGGGCATGTCCGCGGAATATATGGCGGCCTTGAAACGGTGGACGCGCTCGCAGACAGTCTATTCGCAGTTTGAAACGAGGGTGTACATCAGCGCGACCTTCCGCGGTCCGGAATTCAGGCAGGCCTATCTCCGGGAATATGCCAGGATCTACAGCCTGGGCGAGAGCGAGCAAAAGGCGAAGGCGGATATCCAGGCGGCGCTGGCCTCCGACTTCACAGAGTTTATGTTTTACGCCTATACCCCGGAGAAGAGCTCCAACGACTTCGACAGGCGGGGCTCCGTCTGGACGATCTATCTCCTCGACTCTCAGGGGGCGAAGGTCCATCCGGTGGAGGTGCGGAGGATCGATCCGGTCACGCCCGTCTTGACGGAATTCTTCCCCTATGTCAATCCCCACTACGGGATCGCCTACCATCTCCGCTTTCCGCCGTTCGCCAAGGACTGGGCTGAGGGAAGCCCGATAAAACTTGTTTTCGCCGGCGTGATTGGGAGGGTGGAACTGGAGTTCGGCGGGCGCTGAGGGGCGCCATCCGGTCAAGGGGAGGGGGATTAGTCCTGCCGCCCCAAATCCTGACGGCTTCGTAAAAAGTTCCGCAGGCAAGGCGCGCGAACCCTGAGGAATGAGGCGTACTTTGGCGTACGCCGCAATGACGAAGGGTGAAGCGCAACGCAGCATCCGGACTTTTTACGAAGCCGTCAAATCCTCGCAGGCGGGGATCGTGTCCTTCCGCCAGAGACGATCGTCTTTTTCCGGGTAGTCGATATTGTAGTGCAGCCCTCGGCTCTCTTTCCGCATTCGGGCGCAGGCCACGATGAGCTTGGCTGCCAGGGCGATATTCCGCAATTCCAGCAGGTCCCGGGTGATGATGAAATTCCTGTAATACTCGTCTATCTCCCTGCTGATGAGGTCGATCCGGCGCTGCGCCCTCTCGAGCCGCTTGTCGGAGCGGACGATCCCCACGTAGTTCCACATGCACCGGCGGATTTCGTCCCAGTTGTGGGCGACGACGATGGATTCGTCGCTTTCCGTAGCGCCTTTGGGGTCCCAGGGGGGGATAGGGATCGGATCTTCGCGGACGCCGGGGAAAATGCCGGTAAAGCGCATGAAGGCCCGATGCGCAAAAACCACGGCTTCCAAAAGCGAATTGCTTGCCAGGCGGTTGGCGCCATGCAGACCGGTGCAGGAGACCTCCCCGCAGGCAAAGAGCCGCTCGATGTTCGTCTCTCCCCAGGAATTAACCATTACGCCGCCGCAGAGGTAATGCTCCGCCGGGACGACCGGAATGGGTTCCCGCGTCATATCGATACCGAATTCAAGGCACTTCTCATAGATGTTGGGAAAACGAGAAATCAGGAAGTCCTCCTGCCGGTGGGTGATGTCCAGCAGGACGCACTCATCTCCGGACTTCTTGAGCTCCGTGTCGATGGCCTTGGCTACAATATCGCGCGGCGCGAGGCTCTTCATCGGATGGTATTTCTCCATGAAGGTGTCGCCGTTTCTGAGCTTCAGGACGCCTCCCTCGCCGCGCACCGCTTCGCTGATAAGAAATGATTTGGCGTCGGGATGGTACAGGCAGGTCGGATGGAACTGGATAAATTCCATGTTGGCGATCTTCGCGCCGGCCCGAAAGGCCATGGCGATCCCGTCGGCGGTGGCGATGTCGGGATTCGTGGTGATCAGATAGACCTTGCCCGCCCCCCCGGTTGAAAGCATGATGAACTTTGCCCGGAAGGTGTGGACTTCATTGCTGGCGATATCAAGGACATAGGCGCCGAGGCAGCAGTCTCCGCGCTCCATTTTCCGGCCGAGGACGGAAGACTTCGTGATGAGATCGACGGCGATGTGGTTTTCAAAGATCCGAATATTCTTCTGCCGGGAGACCTTTTCATGAAGCGCCCGTTCGATCTCGCGGCCGGTCAGGTCCTTGGCGTGCAGGACCCGTCTCATCGAATGTCCTCCTTCCCGGCCAAGATCGAACTGCCCGGGATCGGACGCGGAGCGGGTGAATTCAACGCCCCATTCGACCAGTTCCCGGATGCGTTCCGGACCCTCCTCAACGACGAAGCGGACGACTTCATCGTCGCAGAGTCCGGCCCCGCAGGTCAGCGTATCCGCGATATGGTATTCAAAGCGGTCTGCCTTGTCGTAAACGGCGGCAATCCCTCCCTGGGCCATATTGGTGTTCGAGTCGGTCTTGTCCTTCTTGGTGACCATGGCGACGCTTCCCAGTCCGGCCGCCTTGATGGCAAAGCTCAGCCCCGCAATGCCCGTGCCCAGGATAAGAAGATCGGTTTTATATTCCATGTCAGTCTCGTTTCCGAAAAGTTTGTTTACAAAAAACCGACAGTTCTATATATACTTTTCCCGCTTTTGTAAAAATAAATTTAACGGCTTTGAGACTTTATACGGGTTAGCAAAATTTGACGGGGCCGGGCAATGGTTGTTTTGGGAATAGAATCTTCATGCGACGAGACGGCGGCCGCCGTCGTCCGTGACGGCAGGGAAACGCTGTCCAATGTGATTGCATCTCAGGCGGAAGTTCATGCCCGGTATGGCGGCGTCGTCCCGGAAATCGCCTCCCGCAAGCATATCGAGGCCATCGTCCCGGTCATCCTGCAGGCCATGGAGGACGCCCGGCTCACCCTGGCGGATATCGAGGGTGTCGCTGTGACGAGAGGCCCGGGATTGATCGGTTCCCTGCTTGTGGGATTGTCCACGGCCAAGGCCCTGGCATTTGCCCGGCGCCTCCCCCTGATCGGCGTCAATCACCTCGAGGGCCACGTGGCCTCCATATTCCTCACCGATTCCTTCCCGGCTTTTCCGTTTATAGCCCTGGTCGTCTCCGGAGGCCATACGACCCTGTATCTGGCGGAGGGGTTTCGCCGCTTCGCCGTCATCGGCCAAACGAAGGACGACGCGGCCGGAGAGGCGTTCGACAAGGCGGCAAAGCTCCTGGATTTAGGATATCCCGGCGGGGTGGTGATCGATCGCCTGGCAAAAAACGGCAATCGAGACGCCCTATCGTTCCCGCGGGGGATGAAGGGCAGCCTCGATTTCAGTTTCAGCGGCTTGAAGACATCCCTCCTGATGCGCCTGAAGAAGAGGGGTTCGCCCTTCGCCCCCGAGGAATTGCCGGACGTGGTCGCTTCGTATCAGGAGGCGATCATCGATGTCCTGGTGGAGAAAACCCTCCGGGCTGCGGCGCTCCATTCCGTGTTCCGGGTGGTGGTCTGCGGGGGGGTCGCCGCGAACAGCCGGCTGCGGGAGAGGTTCCGCGGCGACGCCGCCCGTTCGGGGATAGACGTCTTCATCCCGCCGCCCGTATTGTGCACTGACAACGCGGCGATGATTGCCGCCGTAGGCGACCATCTGCTGCAGGAGGGCCAAAGAGACGGCCTTGATCTGAACGCCGTCTCCCGCTGGCCTCTTGCCTGAGGCAACATGATCCAGAAGAAGAGAATGCGGGAGTTTTACGAGAGATTCATCATCCTGCTGGGGATCCTCTTGCGGCGGAACATAACAGCCGCCTGCCTGGGATCGTGGCTTGTCTCCAATCCGGCGACGATCCCCCTGCTTTATTTCAGCCAGTATCACTTGGGCCGCATCATCCTGGGAATGCCGCCCTGCGGTTTTGAAGCGACGGACTACTCCCTCGGCGGCATGGCCGCGCTGGGATGGCAGATCTTTTTACCCCTCCAGATGGGAGGAATACTTATGGCCCCTGTCTTTGCCGTTCCCGCCTACTTTATCGCCCGCAGGGTGGTCGCGGCGATTCGCGAAAAGAGGCGGCAATGGGCTCCGTAAGACAGATGCTCGCTCAATACGGCATCCACCCCCGCAAAAAACTGGGGCAGTCCTTTCTTGTGGATATGAACATCACCCGCCGGATCGCCTCGCTGGCGGAACCGGCGGAGAATGAGACGATCGTGGAGATCGGCGCCGGCTTGGGTTTCCTGACGGAGGAGCTTGCCCGGAAGGCGGGCAGAGTGATCGCCCTTGAAATAGATCCCCGGCTGATCGAAGCCCTGAAGGATCGTTTCACCGGAAACGCCAGCGTGGAGATCGTGGAGATGGACGTCTTGGAGTACCATTTTTCAGCCCCCTCTCCGGGCGGGAAACTCAAGGTCGTCGGCAATGTCCCCTACCATATATCCACCCCGATCCTCTTTCGCCTGCTTGAATACCGGCGATCCATCTCCTCAATGGTCCTGATGTTCCAGAAGGAACTGGCGGACCGGCTCGCAGCGCCTCCCGGGACGAAGGAATACGGCATCCCGTCGGTGATGATCGCCCGGTATGCCTCGGTGACCCGCGAGCTGGCCGTTCCCGCGAGCTGCTTTTATCCCGAACCATCCGTGGCCTCTGCGGTCCTCAGGATCGTGTTTGCCGATGATCCGGAACCGCAGGAAGAGGGCGATCTCTTTGCCTGGACCGTCCGGAAGGCCTTTGCCCAAAGAAGAAAAACCCTGTTGAACAACCTCCACGCGGCCGGATTTGAAGGGGAGACCCTTGCCCAGGTGTTCCGGAGGGTCGGGATCGAGGGCGGGAGAAGGGCGGAGACCCTGTCGGTCAAAGAGTTCCTACTGCTTGCCGCCGGATTGGCGGCCGACGACGACGCCGAAAGGATCAGTCGCCGTGCAGAAGGGCCATCATGGAATGCCCAAAAAATCCTTGACAGGGGAGGGCGCATCTGATAAAGGCGACCGCGACGCTTGGATCCGGATTAACGGACTGAGACGGCAGGAGATAGGCGCTGATTGTCATCACAAAGCCTCTCGTCTTTGGCGCAGGGGCTTTTTTCTTATGCGGGGGAGTCAGGATGAAGATTGTTCCAACCGCCAAAGAGATGCAGGAATATGCCGGGTCGGAAAGGCTTCGCGGGCGGAGAATCTGCCTCGTGCCGACCATGGGATATTTCCACGAAGGGCACCTCAACCTGATGAGGGAAGGGAGGAGGCGGGGCGACTGCCTTGCCGTGAGCGTCTATATCAATCCCGCCCAGTTTGCCCCGACGGAAGACTTCGCCGCCTACCCGCGGGATTTCGAAAGGGACGCAAGATTGGCCGATGAGGTCGGGGTGGATGTGATCTTTTCCCCGGACAACCGGGAGATGTATCCGGAAAACTATCAGACCTATGTCGAGGTGGAAGGGGTGACCAACAACCTCTGCGGCGTTTCCCGTCCCCAATTTTTCAGGGGGGTCGCGACCGTGTGCATGAAGCTGTTTCACATCGTCAAGCCCCATGTCGCGATCTTCGGCAAGAAGGATTTTCAACAGTTCGTGACCATCAAAAGGATGGTCCGGGACCTGAACATGGACATCGAGGTCGCAGGTCTTCACACGACGCGGGAACCGGACGGCCTGGCGATGAGTTCGCGAAACGTATATCTGAAGCCAGGCGAGAGAGAATCCGCCCTGAGCCTGAACCGCTCCCTTCGCCTGGCCAAGGCGCTCTATGACGAAGGGGAGAGGGACGCCGCCGCGATCCTGCGAAGGGTGAGGGAATTCATTGCCGGTCATCCCCTTGCGCAAATCGATTACGCCCAGATCTGCGATGCGGCGACAATGAAGGACATTTCACAGATCGAGGGCGAGACGGTCCTCGCGCTGGCCGTCTGGGTCGGGAAGACGAGATTGATCGACAACCATGTTTTTGGTGAACCGCTTGATATCTGACAGAAGGCTTTCGGAACAGGCTTCATTGACACTCGGATATCGAGAGCTTTGAAAAAATACGCCAGAGTCATTGCAAGCAAAGCAATCCCATAAGCTTTCATGAGATTGCTTCGGCGCTGTGCGCCTCGCAATGACTTGGAGGAAATTAAACCGGGGGAGGATTTATCGTCCGTGCAAAGATTCATGCTCAAATCAAAGCTTCATCGGGCTACGGTGACCGATGCGGATCTCAATTACGAGGGGAGCATTTCGATCGACGCGCATCTCATGGAAGCCGCCGATCTTATCCCCTACGAAAAGGTGGCTATATACGATGTTTCTAACGGGGAGAGATTTTCCACTTACGTCATCCCGGGAGCGAGGGACTCCGGGACCATCTGCCTCAACGGCGCCGCGGCCCGAAAGGTTTCCCGGGGCGATCTGATCATCATCGCCAGCTACGTCACGGTCGACGAGGCGGAGGCGGCAGGCTGGTCACCGACCTGCATCCTTCTCGATGCAAAAAACAGGATCAAACGCAAGCCAGTAAAATGACCCTCTTGCGGGTGATATCCGTCTCCAAATGGGCAGGACGCATATTCGTCCTGCCCGCGCCGTTAAATAGGGATTGAAAATTGCGTTGTTTTCTGTTATTTCTCGCCGCACTGAAAATAACCGCAGAAAGAGGAAGATCCAATTGAAAAAGAAAATGAAGATGGTCTTTCTGACCGGTCTGGCCGTGGTCATACCGGCGGGACTTACCATCTATATCCTGTCTTTGATCATCGGGGCGATGGACCGGCTACTTGAGATCGTTCCGGAGGGGTTTCATCCGGACACGATCCTGAATTTTCACATCCCCGGTCTCGGCGTAATCGTGACGATCGTCCTGATCTTCATCTGCGGGCTGGTGACGAAGAGCTACATCGGAAACAAACTCGTCCTCTTCGGAGAATATCTCGTCGGCAAGATCCCCTTTGTCCGCAGCGTCTATCAGGCGATCAAGAGGATTGCCGACAGCCTGCTGATGGACAAGGCCCGGAGTTTCAAGAAGGTGGTCCTCGTCGAATATCCCCGCCGCGGCGTTTACAGCATCGGATTCATCACCGGGACGCCCAATGGCGAAATCCAGAGAAGGATCGGCCCGGATAAGCCCCACGTGGGGGTTTTCATCCCGCTGGCCCTGACCCCCTCCACCGGTTTCTTCATCATGGTGCCCCGGGACGAACTGACCGAACTGGACATGTCGGTGGAAGAGGCCTTTACTTTGATCATTTCCGCCGGCATAGTGTCGCCGCGGGAGCGTATCCCCTATAACGGCCAGAAACCGGAGGCGATTAAGGATCTTCCGCCCCGAACCGTTCGAGGAGAATAAGCCATGAAATTTCTGAAGCCCGAGAGAAATTTGCCGTACCGGATTGCCGATCCCTCCCTGGCAACCTGGGGACGGGAGGAGATGCGCCTGTCGGAAAACGAGATGCCGGGGCTGATGGCCCTGCGGGAGAAATACGGCCCGAAAAAGCCCCTGCAGGGGATGAAGATCACCGGCAGCCTGCATATGACGATTCAGACGGCCATGCTGATCGAGACCCTCAAGGAGCTTGGGGCCGATCTCCGTTGGGCTTCCTGCAATATCTTTTCCACCCAGGATCACGCGGCGTCGGCGATTGCCCAGGCAAACACGGCGGCCGTCTTCGCCTGGAAAGGTGAGACCCTGGAGGAGTACTGGTGGTGCACGGAGCAGGCCTTGACCTGGCCGGACGGCTCGGGGCCGGACCTGATCGTAGACGACGGAGGGGACGCGACCCTCTTCGTTCATGAGGGGGTCCGGGTGGAGTGCAACCCTTCGCTGTTGAAAGAACCCTGCGACAACAAGGAACTGAAGATCATCCGCGAACGACTGGCCTATGGAATGAAAAAGGAGCCGCGACGCTGGCAAGAGGCCGCCTCCCGCATCCGGGGGGTCTCCGAAGAGACGACGACCGGGGTGCACCGGCTCTACCAGATGGCCGCGGCCTTCGAACTCCTCTTTCCCGCTATCAACGTGAACGATTCGGTGACCAAGTCGAAATTCGACAACCTGTACGGCTGCCGGGAATCCCTGGCCGACGGCATCAAGCGGGCCACGGACGTCATGGTCGCCGGGAAGGCCGTCGTGATCTGCGGTTACGGAGACGTCGGCAAGGGCTGCGCCCAGTCCATGCGGGGTTTCGGCGCCCGGATTTTCATCACTGAGATCGACCCCATCTGCGCCCTGCAGGCCGCCATGGAGGGATACGAGGTGACGACGCTCGAGAATGTCGTGGCGAAAGGGGACATCTTCATCACCGCAACCGGTTGCTGCGACGTCATCACCGGACAGCACATGGAGAGGATGAAAAACGAGGCCATTGTCTGCAACATCGGCCATTTCGACAGCGAAATCGACATGCATTACCTGGAGACCACGCCCGGCTGCCGGAAGCGGACAATCAAGCCGCAGGTCGACAAGTGGGCGCTCAAATCGGGGAGGACGATCATCGTTCTGGCCGAAGGGCGTCTGGTCAACCTCGGCTGCGCCACCGGTCACGCGAGTTTCGTTATGAGCAACAGCTTCACGAACCAGTGCCTTGCCCAGATCGAGCTTGCCGCAAAGACGCTGAAGCCGGGCGTCTATACCCTGCCCAAAAAGCTCGACGAGGAGGTCGCCCGTCTTCACCTCGCCAGACTCGGCGCGAAGCTCTCCCGGCTGACGCGGAAACAGGCGAAATATCTCTGCGTGCCTATCCGGGGGCCTTTCAAGCCGGAGTACTACCGTTATTAGCTTGTCAGGTTTTCCGGGCTTTTTACGAAGTCGTCAGGTTCTTATCCGCAAGACCATCCATACGGAGGCGGCGCCGAAGAGGATGTTTCCGAACCAAGCGGCGATCAGGGGGGGCAGGGCGCCGGATCTTCCCAGCGACATTCCAAAGGCGAACACCAGCCAGTATGAGAAGCCGATGATCAGGCCTGCGCCTATCCCCTGCGCGATCCCGCCACTCCTTTCGGACCGTAGGGAGAAGCAGATGCCGATCACGGCCAGGATGATGCCGACCAGGGGGAAGGCGACCTTGCCGTGAAGATCAGCGGCATAGCGCGTCGCATCGTAGCCTTCCGCCCGGAGCTTATTGATATACCGCTTGAGCTCGAAATAGCCCATCGCATCGGCGCTTTTCTGCACCACACGGAAATCGGAAGGTCTCTCCGGAAGGTCCACCGCCTGTTGTTTTACCCTGGTAAGGGTCGGAAATTCACCCGACTGAAAGCGAGTGATCAAGAGGTTGTGGAATATCCAGCGGTCCTCCTGCCACTCGCCCCATTCCGCGTCGAGCCGCATGGTGAGATTCATCTCGCGGTCCAGGTAATGGATGGTTATCCCCTGAAGCCTGTTTCTCTCGGGATCGAACAGCCTGAAATTGTATATCCCCCTCTGTCCCCGGTACCAGATCTGATCTTGCTTGAAAATCCCCATTGACTTCTGCTTCTGGACCTCGATCTTGCGGATGTATTCGGCCCTTTCATTGGCATAGGGGGTGATCCATTCGTTCAATAGAAATACCAGCAGGCAGACCATGGCGGAGATGAGGAGAATGGGGATGGAAATTCGGTAGAGGCTGATCCCGTTGGCCTTCATGGCCGTGATTTCACTGTAACGGGAAAGAACACCGAAAGTGATCAGCGAGGAAAGAAGGACTGCTGCCGGCAGGATTTGGGCGAGGATCGTGGGGATGCGGAAAAGAAAATAGGAGGCCATCTGGCCGGCGGCGGCCTGGTTGCTCAGAAACATTCTGATCTTTTCGAAAAAATCGATGATGAGAAAAAGCGAGATGAAGCATGCCGTGATGAAAAGCATGTTTCGCAAGAATTCTCCGGAAAGATAACGGTCCAGTATGCTCATGATGCCTTCCTCCCGCCGGATTTACCGGCGGAGGGCCTGCCCGCCGCGGACGGAGCCGGACCGTCCTGCCCGTTGTCCGTCAGCCCCGGCCGGTTGCCCGGGACCGGACCGGAGGGCGGCGGCGCTTGCCGTTTTCCGGGGCAATCCCCCGGTGACGCCGTCAAAGGTGCATCATCCAAGGAGGGGCGGCGGAAGCGCAGGGAAAGCTGCTTCTCCCGCGCCGCGGAATAGAAGAGGATTAGTCCTGCGACGGCAAAAACCGCGTTGGGGGTCCAGGCGCCGATTATCGGCGAGAGCCTTCCCGTTTCAACCAGCGCCTCGCCGCCGACGCGCAGAAGGTAATACACAAGAACGAGGGCCAGGCCGATCGCCAACCCCCGCGACCGGACCGAGCGATGGGCCCGGATGCCAACAGGAACGCCGATAAGGGCAAAGACAAGGCAGGCCAGGGGGATCGCCAGCTTGCTGTTCAGCTCGATCGCCAGCTCCCGCATGGTCGGCTCCGAAATCCCGCGATTCTTCAGTCCCCGGATGAGCTCCGCGACGGTCATTTCCTTGCCGGACTTGGCGCCGGCCGGCCTGTCTTCCTTGA
Organism: Pseudomonadota bacterium; assembly: GCA_018827585.1. Lineage (GTDB taxonomy): Bacteria > Desulfobacterota > Syntrophia > Syntrophales > UBA5619 > JAKAFS01. The sequence goes on along the minus strand of JAHJXP010000045.1, from coordinate 1,723 downwards.
GCGAGGCGGCGAAGTCCAGGCGGACGTCGTAGACGCTGAAATCCATCTTCCGGTAGTTCTTGAGACCCGCATCCACGGTATGCGTGCTGCCAGTCTCCAGTCTCAGGATGATTGCAAGCGTGCCGGGATCGGAGAAAAGATAGGCCCTCCGGGCGATGATGGTGCTCGGCTCACGGCTGATCCGGTTGTCGGAGATGAGAACCCCTTCCAGGAAATCGCCCTGGACCGAGATCCTGTCCGCGTACAGAAGCATCCCCCGGAAAGCGTCGATGAAGACCTTTTCCCGGATGCCGATGCTTGCCTTCCGCTTGGCCATGTCGAACAGGAGGTTCCGGAATGAATGGTTCCCGTAGGGCGCCAGAAAAAGACTCGTCGCCGCGGTCAGGATGAAGATTGTTAGCGCTGCAACGGCAACCGGGAGCGAGAGCCGATAAAGACTGACACCGGACATCTTCAGGACCGTGATTTCGTTGTCGCTCGAGAGTCTTCCCAGCCCGATCAGGATCGCCATCAGAAGGGAGATGGGAAGGGTAAACACCAGGAAGGTGGGCAAAAGAAAAAAGATCAGCCGGGCAATGTCGCTAAAAGCGACCCCTTTGTTGATCATCAGGTCCATCAACTGCAGGACCTTGCCCATCAGCAGGACAAAGGTGAGCACAAACAAGATCATGCAGAAGGGTATGGCGATTTCCTTCAGTATATAACGGTTGAGTAAGCGGTGGGTGCGGATCATCCGGCGCCGCCTCCCGCTCGCGTCATCGGCTGGAGAGGTTCGATAAAGACGGGGGCTTCCTTTTCCATGACCAAAGACGATTCTCCCGGGCAATCCCTTTTCCCCCGCCCGATTCAAGCGACCCAACCCTCCTTGGCAGGCTTAAGGATTCGGCAGGCGCGGGATTTTCATGATCTTCGATTCGCACATATCAAAAGGGATGTCAAGGCCGGGGGATTAATCACCTGACAACGCAGGCGGGTCTGTGGAATATGGGCATGCGAACATGAAGATTTACGGTTTCGCTACCAGGCGATTCCGCCTGGAGCTTCTTTCGGGCCGACCGGCTGCTTGCGCCGTTTGATCAAGATTGCGACAGACGGCTATAAAAATTGATTGACCGCAGAGTTTCGGTTATAGTACCTTCAGCCACCAAGCTGAGAGCATGTTTGGCAAAGTGGGGTCATGGTTTGAGGGGTTCATTATACGGTACACCTAAATAAGGAGGTCAGGCGTATGAAGCGTGCAGCGATTTTCTTCATTGCGGTCATCTTGGCAATGTGCTGGCAGACCGGCGCCATTGCCGCCGAAAAGGTAACGGTTTACACCTCACTGGAGACTGATGAAACGGTAAAATATCTCGAGGCCGCCAGGAGGGATATGCCTGACCTCGAAATCGACATCATCCGACTTTCCACCGGGGAGCTCGGCGCGCGGATGCTGGCCGAGAAGGACAATCCTCAGGCGGATCTGGTCTGGGGGGGGCCGTTACCAACATGGAAGAATTCGTTCCCCGGGGCATGCTGGTGCCCTACAAACCCAAAGGCGTAGAAAAGCTTGAAAAGCGCTTCGTTCATCCCAAGCATTATTACGTCGGAATCGATATGTACATCGCCGCCTTCTGCGTGAACACCAAAGTTTTACAGGAGAAGGGCCTGCCGATGCCCAAGGGATGGAATGACCTCCTCAACCCTAAATTCAAGGGGCTCGTCACCATGCCCAATCCGGTGG
>JAHJXP010000044.1 GCA_018827585.1 Pseudomonadota bacterium | reverse complement strand
CACCCCCCGCGAGGCGTCATGGGGCGTGGCCCGGTTTGATGTGACGGTGGAGGGAACGGCTGCCGCCTTGTCCGAGCGTCTCCGGGAGAAGTTTGGGGTGGAAGTCCGGCAGACGGATGACCACAGCCTGGAAGTCAATCTGAGGTGAAGAGGTGTGCATAATGGCGTCTAAAGGGATGCGTCTGTTGTTGTTTCTCGGGTTATTTTTCTTTTTTGCCGGTTGCGCCGCAAAGATTCCGCATGTCATCGTTCCCGATTACAGCAAGAGGGGTACGAGGCTCATCGCGGTCATGCCCGTTCAGAACAGTCAGGCCGGACCCGAGGCCGCCCGGCTGTTGCGGGATAAACTGATCGAGGAACTCTATTTCAAGGGTTATCCAAAGATTCCGCCGAAACTGATCGATGAGAAGCTGGCCGAAATTTCCGCCGCCGGAGGGGCGGCGTCGCCGCAGTCGATGGGGGAAATGCTCAGAGTGGACGCCGTCCTGTATGCCACATTGAAGGAAGGAAGGGCGGCGGTGACCCTCTTATATGCCCCGATGACGGTGGATGTGGAACTGGAAATGAAAAGCGCCGTCACGGGGGAGAGTCTCTGGCGCGTGCAATATCGGGCGGTCCATCGCAACTTCGGTTTTTCCCGGAAACATCTGGAATTGAAGACCTCTCAGGTTTTTGAGCCGGCTATCCAAGAGGTTGTCAACCGGGCCTTGGAGACGCTGCCGGACGGCCCGGACGCAATGGGTCCCTGAACCGCATCAAATCTGACGTGGGTGTGAACTGAAAAATGAATATTCCGAACATCTTGACGCTTCTGAGAATCCTCATGGTTCCGGTCATCGTCATCCTGCTCATCCAGGAATCGTTTCTCAAGGCGCTGATCGTATTTATGGCTGCCGGTCTCACCGATATCCTCGACGGATTCCTGGCCAGGGTCCTGCATCAGCAGACCGTCCTCGGTTCCTATCTGGATCCGATTGCCGACAAGGCGCTTCTGGTCAGTTCCTTTGTGACTCTGTCCGTTCTGCATGTCATTCCGGGGTGGCTTGCGGTGCTCGTCATCAGTCGGGACTTGTTCATTCTGCTGGGCATCTCCGTTCTTTCCATCATGTCGATCTCCGTGGAGATCCGCCCGGCTTTCGTCAGCAAGGTCACGACGGCCCTGCAGCTCATCACGGTCCTGCTGAGTCTTTCCGCCTTGTGTCTGCCCGGCGGCATAAGAGAGATATGGCTTCTGCCCCTCTACTGGGTGACCGCATTTTTCACGATTGTTTCCGGCCTGAACTACATGGCCAGGGGCATGAAGATCATCAACAACGACGCAAAAAAATGATATTTGCCTTGACATCACTGTCTTTTCTTGTTAGAAAGTCCCCCTCTCCGACGGGAGGGGTTTCATGCAGGCACGTAGCTCAGGGGGAGAGCGCCATCCTGACGCGGTGGATGTCCAGGGTTCAAATCCCTGCGTGCCTACCATTATCAAAAATCATCCCGCCTTCTCTAATGGCGGGAGGGGTGGGGTGCGTTGGATCCCTAACGGGGTCTCGGCGGGCGGCTGGTCTTGGTGAGGGCATCATCGCTTAGTGCTGATGCCCTTTCTTCATAGGAAGCGGGATATGGTGCGACAGATAAAGATCACGATGCCGGACGAAAAAGAGGTTTTGTCCCCGGCCGGGATTAAGGCAGGGGAGGCCCTTGCGGCCCGACAGGATCGCGTCGCCTCTTTCCCGGTGGCGGCAAAGGTGAACGGGGCGCCGGTCGACCTGAGCCATTCCCTGGACGGGGACGCCGCCGTAGAGCCGATCGACGCCGCTTCGGCGGAGGGCCTTTCGATTCTCCGCCACAGCATCTCCCATGTGATGGCCCAGGCGGTGCAAGAGACCTTCGCCGGCGTTCAGGTCGCCATCGGTCCCGCCATCGAAGACGGTTTCTACTACGATTTTGAATATGCCGAGGGCTTCACCCCGCAGGATCTCGAACGGATAGAATCCCGGATGCGGGAGATCGCCGCGGCGGATTGCCTCTTCGAACGCCGCGAGGTTAGCCGCGAAGAGGCCGTTGAGCTCTTCCGGAGCAAAGGGGAGCGCTACAAGGTCGAACTCCTCAACGATCTGCCGGCGGACGTCAAGACGGTCAGCCTCTACACCCAGAACGGCTACATCGATCTTTGCCGCGGGCCGCATTGCCCGTCGACCGGGATGCTCCGGGCCTTCAAGCTGCTTCATGTGGCCGGCGCGTACTGGCGGGGCGACGAACGCAACAGGATGCTCCAGCGCATTTACGGGACCGGCTTTGCGACGCAGGAGGCGCTTGATGAGCATCTGCGGCTTCTGGAAGAGGCGAAAAAGAGGGACCACCGCCGCCTCGGCAGAGAACTGGATCTTTTCCAGCTCAACGACGAGGCAGGCCCCGGACTCGTCATCTTCCACCCCAAGGGGACGCTGCTGAGGACCATAATAGAGGACTGGGAGAGAAAAGAACATCTCAAACGGGGCTATGGGATGGTGATCGGGCCCCAGATCCTCAAGGCCGATCTCTGGAAGCGGTCCGGTCACTTCGATCATTACCTGGAAAACATGTACTTTACCGAGGTGGACGAGCAGAGCTACGGGATCAAACCCATGAACTGCCTTGCCCACATGCTGATCTACAAGGCGAAGATCCGCTCCTACCGCGACCTGCCGTTGCGTTATTTCGAACTGGGGACGGTTCACCGCCATGAAAAGGCGGGGGTGCTCCACGGGCTGATGCGGGTGCGCCAGTTCACGCAGGATGACGCCCATATTCTCTGCACGCCGTCGCAGCTCAACGGCGAGATCAGGGCGATCGCCGATTTCGTAGGCTATGCGATGGGCATTTTCGGATTCGAATACGAGGTGGAACTCTCCACCCGCCCGGAGAATTCAATCGGTTCGGATCAGGACTGGGAGCTTGCCACCACGGCCCTGGAGGGTGCGCTCAGGGACAGCGGCATGACTTATGAAACCAACGAAGGGGACGGCGCCTTCTATGGGCCGAAGATCGACTTCAAGCTGAAGGACGCCCTCAAACGGAAATGGCAGTGCGCGACCATCCAGTGCGATTTCACCCTGCCGGAGCGGTTCGACCTTCACTACATCGGCGAGGATGGCGGGAGACACCGTCCGGTAATGCTCCACAGGGTGATCCTGGGCGCGATCGAACGGTTCATGGGGGTGCTCATCGAGCACTACGCCGGCGCCTTTCCCCTCTGGCTGTCGCCGGTGCAGGCCGTTGTGCTGACCGTGACGGACAGCCATATCCCCTACGGGCGGGAGGTCAGGGGACGTCTCCTCGATGCGGGAATTCGGGCGGAAGGGGATTTCAGGAACGAGAAACTGGGCTACAAGATCCGCGAGGCGCAACTCCAGAAGACCCCTTTCATGCTCGTGATCGGCGATCGGGAGGCAGCCTCCGGGCAGGTGTCTCCCCGGCAGCGGGACGGGAAGAACTTGGGTTCCATCGGTGTAGAGGCGTTCATCGACCTTGTGCACGAACAGTGTAAACAGTTCAAGTAGCTTTTATTAGACGTTTGGAGGTGACCCATAGCTAAGGATTTAAAGATCAACCGTGAGATCAGGTCTTCGTCGGTCAGGGTGATCGATATGGAAGGAAAGCAGTTGGGGGTCATACCTCTGGCCGATGCCCTGGCAGAGGCGGCGAAGTCGGGTCTGGACCTGGTGGAGGTGTCGCCCACCGCGGCGCCGCCGGTCTGCAGGATCATGGATTACGGAAAGTTCAGATACCAGCAGAGCAAGAAGGTCCAGGTCTCCAAGAAAAGCCAGACGGTTATTCAGGTCAAGGAGATCCGTCTCCGGCCCAAGACGGAGACGCACGATCTGGAGGTCAAGATCAAACATGTCCGGAAGTTTCTTGACCAGCACAACAAGGTCAAGATCACCATGATGTTCCGGGGGCGCGAGATCGCCTATACCGAGATCGGCAGGAAGATCATGGGGGACATCTTGAATACCCTGGCGGAGGAAGCGGTGATCGATCAGCAGCCGAAGTTAGAGGGGAGGAACATGATCATGATTCTCTCCCCAAAGAAGTAACGGTGCAATAGGGGCCGGACCTTCCGGCGCATGGCGGTCGGAAGAATCGGAAAGCTGTTTATTAAGGAACCGAAGGAAGGTTCAGTATCTTAGAAGAGGGGTGATGGGATGCCGAAACTGAAAACACATCGCGGCGCGGCGAAGCGTTTTTCCGTGACAGGAACGGGGCGGATCAAGAGGAACAAGGCCAACGCCAGACACATACTGACGCCGAAGACGACAAAGCGCAAGAGAAACATGCGAAAAGCGGCCATTCTTGACAAGACCAACGAAAAGGCGATCAGAAAACTGATCCCCTATCTGTAACGGGGCGGCCGTTTTTCGCGATACAGCAGAGAGCAGAGGAGATAAAAGAAATGCCGAGGATAAAGAGGAGCCTGACGGCTCACAAGAAGAGAAGGAAGATCTTGAAGGCGGCCAAGGGGTTTTTCCTGTCCAGAAGCAAATTGTTGAGAACGGCCACCGAAGCGGTGAACCACGCTATGGCCTACGCCTATCGGGACCGGAAGGTCAGAAAACGTGACTTCCGGAAGCTGTGGATCACGAGGATCAGCGCGGCCGCACGCCTGAACGGCATCTCATACAGCCGCCTGATCGACGGGATGAGCAAGGCGGGCGTCGGGATTGACCGGAAGGTCCTCTCCGAGCTTGCCGTTCATGATCCCCGGGGATTTTCCGAGATCGCAACCATCGCCAAGGGTGAGCGTCAGGCATGAGGGAAGAACTGAGGGCGCTTTGGGAGCGAACTTTGGCCGAGCTCCGGAATGCCGGAACGGAAGAGGAACTCCTGGAGATCCGTACCCGGTGTCTCGGCAGGAAGGGTCTTCTGACGGGGCTGCTGCGCAACGTTGGAACTGTGCCTCCCGAAGAGAGACCGGAGTTCGGCCGGGAGTGCAATGAGGTCAAAGAGGACCTTTCCGCGCGGATCGACGAGCTGCTTGCGGAGCTGGCGGCCGCAAAAAGGGAAGAGGTCCTCCTTGGCGAGAGGCTCGATGTCACTCTCCCCGGGAGGGGCGTCCGGCACGGCCGTCTCCATCCGGTGACGCAGGTCAAAGAAGAGATCTGCCGCATCTTTTCCGGCCTCGGCTTCTCGGTGGTGGAGGGGCCGGAAGTAGAGCTGGATTACTATAATTTTGAGGCGCTGAACATCCCCAAGGACCATCCCGCGCGGGAGATGCAGGACACCTTCTATATCGAGGACGACATCGTCCTGCGCACCCATACCTCTCCGGTCCAGGTCCGGATCATGGAAAAGGTAAGACCGCCGGTGAGGGTCCTCTCCCCCGGCCGCGTCTACCGCCGCGATTCGGACGTCTCGCACACCCCCATGTTTCATCAGATCGAAGGCCTCCTCGTTGACAGGGGGATCACCTTCGGCGATCTTAAGGGGGTGCTGACCGTTTTTCTAAAACAGGTTTTCGGCGAGGATACGGCGCTGAGGTTCCGTCCCAGTTTTTTCCCCTTCACGGAACCGAGTGCGGAGGTCGATATCCGTTGCGTCATGTGCGGCGGCCGGGGATGCCGGGTCTGCGGGCAGAGTGGCTGGCTGGAGATACTGGGATCGGGGATGGTGGACCCCGAGGTGTTCAGGAACGTCGGTTATGACGCCGAGGAGTTCACCGGTTTTGCCTTCGGTCTCGGCCTGGAGCGGATAGCCATGCTCAAGTTCGGGATTTCGGATATCCGGCTCTTTTTTGACAATGAGATGAGATTCCTCGAGCAGTTTTAATATGCCAGGAAATCCTGACCCATTGCCGGTTTCCGGCAAAGCTGCCGAGACAAGGCCCAAATTCAAGGCTCTTGCGACTTTTTACGAGTTCGTCACATGTTAATTAGTTTGGAATGGCTCAGGGATTATGTGGACGTGGATGTGTCGCCGGAGGAGCTCGCCGAGCGGCTGACCATGGCCGGCCTGGAGGTGGACTCCCTCACCGGGATCGGCCCCGCCGTCAGCGGGGTCAGAGTGGCCAGGATCAGCTCCGTCAAACCCCATCCGGATGCCGACAACTTGTCCGTCTGTGAAGTGACGACGGGAGAGGCGACCTATCCTGTGGTCTGCGGCGCCAAGAATATCCGCGCCGGCGACATCATTCCCCTGGCGCCGGCAGGGGCGACCCTGCCGGGCGGTTTGGTCGTCCGCAGCACGAAAATCCGGGGCGAGCTATCCGAGGGGATGCTCTGCTCCGAGGCAGAACTGGGTTTGGGCGACGACGCCTCGGGGATTATGCTCCTCCCGTCCGATTTGCCTCCGGGAAAAGAACTGGCGGACGTCTTGGCACTGAACGACACGGTTCTCGACATCGGCGTCACCCCCAACCGTCCCGACTGCCTATCCGTCGTCGGCATTGCCCGCGAATGGGCGGCCATCGCGGGGAAGAAAGTGCGCTACCCTTCCCCCGCCGTGAGGGAAAGCGGAGAAGACATCTCAGGTATCGCTGCGGTTTCCATCGAGGACCCGGATCTTTGCCCCCGTTACACCGCCCGGATCATCAAGGGGGTGAAGATAGGGCCGTCGCCCTTCTGGATGAGGCGGAGGCTCGAAAGGGTGGGTTTTCGCCCGATCAACAATATCGTAGATGTGACCAACTTTGTGATGGTCGAGACGGGCCAGCCCCTGCACGCCTTCGATCTGAGGTTTCTCGAAGAGGGGAGGATCGTGGTCCGCAGGGCCCGGGAGGGGGAGAGGTTTGTTTCCCTCGATGGAAAGGAGAGGACCCTCCGTGCCGACACGCTGATGATCTGCGACGGGGTCAAGCCGGTGGCGATCGGCGGGGTCATGGGCGGACTCAACTCCGAAGTCCGGTCGGATACGGAAACGATTCTTTTGGAGAGCGCCTATTTCAATCCCTCCTCCATCCGCAGGACCTCGCGGGCGCTGGCCATGGGGACCGACGCCTCCTTCCGGTTTGAAAGGGGGATAGACCCGGAAGGGGTGATCCGGGCGCTCGACCGGGCGGCCGGTCTCATGGCGGAGCTTTCCGGGGGAGAGGTCTGCGCGAATGTGATCGATCAGTATCCCCGGAAGGTCGAGGCGGCGTGCGACATCCCCCTGCGCGTCGGGCGGGTGCGCGACATCCTGGGCACGGTGGTCCCCGAAGGGGAGATCGTCCGCATCCTCAAAAGCCTGGAGATGGCGGTCAGGCCGGACGGCGGCGGCGAGGGGGCCTTCAAGGTGACTCCCCCGACCTTCCGGGTGGATATCGCGCGGGAGATCGACCTCATCGAAGAGATCGCCCGTCTGTACGGGTACGACCAGGTGCCGGTGACGATGCCCGCGGTGTCCGTTGTTGCCGGAATTGCCGACAAAAAAAGGATGGTCGCGGAACGGGTGCGGGAAATAATGACCGGCGCCGGCTACGGGGAGGTGATCAACTACAGCTTTATTGCCCCGCAGGCAGTCGATCAACTCGGACTCGGCGACACGGATGAGCGGCGCCGCCAGGTGGAGATCAGAAACCCCCTGACGGAAGAGCAGGCGGTGATGCGGACCACCATGATCTACAGCCTCCTTCTCAATGCAAAAAGAAATGCCGCTGTGGGCCGTTTCGATCTGAAGATATTCGAGACGGGCAGGACGTTCATCCGCTCGGAAGAGGGGAGGCTGCCGCTGGAACACAACCGGCTGGCCTGTCTCGTCACTGGGCTCCGTTATGAGGACAGGTGGCATTCCCGCGATCTGCGCGCGGATTTCTACGATCTGAAGGGATGCGTGGAAAATATTCTGGACACCCTGCGGATACCGGCCCCGTCATTTAGGTCCGACGTCCGGGAGGCGTTTCTGCATCCGGGGAAATCCTGCAGCGTTTTCTGCGGGGACAGACAGGTCGGTTTTCTGGGAGAGGTTCATCCGGATGTCCTGTCCCGCCTGGATTTGACTGGGACGATCGTGGTATGCGAGCTGGATATGGATCTTCTGGCGAACAATTATTCCGGTAAGGCGCTGTTCCGCAACCCGCCCCGTTTCCCATCGAGTTCGCGGGACGTGGCTTTTCTGGTTCGCCGTGAGACGGAGGCGGGGGAGCTGATCCGGCTGGCGGCAGATTTTCATGAAGAATTACTTGAAAAAGTTCAAATTTTTGATGTATATGAGGGCCAAAATCTCCCCGTGGGGATGAAGAGCATAGGGCTCAGGTTTTCCTACCGCAGTTCGGAGAGGACGTTGACGGATGAAGGGGTGAATGAGATCCACGGCCGAATTGTGCAGAAGATCGTCCATTCGACGGGGGCGTCAATCAGATAAGAACAGGCCAATCTGCAAAAACTAAAGGAGGCGGAAATGACAAAGATCGACATCATTCAGAATGTGTACGAGAAGCTGGGATTTTCGAAGAAGGATTCGGCGCGGATCGTCGAGTCGGTCTTCGATACCATCAAGGACAGCCTGGCCAACGGCGAGAAGATCAAGATTTCCGGTTTCGGAAATTTCGTCGTCAAGGACAAGAAATCCCGGCGGGGCAGAAATCCCCAGACCGGCGACGAGATCGCAATTTCGGCCCGCAAGGTGCTGACATTCAAGTCCAGCCAGGTCCTTCGCAAGGCACTCAACGAATGATGCTCTCGTAAAAAGTCGCAACAGCCTTGAATGCAGGACGGCTTCGTAAAAAGTCCGCAGGCAAGGCGCGCGAACCCTGAGGAATGAGGCGT
>JAHJXP010000043.1 GCA_018827585.1 Pseudomonadota bacterium | reverse complement strand
TTGGCGGATGAGATCCGGCGCGGGGAATTTCTGCTTGCCGCCCCGATCGCCCCTCTCCGCAGGGACACGAAAATGAAACCGCTTGTCAAGAGGGAGCCGCCCCGATGAACGACGATACCGTGACCAAAAAACTGATGTTCTACTTTCCCAAGTGCGAGTGTGAAAAGCCGATCGTCTACCACCTGGTCAAGGACCATCACCTCATCGTCAACATCTACCGCGCCAAGGTGACGCCGGAAGAGGAGGGCTACCTCGTGCTGGACGTCACCGGCACGGAAGAGGCAATCCAGGGCGCGATCGAGTTTGTCAAGACCTTTAACGTCACGGTCAATTACTCCGGGAAGGGGGTCACGCGCGACGAGGAGCTCTGCTCCCATTGCGGCTACTGCGTTCCCTACTGCCCCCCCGGGTCGCTGAAAATCGAGAACCGCGCCACCCGCAAGGTCGCCTACGACGAATCCGAATGCATCGAATGTCTGGCGTGCATCCGCATCTGTCCCTTCGGCGCCTGCGCCTCGGCGTTTTAACTCCAATGCCCGGGGTGGGCACAACGAAGGATGAAAATCACCCCCACCCCTCCCTCCCCCGTCGAGGGGGAGGGATACAGGGAGGGGGCATTTTCTGACTAAGGATGCGCTTCACAAAATCACCCCGGCAGCCCATGAACCGCAAACGGGTTTACAGAACGTTCATCCATAAGGAAGCCGTCTTCCGCATCTGCTGCGAACCGTTTGAAGCCGTCACGCGGGAGATCGTCCGGCAACGGGCGATCCTGGAGGAGTATATCCGCCGGCATCCCCATTTCCAGCATTCGCTCCAACCCCTTGCAGTAAAAGACGATGCCCCGGAGGTCGTGCGACGGATGGCCTGCGCCGCACAAAAGGTGGGCGTCGGACCGATGGCCGCCGTCGCCGGCGCCATGGCCCAGCTTGCGGTCGAGGCCGGTCTTGCGGCCGGCGCCGAAGAGGCGATCGTGGACAACGGGGGAGACATCTACCTGCAGACCGCCGAACCCGTGATCATCGGCCTTTTCCCCGGCGGTTCCGGAAAGATCGGCCGACTCGCCTTTTCGCTGCAGGCGTCCGACAGCCCCCTTTCCATCTGCTCCTCCTCGGGGAAAATGGGACACTCGCTGAGCCTGGGCCGATGCGATCTGGCCACCGTGGTCGCCAAAGACGCCGCCCTGGCGGATGCCGCGGCGACCCGGGCCGCCAATCTCGTTAAGACCGTCGCCGACGTGGAGCCGGCCCTCGAGCAAACGATTTCCACAGAGGGTGTCAGCGGCGCACTGATCGTCAAGGACGGCCATGTGGGACTCGCCGGAAAGCTTCCCCCCCTTGTCAGGAGGGGCTGATCAATCTCCCGCTTCCCCTCCCTGCCCTTTTCCCGCCCCAGTGACCGATCATAATGCGCAATCGAATCGATCTTGATATTGCGGTAAAAACTGATTGACATGGAGGGCTGTTCTTCGTAGAGTTCCCCGTCATATATGAAAGTTCTCATCGTATCCGATGCATCTACCCAATTTATTTTAAAGGAGGTCCTATGAGCGCAGACTACGAAGTCAGGGGCGGCATCGCCATCATCACCATGAACAACCCGCCTGTCAACGGCCTCGGGCATGCGACCCGCAGCGGCATCTTCGACGGGCTGAAAAAAGCGCTCGCCGACGGCGCCGTCAAGGCAGTCGTAATCACCGGTGCGGGCAAAGCCTTCTCTGGCGGGGCCGACATCAAGGAATTCAACACGCCCAAGAGCTTCGCCGAACCCAACCTGTTGACGGTCATCGAGGCGGTCGAGGCCGCCGACAAGCCGGTGATCGCCGCGGTCCACTCGGTGGCCATGGGCGGCGGCCTGGAACTGGCCCTGGGTTGTCATTACCGCGTGGCGGCCCCAGGCGCGCAGATCGCGCTCCCCGAAGTGAAGCTTGGCCTCCTGCCCGGCGCGGGCGGCACCCAGCGCCTGCCGCGTGCAGTCGGCGTGGAAACCGCGCTCAACATGATCGTCACAGGCAATCCGACGCCGTCGGAAAAGTTTGCCGGAACAGGGCTGTTCGACCGGATGATCGAGGGGGACTTGATGGCGGGCGCCGTCGCCTTCGCCGAGGAGATCGCTGACCGCCGGCCGCTGCCGAAAGTCCGCGACATCGAAATCAACCTGCCCAACCGCGAGACCTTCTTCAAGGTCGCGCGTGATACCGTCGCCGCGGCGGCGAAAAACTTTCCTGCGCCGCTCAATTGCGTCGACTGTGTGGAGGCCGCGGTAACGATGTCTTTTGAGGAAGGACTCAAGGTAGAGAGGGAGAGTTTTTTGATGCTGATGCAGACCACGGAGAGCAAGGCCCTGCGCCACTATTTCTTCAGCGAGCGCGCGGCCGCTAAGATTCCCGATGTGTCCGAAGATGCGGCGAAGCGCCCGATCCGTACGGCCGCGGTCATCGGCGCCGGCACCATGGGCGGCGGCATCGCCATGAACTTTGCCAATGCCGGCATCCCGGTTGCCGTGGTTGAGATGAATCAGGAGGTGCTGGACAAGGGCCTGGCTACGGTACGCAGGAACTACGAGAGTTCGCTGAAGAAGGGTCGGCTCACGCAGGAGAAATTCGAACAGCGCCTGGGCCTGATCAAAGGCACCCTCTCTTATGCCGATGTCAAGGACGCCGATATCGTCATCGAGGCGGTGTTCGAAGACATGAGCGTAAAGGAAGCGGTATTCCGGAAGCTCGACGAAGTGATGAAACCCGGCGCCATCCTCGCCAGCAACACCTCCACCCTGGACGTCAACAGGATCGCGGGCTTCACCGGGCGGCCGCAGGACGTGATCGGCACGCATTTCTTCAGCCCGGCCAACATCATGAAGCTGCTCGAGGTCGTGCGCGGCGAAAAGACCGGAAAGGACGTGCTTGCCACCACGATGGCGCTCGCCAAGAAGATCAAAAAGATCGGCGTGGTTTCGGGGGTGTGCGACGGCTTCATCGGCAACCGCATGCTTGAGCAGTATTCGCGCCAGGCCGGCTTTCTGCTGGAAGAGGGCTGTCTGCCGGAGCAGATCGATAAGGCAATGGAGGAGTTCGGTTTCGCCATGGGGCCTTTCCGGGTGGGCGATCTTGCCGGCAACGACGTCGGCTGGTACATCCGCAAGCGCCGCTATGCCGAGCGCCCGGACACCATTTTCTCCAAGACCGCCGATCTGTTGTGCGAGGCGGGCCGCTTCGGCCAGAAGACCGGCGCCGGCTGGTATGACTACAAGCCGGGCGAACGCAAGGCATATCCTTCGGAATGGGTGAACGCGATGATCGTCAACCACTCCAAAGAGCTTGGCATTGGGCGGCGCGAAATCGGCGACAGGGAGATCGTGGAGCGCCTGGTCTACGCACTGGTGAACGAGGCGGCTTATCTGCTCGCAGAGGGGATCGCGCAGCGGGCGTCGGACGTGGATATCGTGTATATCACCGGCTACGGATTTCCGCTGCACCGGGGCGGCCCGATGTTTTACGCCGACACGGTGGGACTTTCCACAGTGGTCGCGGCGATGGAGAAATACGCCAAGGGCCGCTACGGCCAGTTCTGGAAACCTGCGCCGCTTTTGGCCAAACTCGCTGCGGAAGGGAAAACTTTCAACTGA
>JAHJXP010000042.1 GCA_018827585.1 Pseudomonadota bacterium | reverse complement strand
TGTGGGGAAGAATGAGGCGTAGCGCTTGGCCTCGGTGATCGCCCGGTAGTGCTCGCCCGTGTGGAAGAGATCGAAGGCGAACTGCCGGATCTCCTTCTCCCGAAGGTCGTAATACTGAGAGGCTATGTCGCCGGCGAAAAGATGCCGCGGCGGCAGCAGAAGAAGGGCGATGAGCATAAACACGATGCGGGCGGGTTTCATGACAGAGCTCGATTCATTGAAAAAAGGGATAAATAGAGAGAGATATCTGTCCCTATTTATCCCCAGGAATCCATTATTGAGGCCGGGTTTGCTCTATGAACTTTTGCTCCCGATCTTTCCCATAGAGTGAGTGATATTTCCCGTAAGGCAAAGTGCTGAGGGCCATATAATTTGCAGTGCGGGCGTGGGGGACATAGTCCGCCATGGCGGAACTTATGGCTGTCACAATAGCCTTGACAATAAGACCGGCAATACCTCCTCCCATACTTCCACCGGAGAGATCGACCACCACAGTTCCGTTATATTGCCAGATAGTAGCGTTGGACTTCGTTGATTTCAATTCACAATCAACTGATACGGTGAGGTTGGCCGCAAGGACCATGTAAGAAAGGTTCCATTTTTTGATGGTGGTAAACAGAACCGCATCCGTGCCGAAGTATTCCCTGAATTTCTGAAGGGGAAGATCCTTCATTAATTCTGCGTCATAGATGCCTTCCATCTTAAGAATCTCGGTCGTAATCTCGTAGGGGAAGACGTAATATCCATTGAAAGAAAGGGGTTCCTGAATGGTTGTGGCGTAATAATCCTTGGCTTCCGCCGCTGTCGATTCGTTCATAGGCGGCAGTATCAGGATTGAAGCCGGAGACTCCTCATATAAAAGGGGGAATTTATCCGCTTTCGTAACCATTTTAGGGGCGCAAGCACTTAAAGAAACGCCCATCAAGATCACGATTATCAGTAATAAATAGTTGTTTTTATTGATGATACCGGACTTGTTCATTCTTTCTCCTATTTATCCGGTTTGCTTGGCTGTACTTCCGAGGTGTTGCTTTCGGAAGGCTTGGGTTTGTCCGCAAGTTTGACCGCGTTTTCCAATCGATCCATGAGGAGGGTGGATTCCGGGTATAACTGCTTCTCCATTTTGAAATTTTGAATCGCCAGATCTTTTTTGTTTTGACGGAAATAGACGTAACCCAACTCTGCATAGACCCCGGGTGGAATCCGTAAATTATTTTTCCCCGATTCTTCAATAATGTTTTCAAGAGCTTGCTGGTGACCAAGGTTGGACTGATCGGAGGGATGTTTTTTTGACTGGTAAAGGGTATTTGAATAGTCTCCCCAGTAGTACATGCGCTGCGCTGCACAACCAGATAGAAAAATAGCCAAAGCAACGATGCATCCAATTTTTAAATAATTCATGGCACCTGAATTTCCTTCGTTGCACCATCGGTGATGATGATGATCCGATTGACGACTTCCTGTCCCATCCTAGTCACAATCACTTTATGTTTTCCTGGGCTGATCTGAAAAAGAACTGTCTTTTCCCTTCCATCCATTTCCTGGAGTTCCTTATCGAGATTCAGCGTTA
The DNA here is from genome assembly GCA_018827585.1 of Pseudomonadota bacterium. Lineage (GTDB taxonomy): Bacteria > Desulfobacterota > Syntrophia > Syntrophales > UBA5619 > JAKAFS01. The sequence goes on along the minus strand of JAHJXP010000042.1, from coordinate 8,212 downwards.
TGGCATCATCTATAACCGCCACCGCACCACTGGTATTTCCTATAAAAGCGACATAGCTTCTTGGAGTCGGCTGCACGACACCTTCATAATATCCGCAACTGATGATCGAAAACAAAAGCAAACCTAAAAGGATCAGCTTTCTGACCATGATCAATTGCCCTCCTTAAATTCCCCTATGAATAAACTGCTGTAATCATTTTTTACCTTATACTCGGCAAGATTTGTGTTCCCTTCAATCACCATAGCTAGGGAGACCTCATTTTCAGGTGTATCCCCCAAGGTCGCAGAGACCTTGATTTTAGCAAGTCTCTTTGCCGGTAAAGTTACCTCCATGTTCGTCTGAGGATTCTTTACCTTCCTTCCTTCAAGATAAACATAAAAAGAATCTCCCTCTTTGATATTCTGTGACTTGCCGCCGGAAATGATAAGTTGACTGTCCTCCTGCCCAAGAACGTATCCCCGCCACGGTTTATCAAGGAGTTTCTCAATGATATTTGATGCCAGATTCGTAATGGCCGCTTCCAAAGCCTTGTCATTCAGGGTGGAATCGTAGCCGGCTCGGCCGCCGACGCCGAACACCGTTCCTGCCTCGGCGAAGGCTGTTCCTTCACCGTCTTCCGAATAAATAACCTGGCCCGTGGCGACATCAATCATGCGCACATGAACCTTTGCAAAGGCTGTCTGCCTCTTTGTTCGGCTAAAGATACCGACCTCGCCCGTATCTTTTCTGCCGAACTCCGTGACCGATCCAACTACGATGTAATCAGCCATGTTCTTGAGGGGGGCAGCTCTCCCGATGGCCAGTTCCTTCTGAATCTTATCTAAATCCGCCCGTTCCAAAATAATGAATTTCTCGGTCTGTAATAATTTATTGGACAGAATATCGACGGCCTGTTTTCCGGTCCGGTCCTTCTGATCATCGAGAAAGAAGCTCTGCCCGTATTTTGTCTCATTGGTAAATCGGCCAACGGCAACTTTTCTCTTTAGGCCCTTTTTTGCTTCTGGGGATTGCTGGATTTGAGTTTTACTGATTTGAGGTGTTGTATCGATTGACTTAACTTCTGGTTTCTGGATAGTTGCGCAGGCGTTCAGAAAAGAAAAAAAGAAGAATGCATACAAGCTCAAGAGAAATTGATGTTTCATAGCCCCCCCAAAAAAATGCTGATGGAATCTTCTCTGTCATCTCTTGGATCAGACCAGACCATCCTACTGCTAATAGATAGTAAGATACGGTGAATATGTCAAGCAAAAGTTCGCCTCTTGAATAATCCTACAACGGCCCTTGTTTTCCCCTGTGGATGACGAGGGCGTTTTCGATGAGCCGGCTGATGATCATCGCGGGGAGCATCCCCGCGCAGGCCGCCTGTTCGAAGAAGAACGAGGAGGGGGCCATGCCGGAGGAGGAGTTGGGGTCCGTGATGAGGATCCGGCCGTCCGCAAGGTAAAAGCCGTCGATCCGGCCGTAGGACCGAAAGCCCAGCGCCCGGAAGGCCAGGATCGCTTCCCTTTTAATCGCCTCCGCGGCCTCCGGAGGGATGTTCTTCGGCGGTGTGAATTTACGGCAACGGCCGGGCATGTACTTGTCGTCGTAGGTGAAGTAGTCGCTCTGCGGGGTGATCTCCGTGAGCTCGAGGGGATGGGGTTCTCCTCCCTCCTCCAGGATGATCGAGGAGAATTCCTTCCCGTCGAGGAACTCCTCGACGAGGACGGCCTTGTCCCACTTCAGGGCCTCCTCGATGCCCTGTACGAGGGACGCCTCGTCCCGTACAAGGGTGACGCCGATGCTGGAGCCCTCGCGCGGGGGCTTCGTGAACAGGGGGAACCGGAATCGTTCGCAGAGCGCCTTTATCGTCCCCGCCCGATCCGCCCGCCACGTCTCCTCCCGGACGAGGACGCTCTCGGGGACGCCGATCCCCGCGGCCTTGAGGATCATCTGCTGGATGTGCTTGTCCATGCCGAGGGCCGAGGCCAAAACGCCGGGTCCCGTGTAGGGGAGCCCGAGGAGCTCGAGAAGACCCTGGAGACATCCGTCCTCGCCGAACTTCCCGTGCAGCGAGATGAAGGCGAAATCGATCTCTTCCTTGAGCCCTTCGTAAGAGATCCGCCGCGCCTCCCTCTCGAGACGCTCGGTGATGTCCGTCGTGGTGTTCTGGGAGATGAGCTGCCAGGGGATGACCCACAGCCTTCCCCGCCCGTCCATGAAGATGGGTATGGGATCGAAAGCCTCTCTGTCCAGATTGTCATAGACATTCCGGCCGCTGTTGAGTGAGACTTCCCGCTCCGAGGACATTCCCCCCAGAATCACGCCCACACGCAGTTTTTGCATATACTCCACACCTTCTCCATAATATTCCCGCTCATTCCCCGCTTAGAGATCCCAGATAAACGTCACACCGCTCGTGGGGAAGATCCACGCCTCGCTTCCGAGTTTGAGCGTGACCGATTTCCCCTCTTTCCTGGTCACCTCCGGATAGGGATGCTTTCCCGCGAAGAACCCGACGTCCCTGACGTTCCTGATGCCCGTTCCCCCGTAGTGGAAGGAGATCTCCATGCCCCGGGTCGGATAGACGATGTAGGCGGAGAAGAGCCGGTTGGCCTTGAGTTTCTTCGTCTCAATCTCGATCTCCATGCGGACCTGGCGATTGAGCTTCTTTTTTAATTTCTCCGCTCCGCACCAGACCTCATAGCCCCGTTTGGTATTTTCCGTTCGGATGATCGGCACGTCCTCCCGGTCGATCCGGATGCGGTTCACCCGGAAGTCCCTTTCTGCCGCAAGGTCTTCTCCACCGTTGAGAAGCCAGCGGTATTCGCACCGCTTGTCCTCGAAAAACGCGGCGAGCTGTTCGTTGTCCAGCGCGCAGCCGATCATGAACTCCGTGTTCCGGATGGCCTTTGTGTATTCCACGTGGGTGGTTACCTTGAAATAATCCCGCCGGATGGATTCCGGAACTCCGTCCTCCGGGGCGGTCTCCGTTACCCGGATGTCGTAGCAAAAGTCGGCCCGCAGCTCCAACTGGCGGTCCTCTTTGCCGAAGAGCGTCTCGAACATCTCGTAATAAATCGCATCGCCGAGCTCTTCGTTTTTCGCCCGGGTTTGGAAGCAGCGGCGGATGATGGCGTCGATCCGGGCGATCGACTTCTCCTCATCGGGGATGAAGATCCGCCGGAGGCACGGTTCCACGCGGCCGGTCCGCCCCTTTTGGAGAAAGACCCGCGGCGCCTGTTTTCCGAGGGCGCAGAGGATCTCGTAACTGATCGAACGGACCTTCGCGGCGATCTCGTCGGCTGTGATCCTCTCTTCCCCCTGTTCCCCCATGAGGACCGCCTCGTCGCCGATGGCGCATTCCGGAAGCCCGCTTACGTCGAGGGTGCACATATCCATCGAGATCTGCCCGGCGATGGGGATCCGCCTCCCCCGGATCAGGGCTTCCCCCTGGTTGGAGAGAAGCCAGCCGAAGCCGTCACCATAACCGACGGGAAGCGTGGCGATTCGAGTGGGCCTTCTGGTGATGAAGGTCCGGCCGTAGCCGATGCCGTAGCCTGAAGGGAACTCCTTGACGAGGACCACCCGCGTCTTGAAGCTCATCACGGGCAAGAGAGCGGCCTTGCCCCGCGTCTCCACAGAGGGGTAGATCCCGTAGGACATGAGCCCCGGCCGCACCATGTCAAGGTTAAACTGCGGGTAGTTCAGGATGGCGCCGCTGTTGGAGATGTGGCGGAGCGGGATATGAAGCCCGTGATCGGAAAGCCGCTCCAAAAGCTCCTGGAAAGCTCGCCATTGCTGATCGTTGTAGAAGGAGAGGATTTCGCTTTCGGAAAAATGGGTGAAGATCCCCTCAATGACGAGGTTGGGATAGGAGGCGATCTCCCGGATCGCCTGAAAGGCCTCGGCCTGCATCGTCCCGCCCCGACCCATGCCCGTGTCCACCTCGATGTGGATCGGCGCCCGAATGCCGGCCCGGCGGGCCCGCTTCTGCAATTCCCCCGCGAAACCGGGGTCGGAGACCGAAGGGATCAGGTTGTATTTGATGATCTGGCCGATCTCGGAGGCGGTGGCGGGGGAAAGGATCAGGATGGGGGCGGTGACCCCGCTCACGCGGAGCTGCACCCCCTCGTCGGCGTTCGCCACGCCCAGGCAGGAGGCGCCGTTCTTCAGGGCGACGTTGGAGATCTCGATCGCCCCGTGTCCGTAAGCGTCCGCCTTAACCACCTGCATGATCTTCACGCCGGGGCCGACGAGCCGCTTCATCTCCTCCCAGTTCGCGGCGAAACGGCCAAGGTCAACCTCGACCCAGCTTCGGTATTTCAGTCTTTCTTTAACCGACATTGCGTCATTTCTTCGTCATGGTAAACACACCGTCCCATCCCCCTTCAGGCGGATGCGCCTTGAGCGTCTCGCAGCGTTCAATGCAAAGCTGCGCCGGATAATCCCCCGGCCTTATGGCGAGAACGCTCCGGAAGGCGGCGATAGCCTCGTCCCAGAGCCCCCCGCAGTATCTGGCGAGACCCGCCTCGAACCAGATGTTGTATCGGACGAACAGCGCCGTGTTCGCGGCGACAAAGGCGCCGATCAGCGCGACGCTCAGTGCAATGCCCGCCATCGCCTTCACCCGGGGAACTGCCAGCCCCATGATAAGGCCGACCAGGATGATCGTGCAGATATCGAGGAACTTGGTCCAGCCGGAATGGATGAGGAAATTCTGATGGAGGATGTTGTCGATCACGGTGGCGTGGATCTCCACCCCCGGATAGACGGTGGAGAAGGGGGTGACCCGCATGTCGTAGATTCCCGTCGCAGTGGCGCCGACCAGGACGATCTTCCCTTTTATTTTTTCGGCGGCCAGGCGCCTGTTGAGGACATCGGAAACCGAGTAGTGGGGAAAGGTCCTCGTCGGTCCGAGGTAGCTGACAAGCAGCCTTCCGCTCTCGTCGGTAGGGATTCTGAGCTTGTCCAGATTGATGCTTTCCACGCCGTATTCGGCCATGTTCAGGACGACCATCGGCCAGTCCAGGTACTGGATCAGCAGCGAAAGCACGAGAGAAGTGTAGTAGTTGTCACCGAACCTGATCACCAGGGGGGACCAGCGGATGGTCCCGTCGCTGTCCGGGAACGCATTGAAATAACCGCTGTTTTCAGATACATAGGTAAGCTGCGGTAGGCTGGGCTGCGCCGCGAAGGCCTTGATCAAAGGGGATTGGTCATGATCTTTCGGTCCGCGGATCATCTGGAACCGCGAATTGGCGGTCCCCTCTTCGCTGCCGGCGATCTGCTGTTCGGTCAGATGCCCCACCTCTTTGGCGGTGATGTGGAAGAAGTAGCCGAGGGTGACGTTCTTGGCCTTTTCGATGGAACGCGCGAGGGCGGCGTCCGTGTCCGCCAGCTTTTTCTTCTCCTCGAGAAGGCTGGAGAGCCGCGCGTCCTGTATACCCGCGCTCTTCACCTCGCTGGAAAGCTCGGCGACAGTCTGCAGGCTGGAGTTCGCATCCGGTTCGGCAAAGACAATATCGAATCCCACCACTTTCGCGCCGTAATCCTTCAGGGCGTCGACCAGCTTCGCGATGGTCGTCCGCGGCCAGGGCCACCGCCCCAGTTCGCTCAGGCTCTTCTCGTCGATCGTCACGATGACGGTTTCCCCGCCCGCCGGGATTACGCCCCGGGAGACCATCCGGAGGTCCAGGGCTTTGAGTTCCATGAACCTGAGGAAAGGGGCGTCGATGAAGAACAGGACCAGGGCGATCAGGATGACGGCGAACGATATCTTCAGGGGCGATGCCGACAGTATCTTTTTCAGCCGCTCCTTCAAGAATTCGCTCCTTTCCCGGACAACCCTCATCCCCTGACTATCAGGCAAACGGCAGCACCCAGATGAGCATCGCCGGCACATAACAGGAGACGAGCGAAACTATCACGTAAGGCACCGACATGGATAGAAATTCCTTTAGGGTGCTCATCCGCCCGTCCTCCTTGTCAGCCAGGTTTTTCGCCACGAACAGGGCGGGGGCGCCTGCGATGGTCAGATTGCTCCCGAGTGTTCCCGCCCAGAGGAGCATCCAGTACAAAGGCCACGGGTTGATTCCCTGTGTGCCGAGGTCGCGGATGACATACAGCATCGTCAGGATGTAGGCATCATGCTCGACGATGCCCACGATGGGCGCCGTTACCCAGTACATCACCGTGCTGCCGAGGACGATGCTTTCTTTAATCATCGGGGTGATCGCCGTAACGACAAGCTTGATCACACCGGCATGTTCGAGTCCGCCGACCAGTGCAAACAGCGACACATAGAAGAATATGGCGCGCCAGTCGAGTTCCTTCAGTATCTCATCTACCTCAGGGATTTCCACGGTAAAGCGGTCCTTGAAACGTGTGAATAACAGGACACAGGCAAGGGCGCCCCACATGGCGATGAAGCCGAGATGGAAGCCGAATGCCTCCCGGAAGGCCATGGCCAGAATGGTCAGAAGGAAGATCCCGCAGGTGAGGATTGCGAAGGGCTTGTCCTTGATGCAGTCGGAAGGGTTCTCATCTGCCATTGAAGTGACGTCCATCTTGACAGAACTGTAATCCTTTTTGAATTTCAAGTAGAAGAACGTGCAGGTGACAATATAGGAGATCAGCAGAATGAAGAAGGAAGATGGTCTGCCCATGTACCAGATGAAACCCCAGAACTCGATCTTGGCAACACTGTGGAGCATCTGGGGAGGCAAGTCGCCCAACAGCATCGCCGTTCCCATGAAATTCGCACACAGCCCCATGAACAGTACAGGTCCGAAGGCGCGAAAATTAAAGCGCCGGCAGGCATGGAAGATGACGGGGGCGAACATCAAGACGACGACGACGTTGTCAATTAACATCGAAACGAAGCCGGCCAGTGCGCCGACGCCGGTGATGAACAAAGCTACATTTCCTTTGGCCAGCTTCAAAACCAGGCAAGACAGATAAGCGGGGACCCCGGACCTTCCGAAAAAACCGGAAATTGTCCAGATCGAAAGCAAAATGGCAATAACGTTCCAGTCAACGGCTTTAAATGCCTCGACGTCCGTCATGATCCCAAAGCAGACCATCGCAGCTACCCCTATCAGGGCCGCGATGACGCTGTCGAACCACCCCGTGATCACTACCGTAATAGTCGCCAGAAAAATTGCTGTCGCCAGAACCTCAATGAAACCCATTGGAAAATTACCTCCCGTTTGTATTTTATGATCTGCGCTGACGCATATATGGCAAAACGATGTGCAAACATCCCCTCTGAGACATTAAAGCGTTCATGGTTGACGACTTCGTAAAAAGTCCGGATGCTGCGCTAAAGCTTCATCCTGCCCCTGCTTTCGCAGGGGCAGGCTTATTGCGGCGTACGCCAAAGTACTCCTCACTCCTCGGGTTTCGCGCGCCTTGCCGGCGCCGACATCATTCATAGTTAGGATCCGGTTGCCTGCCGCCTTGGCAACCTGGTCGGAACGCCTGTTTAAATTCTGGGTCGCAGTCGCAGATCGGCTTGTCCTCGTTCCGGACAATCCATTGTGACAGCTTGAATCTCTTCGGGTCATATTCCCCGAAGCTTGCTTCGTTCCTTGATGTCTTGGATACCCCGCAGCTTGCTGCGGGGAGGGTCATTAAAATTCGCGTGCAGCCTACGAATAACGGTCTAATATGTCAAGAAGTATCTGCGCCCCGGGCGCTTACTAAAATCTTGACAAGGGGGTATGGCTTAGGATAAATAGGCACTCCTTCTTGAGTAGTGCACCCGCCACGAGGAATAAAGGCCGATGTAGCTCAGCCGGTAGAGCAACTGATTCGTAATCAGTAGGTCGGCAGTTCAATCCTGCCCATCGGCTCCATAATATCAAGGGGTTAGGCGAAATGCTTGGCCCCTTATTTTTTACTGTGATACCCCCCCCCATGATACCCACTACCCCTATAAATGGCTCCTTAAAAAATAGGGCATCGGTTCACCAATTGTCAGATACCGACCATGTCAAGTAGTTGTTGATTTTTTATTGAAATCGAGGTTTTGGGGGAAGATGTTTGTGTAGCAGCTTTCCTTCCGTAATGTGCAGGAGCGAACAAGGGAACCTTAATTCTCTTCCTTAATCCGGTCGTAGTCCCTGATGGCTTTAAGGTATTGCGGAGCTTTTTTCATAAATTTATTTGCTTGTTTAAAACCATGCTCCTGGTATTCTTTTGCCTGAATCAAGCATTCTAGGATATCAG
>JAHJXP010000041.1 GCA_018827585.1 Pseudomonadota bacterium | reverse complement strand
GTCATCTTCACCCTCTTCCAGGGGGTGGCGGAATGGATCGGATTCCCATGGCGGAATCAATCGGAATTGGGTGGCGACTTGAATCGGAATCAGGTGGCGGAATGAATCGGATTCGGGTGGCGGCTTGCGCCGGAATACGCAATCGGTCGATTCCGAGAAGTATCTCCATCCTTATGAACGGCAATTCCATAGCGCCATTTGATAGGGGACGCTTTTCAGATAAAGGCAATGGCTGCCACTGCGAGAAATCACTGTTATTTATACGACTGTATTCGTCGTGGAATGAATAAACAGGTATAATTTTCTCTATCGCCATCAAACCAGCCATGATGCCGGATCCTTGCTGAAAAACGCTTCGAGGGGGATTCCCTGTGCCCCCACGAGGAGCGCCCGCGCCTCGGGATAACGGTCGCGGAAGCGCGTCAGGCCGGAAGCCTTCCCGCTCCGACCGCTTTTGACCTCGATGGCCCAGACATCCCGCCCCCTTGCGACCACGTAATCGACCTCGTGACCCCCCTCCCGCCAGTAGGTGATCTCGTATTCCACCGAATGGAGGCCGTTGCACAGATAGGCGCCGACGGCATTTTCCACCAGCCGCCCCCACCAGATCGTATCGCCGAGGGCATCGGCAAAGGTCTCCGTGGAAAGGGCGTTGACCAGGGCGTTATTCCAGAGGACCAGCTTCGGGCTGCTTCCGCGCTTCCGCTGTTTCCCCCGCGAGAACAGTTCCAGGCCGCTCGCCAGAAAGGCGGATTCGAGGAGCTTCAGGTAATGGGCCAGGGTCGTCGTGTTCCCGGCGTCATGGAGCTGGCCGAGCATCTTGGTATAGGAGACGGACTGGGCCGGAAGGGTGGCCGCCAGGGCGAAGAGATGGCGCAGGAGAACCGGCTTGGCGATCTTGCTCATCTGGAGCACGTCGCGGGCGAGGACCGTTTCGATGAGGGAATCGGCGATGTAGCGCTTCCAGGAGGATTCGTTTTCCGTGAAGGATGCGGCCCCCGGATAGCCGCCGAAGTAGATCCACTGCTCCAGACCCCAGCCGAAGGCGGTGCGGCACTCCGGATACCCCCAGTGGTTGCAGCGATGCAGAAAGAACCGGCCGGCCAGACTCTCAGTCAGCCCCTCCTGCATCAGCAGAGACGACGATCCGAGGATCAGGACGCGGATCTCCGGCGTTGCGGGGCGGCTGTCCCAGAGGAGCTTGAGGGTCTCGCTCCATCCCTGAACCTTCTGCACCTCGTCAAGGATGAGGAGCAGCGGGCCGCCCGATGAGGCGCCGTCGGCAACAGCGCGGCGCCACTGGGTCTCGATCCAGGCCGAATCCAGGGGAACCGGGCTGTCGGCGGTGGCGTAGACAGTGGGAATGCCGATGGATTCCTGAATCTGACGGCCAATGGTGGTCTTGCCCACCTGCCGGGGGCCGATCAGGACATGAATGACCGGTGTCGGCCGGGAAAGTTCCGTGCGAAGGGTCGATAAAATGGGACGTTCGTAGCTCATAACGGCCTTATATCAAAGGACTTGAATCGATGCAATCAATTTTACTCAATGGGTGAGTAAAATTACTCAATCATCGCCGGCGAAGGCGTCATACCAGCCTTGTCCTGCCGGTCAGCAGTTCCTGCATCATCCCCTGTTTGAGGGCGCGGGTCTTGTCCCGCCGGGCTTCCAGGGCGGCGATCTCGGCGTCTATGTCGGAGAGAACGGAGGCGATAGCGGTTTGTTCGCTTTCGTGAGGAAGCGGCACTTTTATGTTTCCTAAAGCTATCTTGTCCAGATTACGCAGCCCACTTCCCTTGAAAGTTAGGGAGTCTAATTTGCTCTTGTGGAGAGAAAGCCAGTAGAAATAGAAACGCATGTCTCCGCGAATAGAAACCACATAACAGTGATCCGTTACTGAGAAATCTCCGGCGAAATGTCTGACATCGAAGACACCACCGTCAGAGAAGATCAGGGCTTCTGTGTTGGAATAGAGAGCCCTTTCTATTCGCTTCGCCTCTCCACCTGAAACAAATAAGGGGAAAGCACCGTCCTTTGCGCCTTCAGACGAACTGATGGGTGATTTCTTAAAGATATTGTTGCAGATGGACTTGAATGGAACTTCTCGAAACTTCTCGTGAAAGATCGAGAGGCGCTGCCAACCGGTGAGGAGCTGCTGCATGGCAGCCTGTTTGAGGTCGCGCTTCTTGGCGATGAGCTGGTCCAGCGCACCGATCAGCGCATCCACATCGGAGAGCACAGCGGCGATGGCGCGTTGTTCGGGAAGCGGCGGCAACGGAATTGGAATCGAGTTGCAGTTATTCTTATTCAGATACGGAACTGCGGTCTTTGTTGCGAAACCAGCGATATGTTCTTTTTGGCGGACAAGCGCACTCAATAGAAATGTGCCATCAATGCGTCCAGTCGGGATGAAAACATGAAGTTGCTGGTTTACGACGATATTATTTTTGGTTAACGCAACGATTCCCAATTCACCCGCACATGACATGAGCACCGATCCAGGCGGAACGATCTTCGAACCGACTGCCTTCGCCTCAACCCGAGAGATGCAGAGACCAATCCTAGAACGGGTAATAGCTTTCCCCTCTTCAAGATCAGGGGTCGTGATCCACGGAATATCTCCGTCGAAAAACTTCGGTTTGTTTCTGCCGGGAACAATGCAACCGCAAACATCCCCGACTTTGGACACCCCCCACTCCTCCGGAATCACCCCTACCTCGGTCTGTTTGTAGCCGGGCTTCACTTCCATACCGCACCCATCTTCTTGAGGTGTTCATCCACGCGGGCAGCAAGAGTTTCTACTTCGCCGGTTAGCTTCGGCAGCGGGGTAGCATAGCGTTCGGCGAGCTCGCGGATGCGGCCGGTAAGCGCCTGCGACACGCGGTCCAGCTCGCTCTGCACGGCGGCAGCGATAGCGGCTATCCATTTGTCATCCACCACCAGCGTCTTGATCTCGTCCTCCGTGAGTTTGCCATACTTTGCCGCAACCCTGGCTTCCAATTTCTTCTGCGCGTCTTTGACCTGGCTGTTGGTGTCGGCTTCTTTCTCGATGAGGGCAAGGTATTCCTTCAGCACGTTCAGCTCATCCGAAAATTCCGTCTCGTCCTTAATTTCCTTGATCCGTGCGGTGACAGCGGCCCTGGTTACTTTCCCTTTGTCATTTTTCACCTCGGCCAGCAGCCCTTCCTCGCCGCCGTGTTCCTCGGCCATTTCTTCCATGCTCTGCAAGAGGGCGGCAGCCTCTGATTCCAGGCTCTCAACGGCGGCCTGTTCCGCGGCAAAGTAACGGGCGACGAGAACCGAAACGGGGATCAGATCGGCCTTGAACTTCTCCTTCCCAATCGTGAAGTCCGGCTTTTCCTTCGTCTTCCTGTCCTTGTCCTCAATGATGAGCCGGGGCCTGGCGGCTTCTTGCCAACTTTCGCTCACAATCATATACACATCGTCCTGCATGGTTTCGGCCCAGTAGTCCATCAGGTGCTGATAGACGTCGTAGGGGTCGATCAGCCGGGCCTTTTGGAAGGTTCCCAGCAAGTCCTCGGAGAGGGTTTCGATGAGTGCCTTGGGTTGGTCGCCCTTGGCAATGCCCGTGAGGCGGGGGGCGTTGGCTGCCTTCCACTGCGAGTACAGTGTGGTGACGGAAGCGTTGAACGCAGTGAACTCCGCATGGCTGAAGATGGCGGCTTTGAGCTCGGCCACGGGCAGCTTCAGTCGGCTGTAACCGGGGCGTCCGACGGACTCGAACAGGAGCGGGCGCAGGCTGGGAAAGATCCGCCAGTATCGGTCGAGGTCGTCGATATCGCGCTCGGGGATGCCGCCGCGCAGGTGTCCGTCAATGTCCTGCAGGTCCTCGGGGGAGGTCGAGTCAATGTAGCGCGGCAGGTTGAGATTGAAATCGTTTTTCGGGTCGCTGATCTCCGAGAGCGGCACCATGCGCGAGTATTTGGGGATTTCTACTTGCCGATTGAAGGTATCTACGATCTTGTGGATGTCCTGGGCACGCAGTCGGTTCTTGTTGCCGTCCTTAATGAAACCCCTGGAGGCGTCGATCATAAAGATGCCCTTGCGGGCATGGGCGTTCTCCTTGTCGAGTACGAGAATGCAGGCGGGAATGCCGGTGCCGTAAAACAGGTTGGCCGGCAGGCCGATGATACCCTTGATGAAGCCGCGCTTGACAATCTCTCTGCGGATGGCAGCCTCGGCGCCGCCGCGAAACAGCACGCCGTGGGGATGGATGACCGCGCCCTTCCCCGTGCTCTTGAGGCAGGCGAGAATGTGCAGGAGAAAAGCAAAATCGCCATTCTTCTGCGGCGGAATCCCGTAGGCGAAGCGGCCGTAAAGGTCATTGGCCGGGTCGAAGCCGTTGCTCCAGGCTTTGGAGGAGAACGGGAAATTGGCAACGACGAAGTCGAAAGTCTTGAGACGTCCATCGTTGCCTTTGAAATGCGGGCTGGAGAGGGTGTTGTCCCGCCAGATTTCCGCCGTCGGGCAGTCGTGGAGTATCATGTTCATCCGCGCCAGCGCGGCGGTGGCGTTGTCCATTTCCTGCCCGTAAAGGGCGAGGTCGAGGCCGGTTTGGCTTTTTGCTTCGTCGTGGGCCTTGAGGAGGAGAGACGCCGATCCGCAGGTGGGATCGTGGGCGGATTGGCTGGCGCTCCTGGCGTTGCCGATGCCGATGACTTTTGCCATTATCCTGGAGACCTCCGCCGGGGTGTAGAACTGCCCCTTGCTCTTGCCCGACTCGGTAGCGAAGTGACGCATGAGGTATTCGTAAGCGTCGCCGAGCAGATCGTCGCCCTCGGCGCGGTTGTTGCGGAAATC
>JAHJXP010000275.1 GCA_018827585.1 Pseudomonadota bacterium | reverse complement strand
TTCATCTGCTTCTGATCCTGATCGGCGCAATGCTCTTCATCCAGACGATCGCCGCCTGAAGGTCCTCTGTGCGACTGGCGCTTTCCCCCGCCGCCCGTCGCCGGCGGGGGAAAGGGAGCATTGTCCCCCCCCCCTTCGTCCCCTCCCGCCTGGGGAGGGGATAATTACCTTTTACGAAGCCGTAAAATTTTAGTTTGACTTCCCGAATACATTCAGCTAAATAACGACATCGGTTGCCGTGTGCAGTTTGTCTTCACTCGGAAAATTCTGTGCACCGTTGCCAAAGTGGGGGACCCCCCGATAACAGCGAGGAGTTGCTTCATGATGAAACGGCGGATTTTCCCGGGGATGGTACTTGTCATCCTGTTCGCGTCGATGGGCTTTTGCCGGGAAGGGCTGGCGCATAATACCTATAATGTTCGAAAGGGAGACACGCTCTCCGGCATCGCCCGGAAGCAAGGCGTCTCCGTCTCCGAGCTAAAGGAGATCAATCGCCTCCGCAGCAACGTCCTGAAGATCGGCCAGAAGCTTGCCCTGAAGAAATCCGCACCCCCGATGGACACGACCCCGGTTAAATATCCCAAAAGCACCGTCAATCCAGAGCTCGCAGCGGCAGGCGCCGGCGAAGGGCAGGAAAGCGTTGAGGCCTGGGCGGAAGTAGAGCGGCAAAAAAAGGATAGCGAGGACCTCCTGGGCATGTGGAGCAGTCCCGAGGAGCCCAAGCTTCTCGTCAAGGCCGCCATGGGATTCCTCGGCGCCCCTTACCGCCTGGGCGGATTCTCGCTTAAGGGCATCGACTGCTCCGGCCTGGTAAAGAAGATCTACGCCGCCTTCAGTATCGATCTCCCGCGGACCGCCTACGAGCAGTCCCGCATCGGGATGCGGGTCTCGCGGAAGGAACTGGTCGAGGGGGATCTCCTTTTCTTCAATACGAGAGGGTCTTTCGGCCATGTCGGCATCTATATCGGCGACAACAAGTTCATCCATGCAGCCTCGCGGAAGCGGGGCGTCCGCGTCAGCAGCCTCAACGAGTCCTATTTCAACAAGCGTTTTGTCCGGGCGGTCCGTCTCAAGGGAAGCGAAGACGACCTGTAGAAAACCACGGTTCATCCCCCTCCCCGTTTCCCCGTTGCAGGGGACGCAGCAATGCCGTCCGTGAGGCAGCGCCGTCCAGCGCTCGCTCAGCGATGCTTTAATGCCTTCCCGAAGACCATTTTTTTATTGATTTCTACCCCCATAACCATATATATCTCTACCCCTTCAATCAGTGCTGCGCCGCTCGGCGGACGGAGGCATTCCGGATGGTTTCAACCATGGCAGCGCAACATCTCCCGCGGGGAGCGCCGCTTGAGCGGAAACAGGGGGTCATCCCCCGCGAAAAGGAAAGGAGCAAACGATGCATCGCCAAGCATTTATTTTTTTGACGGTTGTCGTCACCGTTCTTACGCTCGGCGGCTGCGTGGCCAAGAGCGACTATCTCCTCAAACAGGCCGAAGCCGATGCCCTGAACCGGAACCTCTCGACAATGACGGACGAGAACGCAAGCCTCAAGGGACGGATAGACCGTCTGACCATGGAAAAGGGAAACCTCCATGCCGAAAAGAATAGTCTTATTGCGGAACTGGAAAAACGGACCGTCGACCGAAACGGCCTCGAGGCCCGCCTCGCCGCCAAAACGGAGGAACTGACCCGGACCCTTGCGGAGACAACGCGGACCCTTTCGGAGACGACGCGAACCATCGAGGGGCTGATAAACAAGAACGCCGAACTCGAGGGAGACAAGCAGATGCTCAAGGAAAGCATCGCGCTGCTGAGAAAGGCGAGGGAAGAAGAGGTCCAGACCGTGAGCCGGACCTACGAGGACCTCCTCAACGAAATGAAGGGCGAGATCGAACAGGGACAGATCACGATTACAGAATTAAAGGGCAAGCTGACGGTGGACGTTCTGGATAAGATCCTCTTCGATTCAGGCCGGGCGGAGGTAAAACCGGAGGGGATCGACGTCCTCAAAAGGGTGATCGAGATCCTCAAGGGCGTGACGGACAAGACAATCCACATCGAGGGGCACACGGACAACGTCCCGATCGGGGGAGCCCTTGCGAAGCGTTATCCGACCAACTGGGAACTCTCCGCCGCCCGGGCGATCAACATCACGCGCTATCTGGAAAGCGAGGGGATCGACCCCGTACTTCTGTCAGCCGCGGCCTTCGGCGAGCACCAGCCGGTCGCCGACAACGAGACCCCCGAGGGACGCGCCAAAAACCGGCGGATTGCTATCATCCTCCTGCCGAGGGAGTGAAAGATGACGATCTCAACTATAAAAACAAAGCAAAAGGGGATATTATGGGAAAAACCATCACGGAAAAGATCATCGAAAGACATCTTGTCGCCGGCCGCTTCATACCCGGCGCGGAAATCGCCCTCCGTTTTGATCAGACCCTGACGCCGGACTCGACGGGGACGATGGCCTATCTCCAGTTTGAAGCGATGAACGTGCCGAGGGTGAGGACCGAACTCTCCGTCAGCTACATCGATCACAACACCCTGCAGATGGGCTATGAAAACGCGGACGACCATGCCTACCTCACCGGAATAGCCCGCAAACACGGGATCATTCTGTCTCGGGCCGGCAACGGCATCTGTCACCACGTCCACCTGGAGCGCTTCGGGAAGCCCGGAAAGACCCTCATCGGCGCCGACAGCCACACGCCGACGGGCGGCGCCCTGGGGATGATCGCCATCGGCGCCGGCGGCCTCGACGTGGCCCTGGCGATGGCCGGGGAACCCTTCCACATCGCCTGCCCGCAGGTCATCCGGATCAATCTGACCGGCCGGCTTCGCCCCTGGGTATCTGCGAAGGACATCATCCTCAAGGTCCTGGAGATCTTCACGACCAAGGGAAACGTCGGTTGCGTCTTCGAATACGGCGGCGAGGGGCTCGCGACGCTTACCGTCCCCGAGCGGGGCACGATCGCCAACATGGGCACCGAATGCGGCGTCACGACCTCGGTTTTCCCCAGCGACGAGATGACGCGGCTCTTCCTTCGGGCGCAACGGCGCGAGGAGGACTGGTGCGAAATCCAGGCTGATCCCGACGCCGTCTATCAGAGGACCGTCGAGATCAACCTTTCGGAACTGGTCCCGCTGACCGCAAAACCCCACAGTCCCGACCAGATCGCCGCCGTCCGCGAGATGGGCGGAATCCCCGTCCAGCAGGTCTGCATCGGAAGTTGCACCAATTCCTCCTATAAGGACCTGGTGACGGTGGCCCGCATGCTGAAGGGAAAGGTCGTCCACCCGGACGTCAGCCTCGTCGTCGCGCCCGGCTCGCGGCAGATATTGCTGAATCTGGAGCAGGACGGATATATCGCCGATTATCTCGCCAGCGGCGCAAGGCTCATGGAAACGGCCTGCGGGTTCTGCGTCGGAATCGGCCAAAGCCCTCCCACCAACGGGGTATCGCTTAGGACGTCCAACCGGAATTTTTTCGGCCGCTCGGGGACGCAGACCGGCAACATCTACCTCGTCAGCCCCGAAACGGCCGCCGCCGCCGCGCTGACCGGGCGCTTTATCGATCCGCGCGATCTCGGCCTGCCCTATGCGGAGGTGGAGACGCCGGAGTTTTTCCATGTGGACGACCGGATGTTCCTCCGCCCGGAAGAGACCCCCGATCCTGCCGCCGTGGAGATCGTCCGGGGACCGAACATCGGCCTGCCGCCGCAGAGCGACCCCCTGCCGGAGGCGATCCGGGGCGAGGTTGCAATCAAGCTGGGCGACAAGATCACCACCGACCACATCACGCCGGCGGGGGAGTTGCTCAAGTACCGTTCCAACATCCCCAGGTATGCCGGGTTCGTCTTCCGGCCGGTCGACGAAACATTCGCTGAACGGGCGCAGAAGAACCGCGACGCGGGCCGCCACAACGTCATCGTCGCCGGCCTCTCCTACGGCCAGGGATCGTCGCGGGAACACGCGGCCATCTGCCCCATGTTTCTCGGGGTAAAGGCGGTCATCGCCCGCTCTTTCGAGCGGATCCACTCCGCGAACCTGATCAATTTCGGTATCATCCCCCTGGTTTTTAGCGATGCGGACGTCTACGAGCGGATCGCCCAAGGGGACGGGATCGAGATCCCCTCCATCCGGAAAGTTATCCTGGGAGGCGGGAAGATCGTTGTCCGGAACCTGACCCAAGGCAACCAGTTCGAGTGCCTCTGCGAACTCACCGAAAGACAGAGGACGCTGCTTCTGGCCGGCGGCGCCCTGAACCTGAAGAAATAAGGAGCATCAAGATGCCGGAAAAAAATAGAATCAGGGTCGTCACGACCCTGGTCGATATGGACGGGGACGAGATGACCCGCATCATGTGGCAGATGGTCAAAGAGAAGCTGCTGTTCCCCTATCTCGATCTCCCTCTCGAATATTACGACCTCCACGTCAAACACCGCGACGAGACGGATGACCGGGTCACGATCGACGCCGCCGAGGCGATCAAGAAATACGGGGTGGGCGTTAAGTGCGCCACGATCACCCCCACCGCCGACCGCATGCGCGAATACAACCTCAAGCAGGACTGGAAGAGCCCGAACGGGACGATCCGGGCCATCCTCGACGGCACGGTCTTCCGGACGCCGATCCTGGTGAAAAACATCCGCCCTGCCGTCCTTTCCTGGAAGAAGCCGATCACCGTCGGCCGCCATGCCTACGGCGACATCTACTCCGGCGCGGAGATGCGGATCGAAAAACCCGGAAAGGTCGAACTCGTCTATACGCCCGGCGGCGGCGGCGAACCTCTCCGGCAGACGGTCCACGACTTCACTGGGGCGGGGGTCGTCCAGGGGATCCACAACACCGACGCCTCTATCTCCTCCTTCGCCCGGGCCTGCTTCACGCTCGCCTGGGACCGAAAGATCGATCTGTGGTTCAGCGTAAAAGACACCATCTCGAAGACCTACGACGCCCACTTCCGGGCGGTCTTCGATCGGGAGTATGAGCAACACTGGAAGGATAAATTTGCGGGCACGGGGCTCACTTACTTCTTCACCCTGATCGACGACGCCGTCGCGCGCCTGATGAAGACGGAAGGCGGGTTCCTCTGGGCGCTGCGGAATTACGACGGGGACGTGATGTCCGACATGGTCGCCGCGGCGAGCGGGAGCCTGGCGATGATGACCTCCGTCCTCGTCTCGCCCCACGGCTGGTACGAGTTCGAGGCGGCCCACGGGACGGTCCAGAGGCACTACTACCGCCATCTCAAGGGCGAGGAGACCTCGACCAACTCGATGGCCCTGATCTTCGCCTGGACGGGGGCCCTGCGCAAGCGCGGCGAGCTCGACAAAACGCCGGACGTGGCCGCCTTCGCGGACAGCCTCGAAAAGTCCGCCATCGAGACGGTGGAGGCGGGGATCATGACCGGCGACCTGCTCGCGGTGGCGGAGAAGGCGCCCGGAAACCGGAAGGTCAGCACGGAGGCCTTCATCGACGCCATCGCGGCCAACCTCGCCCGGAAGATGGCCTGACCGGCAGGCAGGACGCCTCGCCCGCAGGTGTCCCTCTGCCTTTCGGTATGGGCGATCTGCGGAATGGCCGCCTTCGCCGCAAAGAGGGAAGGCCGTCGGGCGAGGAACGCGGTGGAGAACCTTTTTTTACCGGGCAACCCATGACGAAAATGCAAAATATACGGGACCTGTCGCTGGCGGAGATCGAAGCCGTCATCGCCGGCCTGGGCAAGGAGAAATACCGCGCCCGGCAGATCATGAAGTGGCTCTACCAGACGGGGGCGACCTCCTTTGCCCAGATGAGCACCCTCGCCCGGGAGTTATGCGCCCGGTTAGAGGAACTCTTCATCATCGCCGAACCTGCCCTCGACCGCATCCAGACCTCGGCGGACGGCACGCGGAAGATCCTCTTTCGGCTCGGCGACGGACTTGCCGTCGAGAGCGTCCTCATCCCCGGCCGGAACCACTGGACCGCCTGCCTCTCCACCCAGGCAGGCTGCGCGATGGGCTGCCGTTTTTGCCTCACCGGCCAAAACGGGCTCAAGCGCAACCTCCTCCCCTCCGAGATCACCGGCCAGATGACGATGCTCCGCCGCCATACGCCCGAGGGACCGCAGATCAGGAACATCGTCCTGATGGGGATGGGGGAGCCGCTGGCGAATTACGACCATACCGTCAAGGCAATCCGGATCCTCACCTCCGACTACGGCCTCGGCTTCTCCAGCCGGAAGATCACCGTCTCCACCTGCGGCCTGGCCCCGCAGATCGTCCGCCTGGGCGAGGATATCTGCGTCAACCTCGCCATTTCTCTGAACGCGCCCGATGACGAACGGCGAAGCAACCTGATGCCCGTCAACCGGAAATACCCACTGGCGACGCTGCTCCAGGCCTGCCGGGACTATCCCATGCCGGGGCGGCGAATGCTCACCTTCGAGTATATCCTGATGGCCGGCGTGAACGACTCCCCGGAGGACGCGGAAAGAGTGTCCCGGCTTCTCAAGGGCCTCCACTGCAAGCTGAATCTGATCGCCTTCAACGAATTCCCCGGCGCTCCCTTTAAGCCCCCCTCTCCGGAGGCGGTCAGCGCCTTCCAGCAGGTCCTCCTGGATCACCACTATACGGCGATCCTCCGCGCGAGCCACGGCCGGGACATCCTGGCCGCTTGCGGCCAACTGAGCGGCGAGGCCGTCGGCAAAGACACACCCGCCCCGACTTGACCCTTGCGGCTTCACAAGCGGCTTGCACCACTTTTCTGCATCCATCCCCGATTCTTCAATTCTTCTTGACAGATCGCCCGTTCCGGTCTATCGGGCGGTGAAGGGGACCTGTGAGGAGACCATCCGGGATCGCCTGGCCGGACAAAGAGCGCTCCCTTTCCTGCAGGGGAATATGGTAAAATCGCCGTCAAGGTCATCGACGACCGGGGTAACGAGCTGCTGGTCGTCAAGGATCTGAAAGAGGCGGAAGGATAGACAGGAGGATTTTATGAGTAGAAGTGCGGAAGCCTTGATGAAGGAGGCGATGGCGCTTCCTGATACGGAACGGGCGTCGCTGATCGATGGACTGCTCGCTACACTGGATCCGGAAAAAGACTCGGATGCGGATCAGGCATGGGCCATGGAGATCGAGAGAAGAGGCGCTGAGTTGGAGCAGGGGATCGTGGAGCCGGTGGCGTGGGAGGAAGTCCGGAAAAAAGCCTTGAGGCTGGTCCATGCCGACCCAAAATGACATCCTCTTTCATCCGGAAGCGTCGGATGAATATGCGACCTCATATGCCTGGTATTATGGCAAGGGCGCCCATGTGGCCGATATCTTTGAACGTGAAGTCAAAAGGTCGTTGCGCCTGATTGCAGATTACCCGCGACGATGGCCCGTCTATCGTGGAAAATACCGTCGCATCATGGTCAGACGCTTTCCCTTTTCCCTGGTATACGCATTTTATGAGGAACACTTGGTTATTGTCGCCGTCGTTCATGGAAGTAGGCGTCCCGGTTATTGGAAGAGTCGTAAAGCATCTGATGCAATTCGGCAATAAAACGAGTTAAGAGATGAAAAGAAACAAATTTTCTCCATCAGACATACTGGAGCTTTACCGGCTGGGCAAGCTTTCCAGCGGTAAGGCGGCGGAATATCTGGATATGGAGCGCTTCGAATTTGTGAAGTTCGCTTCCCGCCTCGGAATCCCCTTCATCGACATGGATAAGGAAGAATTGATGGGCGATCTTGATCGCGCTCAAGATGCCGCGAAAAGAGTCAAAAAATGATTATTTCCAATTCCAGTTGTCTCATCATCCTGGACAAGCTGGACAGACTTACGGTTCTGAAAGAACTCTTCCGGCAGGAGTTAAGACTGTCCAAGACCGTCTATGAGAGCGCCTTGAATCTGGCCGGTGAATCGGCGGAACATAAGATCATGGAAGGCTGAATCATGCAGAGTTATGAGGTTCCGACACCCATCAAAGCGGGAGCTGTCGCTGGCTAAAATGGAGCGTAACATCTTTAAAAAAGCGGCCGCTTTCGATCCGGCAGCGGGAAGAGGAAAGACTGGAGCTGTGGAGATACGCACCACCCATAAACGGACGCGCCAGACGTATGGTCCAGAGCGCTTGCAGCGGGATTTATCGGATAACGGAATAGCCGTGGGCGTTCTTCGGTGTGGTTTTAAGCGAAGGTGTTACAATCCCAAAGGGTGAATGAATCGCTACGGAATAGGGTACCTATCTTGAATATACAGATCCCCATACCTGACAAGTTGATGAATAAGATCACCACAAGAGCACGAAATGTTCTGGTCCGCGAGAAGATTCAGTCTTGTGAACAGATGCTGGAATACGATGAAAATGGTATCAGTAATATTATTGGGGTGGGAATAAAAACTGTACGTGAAATTGTAAACTTAAAGAAGAAGATTGCCGAAATTTCCCTTGATATTGCAGAGTACCATAAAGGTGCTCCGATCGAAGATACCACGGGTAATGACGTCCTTACACTTACCAACTTGAAGCCGTCCTATCCCATTTTGGAAAGTACATGCCTTCCTGATTCTTTGGATTCGAGTCTTTTATCCCGCACACTCCCGGAAATATTCCAAACATTATCTCAGCAGTATGATTATTCAAACGATGAACCCCAAAGTGGTATAAGCAGTCTTAGAATTCCCCAACAAGACATTAATCGACTCCGTGTGATTGCACTTTTCCCAGATGATCCGGCCGACGTTCTGTTCCATGTTACTATTGGTTATCTCCTTCAATCGGAAATAAGCGAGGAAGCATTTTCATGCATCCTTGACCATCTATCGTCTATATCGGGCTTTACTAACCGGTCTCAAATGACAATATCAGTTGGTGCTTTATCAGATGATCCTATTTTCACGGGTATACCACCCATTGTAATCGCCGAGCTGCGGCTATCGCAGCATTCTATGGGCACCGCTATAAATGGTGAAGTCAGAACGATGATATGGGAGAATATTACCTTATTGTCCGAGAGAAATGTTGTCGCTCGCTTAGGGTTTTCAATACAGGGATTAAAAGCCATCTGGCAAGTTTGGTATCTCAAAGAGCAAGGGTTAGAATTAATGAATACCCTATCAAAGGGCATACCAATAGAAGCATATGGAAACTTTGAACAGCTCATAAATGAATTCCTGCGGAACCTGGTTAAACGCGAGCGTGAAGGCAGGATTTTGAAAGGGCGCTTGGGATTGCTCGATGGGAGGAAATGGACGCTTGAAGAGTTGGGGTATCGTGAAAAAATTACCCGTGAACGTGTCCGGCAGATTGAAGAACAATATATCTCAAAACTTCGAAAACCGAAATCCCTTAGTCGTTTGGGTAGGTTTTGGCATGCGGTGGATGATGTTCTTTTTTCTGGGGGTGGTGTGTGCTGCGTGCAGGAAATCGCTAATGCCCTGGGGAAACGCTGGGGATGGCGAGACCTCCCTTCTGACGAAGAACTGGCCTCTCTGATCGGTTTTTCGCCACAATACAAAGTTGTTTGGAGTCCACCGATTCGTGTAATCATTCCCAAACATCAATGTGTGAGATGCCAAGCAATCCGATCAGAGCT
>JAHJXP010000274.1 GCA_018827585.1 Pseudomonadota bacterium | reverse complement strand
TACACGGCGGGGCCGAACCATGTCCTGCCGACCGGGGGAACGGCCCGCTTCTCCTCCCCCCTGGGCGTTTACGATTTTGTCAAGCGGACCAGCGTCCTGTACTTTTCGCGGGAGGCCCTTGCCCGGTACGGCGAACAGACCGCCCACTTCGCCCACATGGAAGGTCTCGGCGGTCACGGGAACTCTATCCGTATTCGCCTCTTGGAAACAAAGCTTTGAAGAGCGGATTCCTCCGGCAAGCAAAAAAATCTTGACAAAATTGCCCCGTTGATTAAGATTAGCGTCCGTTTTCCAAGGGGCGGACTGGCCTTTTCTTCGTGAGCGGGCGTAATTCAGCGGTAGAATGTCAGCTTCCCAAGCTGGACGTCGTGGGTTCGAGTCCCATCGCCCGCTCCATTTTCATGCTCCCTTCGGCCCTGGGGGCGGGGCGCCGGAAAAATCCGTTTTTCCCCTTGCAATCGCGGTAGCAGTGTGTTAATAAGCGCGAAAATCATCGGCAGGTTTTGATGAGTGGGCTAAAGCCCACTTTTTTTTTGATAAGGATGTTTTTTTATGCAGCCTCATGAAGAACAGATCTGGCAACTGGCGGAACCGCTCCTCGCTTCGGTAGGGATGGAGCTGGTTAAGGTGGAGTGCGTGAAGATGAAAACCCGCTGGCTGGTGCGGATCTACATGGACCGGGAGAGGGGGGTGACCCTGGATGACTGCGCCGAGGTCAGCCATCAATTGGGGGACCTGCTGGACGTCCACGATGTTCCGCCCGGCCCCTACACCCTGGAGGTTTCTTCGCCGGGTCTGGATCGGCCGCTCTTTCAGGACAAGGATTTCCTGAAGTATCGTGGTCGCAGGGTCAATCTCCGCCTCGCGGAGGAGATCGAAGGGCGACGTCATTTTCACGGCGAGCTGGTCGCTTACGAGGAGGAGGACGGCAGGAAGATCGTTGTGCTGCGGGACGCGGGGAGGTCGTTTCGGATTCCCCGGGAAGCGGTGGTAAAGGCCAATTTGGAATATGGGTCATAACCCATTGCCCAATGATTAAAGAATGATGATCCCGTAAAAAGTCGCAAATCTCCCTCCCCCTTGACGGGGGAGGGTCAGGGTGGGGGTGATAAGTGGCCGTATCTTTGCGTGTTATTTCCCCCTCCCCTTGCCCCCTCCTGCCTCCCCCAGCAAGTGGGGGAGGGTAAGAGGAAGGAAGTTATTATTGCCCTCCCGCCGGGGGAGGGGAAAATTTACTTTTTACGAAGCCGTCAAGAATGATTACGGAGGTTTTCATTAATGTTTCCTGAACTTAAGCGCCTGATCGAACAGATGGGCAAGGATCGCGGGATAGACAAGGAGGTCATCATCAAGGCCCTGGAAGACGCCATGTTGACGGCGGCCCGTAAGAAATTGGGCCCCGATGTCGAGTTGGAGGCCCATTACAACGAGGAGGCTGGTGAAATAGAGGTTTTCCAGTTCAAGAAAGTGATGGAAAAGGTCCTGGATCCCGATCTGCACGTGTCTGTTGAGGTGGCGAGGCGCACCCTGGACGAGGAAGCGGAACCGGGCGACAGTCTCGGCATCAAGATCGAGACCAGCACCTTCGGCCGGATCGCCGTCCAGACGGCCAAGCAGATAATCATCCAGCGGGTGAAGGATGCGGAACGGGACAACATCTACGAGGAGTACCACGACAGAAAGGGGGAGCTCTCCAATGGTTTCGTGCAGCGGTTCGAAGGCGGGAACATCATTGTCAATTTGGGCCGCGCCGAAGGGATCGTCCCCGTTTCAGAACAGATTTTCCGGGAATCCTACAAGCGGGGCGAGAGGATCAGGGCCTTCATTTGCGATGTCAAGAAGATCACGAAGGGACCCCAGATCATCCTCTCCCGGACCCACCCAGGTTTCCTCAAGGCCCTCTTCGATATGGAGGTTCCGGAGATTTCCGAAGGATTGATCGAGATCGTCAACGTGTCGCGGGAACCGGGGAAAAGGGCCAAGATCTCCGTAAGGACCAGGGACAAGGATATCGATCCGGTTGGCGCCTGCGTCGGCATGAGGGGGTCCCGGGTCCAGAGCGTCGTTCAGGAACTCCGCGGCGAGAAGATAGATATCGTTCCCTATTCCGATGATCAGGCAAAGTATGTCTGCAGCGCCCTGTCTCCGGCCAAGGTGAACAGGGTCTTTGTCGACGAAGAGAACCGGGCGATGGAGGTGATCGTCCCCGATGATCAGCTTTCCCTGGCGATTGGGAGAAACGGGCAGAATGTCAGGCTTGCCGTGAAGCTGACCGGCTGGAAGATCGATGTCAAGAGCGAGTCCGCGGCGGCTTCCAAGGCGGACGAAGGCTATCAATCCCTCATGAAAATTACCGGGATCGGCGAGGCCACGGCGGAGCGCCTTTTCAAGGCGGGGCTCAAGAGTTTGGCGATGCTTGCCGCGGCCGATTCCGAACAGCTGGCGTCTATCCCGGGGATCGGCGAGAAGACCGCCTCGCTATGGATCGCTGAGGCGGGAAAGATCATCGACCGGGAGGCCGGCGGGGAGAAGGGACTACCGGGATAAGTTGTCCTTAAATGCGAATATCTGACGGGGAGATTGTCGGGCATGACGAAGAAAAGAGTGCATGAGCTGGCCAAGGAGATGGGGCTGGAAAACAAGGAACTGATCTCTCGCCTGGAGAAGATCGGGATTGCGGTAAAATCGCACTCAAGCACGCTTGAGGATGGCGATCTGGAGAGGATTCAGAAGGAACTGATTGCTCCCGAACCGAGGGAAGTGGTTGAAAAGAGAATCAAATCCACTGTGATCAGGCGAAGGGCGGTTCGGATGCCCGTGGAAGAGAGCAAACCGGAGGAAGCGGCCAAAGCGGCAAAGCCGGAGGAAGCGGCGAAGCCGGAAGAAGAGCCGGCCGTGGAAGCAATTCCGAAGGAAGCGTTCCGTAAACCGGCGCCCAAGGAAGTCCCGGTGCGAACCTCTATATACCGGGACGTGCCCGCCGCCGAGCCTCCGGTCAGACCCGCGTCTCCCCGGGAGACGGCGCCCAAGCCGGTCATGCCGGCAGCGCCTGCCCCGCCGGAAACACCCGCCGAGACAGGGCTGGGGGAACCCGAGAAGAAACCGGCGCGGGAAGCCGTTCCGAAGACGCCGGAAGCGGAGAGAAAACCGCAGGCGCCTCCCGAAGCGCCAAAATCGGCGCCGGCGGCTCCGAGAAGAGAGTATCCCCGCAGGCCTGAGGGGAGGCCGGATTTGAGGATCGTCAAGGGTCCCGCCCCGCCCGTGGCGGAAAAGCCCGCCCGACCGGAAGCGGAAAGACCAAGGAAGAAGGGAAAGCCGCCCGTCGAGGTCCTGATGGGGGAGGTGGCGGCCCCGCGCAAGAAGACCCTGATCAAGCAACTGGTCGACCGGAAGGGGCGGCGGATCGAGATCGAGCAGGAGGAAAGGCCGGCCCGGTGGCGTGAGGAGAAAAAGGCCGCACCGGTCAAGATGAAAAAGACCCTGATTACCACCCCGAAGGCGATCAAGAGAAGGATCAGGGTCGCCGAAGCGATCAGCGTCGGGGAACTGGCCAAGAGGATGGGCATCAAGGTGGCCGAGGTGATCAACAAGCTCATCGCGATGGGCCTGATGGTGACCATCAACCAGGCGATCGACCTGGACACCGCCACGCTGATCGCTGCCGATTTCGGCTACCAGGTGGAGGCCTCCCTGAGCGAATTCGACGAGCCCCTGCAGAAAGCAGAGGTCTCGCCCGAGAATCTGAAGCCCCGGGCGCCTGTCGTGACGATCATGGGTCACGTGGATCACGGCAAGACATCCCTTTTGGACGCCATCCGGGAGACCCACGTGATCGACGGCGAGGCGGGCGGGATCACCCAGGCCATCGGCGCGTACCACGTGCAGATCAAGGGAAGGGACATAGTCTTCCTGGATACGCCCGGTCATGAGGCCTTCACGGCCATGCGGGCCAGAGGCGCCAAGGTGACGGACATCGTCGTCCTGGTCGTGGCCGCCGACGACGGGGTCATGGGTCAGACGGTGGAGGCGATCAATCATGCCCAGGTGGCCGGGGTGCCCATCATCGTGGCCATCAACAAGATCGACAAGCCCGGCGCCGATCCCGGCAAGATCCGCCAGTCCCTTACGGAATACAACCTTCTGTCCGAAGAGTGGGGCGGCGATACGATCTTCTGCGAGGTTTCGGCGAAACAGAAGCTGGGGATCGAGGATCTCTTGGAGATGATCCTCC
>JAHJXP010000273.1 GCA_018827585.1 Pseudomonadota bacterium | reverse complement strand
TATAATTTTTGACATACTCTTCCTGGATCAGGTTTTTATCCATGATGTACTTGATCATGCCGCCCAGAAAGGCGATATCCGTTCCTGAACGCAGGGGGGCGTAGATATGGGCCTTGGCGGCGGATTGCGTAAACCGAGGATCGACGCAAATAAGCTTGCCCCCCTTCTCCATGGCCTTGGTTATCCATTTGAATGATATGGGGTGATTGGCGGCAGGGTTGCTGCCCATGATCAATATGCAATCACTGTTCTGGAAATCGATCCAGTGATTCGTCATCGCACCGCGTCCGAACGACTCTGCCAGAGCCGCTACAGTCGCGCTGTGTCAGATACGGGCCTGGTGCTCTATATAGACCAGACCCAACCCCCTCAAGAATTTTTGGTAAAGGAAGCATTCCTCATTATCTAAGGCAGCGCTTCCTACCGAAGCAATCCCTTCGGTGCGGTTTACCGTTTGTCCTTTAGCGTTTGCTGCCAGGAAACTCCCATCCCGGCTTTTCTTCACGTTCTTGGCTATTTTCTCCAACGTCCATTCCCAGGACACTTCCTTCCATTCGCTTGCGTAGGGCGCCCGATAGAGCGGTTTATCGAGACGATTGACGTTTACATTCATCTGATAGAGGGAACTGCCTTTGCTGCAAAGAGCGCCGGCGTTAAGCGGGCTGTTGGGATCTCCCTCCGTGTTGATGACCTTGCCCTCCGCAGTGGAAACGATGATGCTGCATCCTACTGAACAGTAAGGGCAAACCGTGGTGGTTTCTTTGGCGTACCTGATTTTTAGGGGTTTTGCATAGGCGGCTACCGGCTTAATACTGATGCCGACGCCGCTTGCAACCAATACCGTTCCGGAGATCTTCAGAAATACCCTTCGGGTGATACGCATAACTACAGCCTCCTTCATATTATTTTTTTTAATGATCCACCGCCCCGTAGGCGGGATAATTCGGGGTAATTCACAGTACTACTGAGAAGAATTATTGAATGCTGATCTCCCCTCCGGCGAAGTCAGATGATCAGCTGATTCTGGGGGGGGCTGCGTTGGTTCCTTCCTGACCCCTTTTGCAAATCCGAGCAGCATCATCATGGCCGGAATGAGCTGGGCAACAATAATGAGGGCGCAGAAAGCCAAAAAGATCCACACGAACAGATCGCTGTTGTCCTCCCGGGCGGCGCCTTCGGCCCACAGTGGTGCGACACTTCCGAAAAACGCGGCGACGGTAAGACCAATTTTCTTAAAGGTTGTATATTTCATAACATCCTCCTTATAATTGACGACTTCGTAAAAAGTCCGGATGCTGCGTTGCGCTTCACCCTTCGTCATTGCGGCGTACGTCTATGTACGCCTCATTCCTCAGGGTTCGCACCCCTTGCCGGAGCCAGCACCGGAAAAGGCTGTGGAAACTTATCACGAAGCCGTCCTAAATTCAAGGCTTTTACGACTTTTTTTTACGAGAGTGTCATAATTGCTTCAGCGCTTCAGTGAGAATAAGCAGCGCTTGCGTAATGAGTTCTGGTCAGGCTTTCCATGGCACATTTTACCACCTGTCTGATTTCTTCCTCGCCTTCCGGTTCGACTGGTCGAAGGCATGATAGAAAATACCCTCTTGACGGACCTTTCGCATCAAAGGGAGTGGCGTGTTATCAGCAACCAGGATAATCATCAGATCTCTGTTGCATTTTTTTAAGAGCGGCACCAGATCTGCAGAGTTGAATTCACCCAGTTCTCTTCCCAGGAGCAAAACCTGGGCGGTCTTTTTCAGTACATTGTCGATGGCATTCGCGGCGGAGTCAGTTACAATCACGTCATAGCCGGCGTCAATAAGCAGCGCTGCCATCTGCTTGCGGCTTGCCGCATCCTTATCTGCGATGAGCAATCCTAACATGATCCCGTTCCTCCTTATTTTCCGACATCATAAAGTCTTGGCGCCTGTTTTCGGCGCCGTGTTTTTCGCGGCGATGTCGAAGATCCCTTTAAGCATCGAGCAGAACAGCATTAAACCGGGTATCAGTTGGCACGCTGCGATAAGAACGCCAAATCCCAGGAAAAGGATTGCCAGCAGGCTGTTCCCATTATCTCCTCGCCGCCGGAAGCCAGCACCGGTGTCGCCGTTACAATCGTGATGAGCTTAATGGCCTCCTTCTTTTGATAATTGTTTATGAATCCCGTTTGACCTATAGTTTCGCAATAGCAATGCCAAACAAAGACCGCCGGCGCGATTGTTTTATATTGTTGTATTTACTGATTATTATTTGGAGGGGGCCTGCCCGGAGAGGTTTTTTACTGCGGCCGAGTATAAGAAACTTATACATCTTAGGGGCCGAAAGCAGATCATCAATCGGGACGCAGACGGCTTAAGTCATCATTACTATTGAAGATATCAATAAGGGGCCATTTGTATAAAAAAATATACGCCCGGCGGGAAACGATTCATACGGGATTGTCTTCGACATGACAACAAAGGGCGGCGGGGCGCAACCAAGCGCAGGGAAGCGAAATTATGTGGATAAGGATTGACGACCCCGAAAAAAGTCTTCAAAGTCGTGAAAATGGGACGGCTTCGTAAAAAGGCCGCAGGCAAGGCGCGCGAACCCTGAGGAATGAGGCGTACTTTGGCGTACGCCGCAATGACGAAGGGTGAAGCGCAACGCAGCATCCGGCCTTTTTACGAAGCCGTCAGGACTCAGCTTATGGTGCTGGCAGCAAGAGTTTCTCCGCCCTGCGGAGACAGGGGCAATTTGATGGTAAATATCGTGCCTTCGTTAACCTTGCTTTTCACATCGATCTTACCGCCGTGCCTCTCTATGATCCCATAGGAAACGGAAAGACCCAATCCCGTGCCCTTATCGCTTTTGGTGGTGAAGAAGGGATCAAATATCCTCTCCAGGTCTTCTTCGGCGATTCCGGACCCGGTATCGGTTATTTGCAGACAGACGTACTCCTCGTTTTCCGTATATGTTTTAATGGTGATGCTCCCGCCAAAGGGCATGGACTCGCTGGCGTTGAGCAGCATGTTGATAAAAACCTGTTCAATCTGGTTTTGATCAACCGGAATAAGCGGCAAATCCGGCCGATAGTCCCTGACGATGTCGATATTGTGAAAGCTCGATTGGCGACCGATAAGATCGATAGTGCCATCCATGACCTTGTTGAGTGAGGCCAGTTTCTTCTGCGGTATCGATTCACGGGAAAAATCGAGCAACCCTTTGACTATCTTTGCGCATCTCTTGGCTTCGTTGATGACGACGTCCATGTCGCCTTTCAGGGACTGGTCCAGTCGAGGATTTCGGCTGGTCAAGTTGGCGAACATCAGGATGCCCGTGAGGGGATTGTTGATCTCATGGGCAATGCCGGCCACGAGTCTTCCGAGGGAAACCAATTTTTCCGAACGGATCAACTGGGCTTGCATCTGCTTGATCTCGCGGGTCCTTTCCGCGACCTTGGCCTCAAGATTCTTCCCCCACTCTTCCAGTTCCATCCGGGCATTCTTGAGGCTGAGCGTCATCTGATTGAAGGCGTCGGAAAGTTCGCCCATCTCGTCACGGGACACATTTTTCACCAGGGCATCGAGATCTCCCCCGGCTATTCTTTTCGTTTGTGTCAAAAGTTTCCTTACGGGATGATTCACCAGGCGATGGGTAAAGAAGGTGATGGCCAGGGATATGAACAGCAGGAGAAAAACCGTAAGATAAACAAGCTTATTGCGGTAATTGCGCATCAGCGTATGCATGCCCTCCAAGGAAACGGTGATGTCCAGGACGCCCAGGATCTTCTGCTTGGGGGGATGGAAGTGGCATGCCGCCGTACTGCAGCTCTTTTCGTTGTAGATGGCCTTGGCCATCCCTACCACCTGCGTTCCCTGCTTATTGAAAAAAATCCGGCTCCTGCTCGTCGTGGAGACCTGCACTTTAAGTTCGCCGTTGGAGTGGCACATGTTGCAACCGGCCTCTGTTTTGTCGAGATACCCGCCGATTTCAGCTTTTTCGGTCGAGAAGGTGATAGCGCCGTTTTTATTGATCATCCTGATATGATCGACCCCCTGCAGCATGCCTACCTCCTCGATCATTTGATAGGCCCTTTCCCGGTTGTCCACCAGCATTTCATAATGCGTCGTTTTGATGACGGTTTCGCTCAATTTATCGGCATCGGAGATCGCCGCTTCCAGGAGCATGGTTTTGAGGGTGGCGATATTGATGTAGGCAAAAAACATCATGAAGACAAGCAGGATGAGGCTGGTGCCGATGGTCAGTTTGGAAATAAGGCTGATACGCAAGCGTCTTGCTCCCCGTGAAAGATGAGGCTCCCGCAATATCCGTCGTTAACTCGTGACCGCTGTACAGGCAGACTCATGATAATTTATGGTAAAAGGATAGTCAAGACAGTCGTTGACTTATAAAATGACGCCGGAATTGTTATGGCGGCGGGGCGCCAATAATGATTGACTCGAAAGGCCCGCCTGTTTATGATGCTGCCACAGGTAATGGGGGGATCATCCCGTTTTCAGAGAATCAGGAGGTAAAAATATGGAAGCAAACGCCTTGTTCCAGGATATATCCTGCCGGTACTTCACGAAACCCGGTCCCGCCAATACCCTGGCCGTTCTGGAAGCCGTCGGCCGGCGGGCGAAGGAGCTCGCCATCGGCCGGGTGGTCCTGGCGACATGCAGCGGACGAACGGCCTTTGAAGCTATCAAGCGCTTAGATCCCGCCCTCGAGATCGTCGCCGTCACCCATGTAACCGGCTTCGCGGAGCCCAATGTGCAGAAGTTGGGCGAGGAGGACCGCCGCAAACTGACCGAAAAAGGCGTCAAGGTCCTGACCTGCGCCCATGCCTTCGGCGGCGTCGGGCGCGGCGTGAGAAACAAGGTCGGCGCCTATCAGGTGGACGAGATCATGGCCTTTACCCTCCGCATTTTCGGCCAGGGGACGAAGGTAGCCGTCGAGATCGCCCTGATGGCCGCCGATGCTGGCCTCATCCGGACCGACGAGGATGTGATTGCAGTAGGAGGGACGGGGAAGGGGGCGGATTCGGCCCTCGTCCTGCGGCCGGCCACGAGCTCCCATATTTTCGACCTGAAGGTCAAAGAGGTGATCTGCAAACCGGCGAATCCCTAAGCACCTGTGCGGGAAAGGCCTGGCAATTGCTTTGCGCCGCCGCCGGTTTTAAAGGAGGCCGAAAAGCGCGCCTTGCCTACAGCCTTTTTACGAAACCGTCCCCAGTTCAAGGCTTTTTATGGCTTTTTGCGAGAGCGTCACGAATTCAATTGCCGGATAATCGGCCGGATGGTGAAATAGGAGGAAAGGGCAGGGACAGTTGCCGCCAGCGGGCGAGGCAGCGGCCGCAGAACCGCCGGCGTCTGGCCCTGGCCCGGCAGGCGTCCATGTCGATGAAGTAGCCGTGCCTTTCGCACCACCTGTTTTCGGCCCTCTGCCGCTGTTCCGGAAGGGCGTGCCCTTCCGTTGTGCGCTCGCTGTCCGTCTGCATCACTTCGCCAAAGCCCCCTTCGTCCCTGCGGGACCCCGGCCCGCCCGGCGGTCCCTGTCCGCGAAATCGCTTGTTTCCATCGAAGATTGTCCTTTCCTTACCCCTCCGGCCGCAGGGGATTGAAGAACTCCCGGATGAGGCCGGTCACCTCCCGGGGGCGTTCCATGGGGATCAGGTGACCCGCGTCCTTCACCACGCGGCGTTCACAATCCGGGATGAGGGAGCGGACGCGGTCGAGGTCGATAAAATCCCTGTTCTCGCTCTTTTCCCCTTCCAGAATCAGGACGGGGCAGGAAATTTTCGGAAGGAGGGGCCAGGGGTCCATATGCCTGCCCCCCATGAAGAGGGCGGCCTCGCGGCGCGGGCTGCAGGCGAGCCGGAGCCCCCCGTTATCCCCCTGGGTCATGCCGTGGCGGAGGTAGAGCTCCAGCATCTCCTCGTCCCATGCCTGAAACAGCGCGCGGGAGTGGAGATAGGCCATGGCCTCGTCCCGGTCGCGCCAGAAGTTTGTCCGCCGGATGGCCTTGGCGGCGAGGGGGTGCTCGTCCACGCGCATCGGCCCCTGGTAGAATTCCCGGGGCAGAAGGATGGGCTCGATGAGGACCATGCCCGCCGCGGAGAGGCCGTAGAAGGCATTGGCGATTACGAGCACCGTCGATCCCATCGAATGGCCCACCAGGAAAGGTCTTTTAAACTGCAGGGCGTCGCAGAGGCGGCAGGTGTCCTCCGCCAGGGTCGCCCAGTTGAGTCCCCCGTTTTCAGGATCGGTCTCGCGGTGATCGCAGAAAGAAGGGGCGACGATGCGGTAGGCGGGGGCGAGCTCCCGCGCGAGGGGGTGCCAGAGCCAGGGCATAAAACCGGTGGCATGGAGGAAAATGAGGGGTGGACCCTCTCCCTCGTAGAGAAGATAGGAGATCTCCGCACCCCCGACATCCTGCCGGCGCAGCAGAACGCTGCCGTTTGTCGCGTTCACCCTTTATCCGCCCGTCTTATGTTAATTTTTAACTGACCCAGGTGATAAATTCATCCGGGGTTGCCCTCTCCCTTGCAAAATGGTTGATCGGGGCCTCGGAATCGGGATAGCCGAGCGCAACGCCGATAATGACGGCCTTTCCTTCCTGGATCTTGATGGCCTCTCGGATTAGCGCCGGATATCTTACAGAGGCGGCCAGGATGCAGCTCCCCAGGCCCCGGGCGTGGGCCAGCAGGCATACGGTCTGCTGGATCGCTCCGATGTCGAGCATCGCGTACTCCCGGGCGAGGCCTTTGTCAACGCAGAACAAAAGCAGACAGGGGGCGTCGAAGAGAGCGGCCATGTCGCCCCCGTAGCGGACGCGGGCTTCCACGTCCTCGCGAGGAATCAAAAGCGCGGTCAGGACCCTTTTCCCCACCTCCGTGTACCGTCTCTTGAAAAGCTCCGGCCATACTTCCGGCATCGGCGTGTCCGGCGCGGCGGCGGCGCCCTCCATGAACCGCTTCCGGTTGGCTTCCCTGAAGCGTTTCAGCGGTTCCCCTGCGACCACGACGATCTCCCACGGCTGGGTGTTCCCCCAGGAGGGCGACCAGCGGGCGGCTTCCAGGAGCTCCCGGACGAGCTCCCCGGGTACAGGATCGGGCCTGAACTTGCGGATGCACCTTCTCGTTGTCACGGTCTGAAAAATCTCCATCGCTCTTCTCCCCTTCCCCAGAAATTGTAACAGAACTACAATGACTGACAATCCACCGGCGCACGGCCGGTCATCATACGTCTCAGGTGCCGCCGTAGCCGATAGTAACCCTGCCGCCCTCCGCAATGACAGGGACCTGTCGCTTCCCTCCGGAGAGCCTGAGCATCTCCGCGAGTTCGCCCGGCTCGGCCACGTCCACGTACCTGGCCCTCTTCCCGTAGGCCGACCTGGCCTTCTGGGTGTAGGGTCAATGCTCCTTTCCGTAGATGATGATCTCCTCTGACATGCTTCCCTCCTTTTATCCGCACGGCAAAGCGGAAACCCGTTCCGGACCGGTCGTCACGCAGGATGCAAGTTGTGAGTGATATAACAAGCTTCCGGAGCGAATGCCATAAAAATTTTCCCTCGGTCCGGGATGATCATCATCAAAAAGATTGCAGGAATCCTTAAAAATCTCTACAGTGGCGCCAACGACGCTATCGTAAAAAGTCGGAAATCGCCGTCTTTCGCCATTCCGATGAAAACCGGAATCCGGTTGTTTCCACAACTTCTCCGGGTTGGAGGGGATGAGCCTCTTGGTGGAACCGCCGGAAAACGGCGGGGTGGAACCGCCCCGCAGATAGTGCGGCTTGTCATTCCGGGCCGGACCCGAAAGCCCGACCTTCCGCTCGTTGTCCCTGCTGGAGTTCGCCCTCGGAAAGCGGCGGGAGGCAACAAAGGCCGTGAATACATGCAATGAAGAGGTGGACGCACTATGCGGCGACGGACAGAGATTTTTCCACAGGAAGACCCTCCTCGTTCACGGCGCCTTCCGCCGGGAAACCGGGAAAGAGGAGAACAGGCGATGGGTTTCACCTCTTGCCGGTACAGACTGACGATCGAGTACGACGGCACCGGTTACAGCGGCTGGCAGACTCAGAAAAACGCCCGGAGCATTCAGGGGACCCTAATCGAGGCCGCCCGGGATCTCTTCGGGGCGGATGTCGATGTCCAGGGCGCAGGCCGGACCGACGCTGGCGTCCACGCCCTCGCCCAAGTCGCCCACCTCGACGCCCCTCGCCGGCTCCCCCCGCAGCGGCTCCTCTTCGGCCTTAACGACCTCCTCCCCGCCCCGATCAACATCCTGAAGGTGGAAGAGGCGCCGGCGGGTTTCCACGCCCGCCACAGCGCCCGCGGGAGGAGTTATCTCTACCTGATCTCGCGCCACCGGACGGCCTTCGGAAAGCGCTACGTCTGGTGGGTGAAGGACGATCTCGACCCCGGCCGGATGAAGGCGTCGGCGGAGATCTTCCTGGGATTTCACGATTTCGCCTCGTTTGCCGACAAGCGGATCGACAAGCACCTCTCTACGGAGGTGCAGATCGACCGGGCGGAGATCATCGCCCGGAGCGACATGATCGTCTTTCGGATCGCCGGCTCCCATTTCCTCTGGAAGATGGTCCGCCGGCTCGCCGGCATCCTTGTCGAGGCGGGGCGGGGGAACCTATCCCGGACCGACATCGAACGGCTGCTGGTGCACGCCTCGGAGCTCCCCGCACGATGCACGGCGCCCCCCTCGGGCCTCTATTTGGCCCAGGTCCTCTACGAAGGGGACCGCCTGGCGCCCGTCGAGATCCCGCCGCTTCCGTTCTTTCTGCGTTGAAGAGGCGTTGAAAATCGGCCTTACCATGATTGACGGCTTTTGAAAAGGATGCAAGATTACAACATATACTGAGAGCTTTGTCATTTCGAGGAGGAGGCAAAAGATGGATGTCATTCTGGCGGGACACAACATCGACTACGATATCATCCGGGAGATCGCGGCCGAGCGCCCCGAGCGGCAGGACCTGACGCCGGAGACCGTCGCGGCCGCCTACGCCCGTATCAGCCGGTACCCGCGGCCGGTCAACGAGTTGCGCCGGATCGCGCGGGGCGAGGTGGAGAAAGCCAGGGCCTCCAACCGGAACATCGTCTTCGAGATGGGCCACAGCTCCATCGCCGAGCACGCCGTCTTCAACCTCGACGTCCTTGGGGTCTCGCGTCTGCTCGTCGAGGAGATCGAAAAATTCCGTTTGGCCTCCTACACCGAGAAGTCCCAGCGCTACGTCCTGCTCCAGGACGACTTCGTCATCCCCGCCGAGATCCGGCAGGCGGGTCTGGAAGAGGACTTCGTCGCCGCCGTCCGGATGCAGAACCGCTTCTACCACGAGTTCTACGAGAAGCTCCGCCCCCATGTTTTCGCCCGGAACCCGGAACTTGCCGCCGACCCGGCGAACAAATCGCTCCTGGAGGGGTGGGCCAAGGAGGACGCCCGTTACGTCCTGGCCCTCGCCACGGAAACCCAGTTAGGGATGACCGTCAACGCCCGGAACATTGAGCTGATGATCCGGCGGCTGGCCGCCTGTCCGCTGGCCGAGGCCAACGAGTACAGCCGGAGGCTCTACGACGCGACCAGGGATGTCGCCCCGTCGCTCGTCCGCTACACGGAACCGACGGCCTACGACCGCGAGACAAGGGAGGCGCTCCGGGCGCAGGCGGCGGAGATCGTCGCGAC
This sequence comes from Pseudomonadota bacterium, assembly GCA_018827585.1. Classification (GTDB taxonomy): domain Bacteria; phylum Desulfobacterota; class Syntrophia; order Syntrophales; family UBA5619; genus JAKAFS01. The sequence continues at coordinate 18,103 of JAHJXP010000273.1, read as the reverse complement.
AATGGCTCCGGAGCTTTCCGGTTCGCAAGGAGAAACCGGAAAATGCCCGGAACGACCCGCCGGCAGCGCCGGGGAAAAGGATGGTCTCGTCCGCCTGATCGAGGCGACCTCCGGTGCCGACGAAACGGTGGTTGCGGCGCTGCTCCACAGCTCCTCACCGCTCCCGCTGGCCCGCTGCCGGGAAATCGCGGCAGGCATAGACGGCGCAGGAAAGGAGGCCCTCGTCAAGACCTCTCTCCGGCGGATGAAGGCCTACGACGCCGCCCCGCGGGAATTCGAGCACGTCGGGCTTACCTTTGAACTGACGATCAGCGCAACCTGCTTCGCCCAGGTGAAAAGGCACCGGATGGCCACGATCACCGTCCAGGACTACGACCCGGCGCTCGGCGTCACGGTCCCGCCCGCCGTTGCGGCGGTCGGCATGGAGCGTCCCTTCCGGGAGGTATGCGCCCGGTCGGAAGAGATGTGGGAGATGATCCGCCGGGTCTCGCCCGCCGCGGCCGCCTATGTCCTGACGAACGCCCACCGCCGTCGAGTCGCGATGCGTCTCAGCGCGCGGGAACTCTACCACATGGCCCGCGTCCGGGCGGACGGCCACGCCCAGTGGGACATCCGGGAGACCGCCTTGCAGATGGTCAATGAGGGGAGGAAGGTCATGCCGCTCACGCTGATGCTGGCCTCGGGGAAAGACGGATTCGATTCCCTTTACGAGAGGACCTTCGCCGGGAAAGACTGATGGACACAGAACCTGTCAGGGATTCAGAACCCAAGCAGTACCCGCCGGTGACGGGGATCGGCCGCGACGAGCATGTCAGGATGGTCCGGGATATCTTTGCCACGATCACGGGACGGTACGACTTCCTCAACCGCGTGCTGAGCCTCCGCCGCGACGTCGCCTGGCGCCGCTTCGCCGTCCGGAAGATGCGGTTTTTCGATACCTTCCTCCTCCTCGACATCGCGACCGGCACGGCGGACCTGGCCATCGAAGCCGCGCGCCGCCATCCGGCAATCCGGGTGACGGGGGTCGACTTCGTCCGGGAGATGCTCGGCGTCGGCCGGCTCAAGCTCGACCGCGGCGGCCTTGCGGAGCGCATCCGCCTTATCCAGGCCGACGCCCTGGCGCTCCCCTTTCCCGACGAAAGCTTCGACGCCGCGTCGGTCGCCTTCGGCATCCGGAACATACCCGACCGCCTTCAGGCCCTCCGGGAGATGCGGCGGGTCCTCGTCCCCGGAGGCCGGGTCTTCGTCCTGGAGATAAACGCGCCCCAGAACCACCTCTGGAAAAAGGCCTTCGCCCCCTACCTGAAGCGCTTCCTTCCAAGCGTCGCGCGCTTCTTCTCCCGGAACCCAGCCGCCTACATCTATCTCGTCGACTCCATCCTCCATTTCCCAGCGCCGAAAGCGTTCCTGGGGATGATGGAGGAGGCCGGCTTCCGGGAGGTGGAGCGGCATTCCCTGACCCTGGGCATCACCAGCCTCTACATCGGCCGAAGGGAAGAAGAGACGGAGGGGAAATCGAGGGAATATCCGCTTACTGGAGCGCAAGGGTAAAAATTTGGAAGGGCAAGTCGCCCCGCCGATCAGGGCGGGCGGGTTCAATCCATGTGCTGCGGTGTCGTCGTCTGGACGGGTTTCCTGCCCAAGAGCACCATGCCAAACCGTTCGTATTTCTTCTTGGTCCTGGTGTCGATGTCGTGCCACCGTGCCAAGAACTCCCGTTCCCGTAACCAGGTCCTCCGAAAGGACCCCGGGTCCTCAAACAGCAGTACCCCCTTCGCATGGTCAATGACGATAGCGTAATGTCCGTCCTCGTAGTCTTTGCGCCATTCTTCGAGACTCATATACCTATCTGCCCAGGCTTGCAGAAGAACGATGACCGGATTTCCTTCATCAACGAAGCGCTTCACATCCTGGAGATTCCAGTGCTCACCCGCTTCGACACGAAATCCGTATTGCTCAGATAACGCTATCATGGCAGACACCGGGGTACCTTCTTGGCCCGTTCCAAGGGCCTTCATCAGCTTGTCTTCCCTTGTTTCCACGCCGTAGTATGCCATCACGGTCTGCAGGGCCTTGGGCCCGCAATCGAAATCGAACGTCTGCCTCCCGATATGCAATTGAATCACAACGCCTCCTTCCTCGCCGTTGGAGTGACAATGCGCATGGTTTCCCTGATAGACTCGGCGAATGCCCGCCGCAGTCGATTGATCGCCATGACATTCGGCGTCCGGTCGGGGTTCTTGTAAAGTCGTTCATTTGTCTCTTGGATGAAAGCCGGGACTCTTAAACCCGCACGACCCCTTTCATTGACAGAGTGGGCGGCGCAAATGTGCCCGTATACTGTGTAATATTCCGAGCTGTTCACCGTCACTTTCACTTCGGGGAGGCGCCTGCGCAGCTCACTTGCATAGGTTTCTACGTAAACATCCGGGGAATAGTACACCGGGTTCTTGTCCAGGGTGGAATGCTGGAAATTCATTAGGTCTATCTGGTTGTCTGCCACACCTCTGGCGGTCACCGTTGAATGACCATCAAAAAGGAATACGGCTCCTTCAGCGATGTTGTCCTCGATGGTCTTATGAAATGTCTTAAGGTAGGTTGCTGACAGTGCTGCACGCAACTTCAGATCCGGCTCGCGTCCTTCAGCGTACACGGCCCTTCCTTTCACATCCTTCAGCGGCACGCTGTCATCGAGGATTTCAGGATGCCGATTCGCTTCGAGAACGAGGCTGCAATACGGGAAAACAAGGTGCCGATTCCCAAGAAGATCCCGAAAGTCATACAGCCAATTTGTGTACCAATCGACGTTCTGCACCAGCGTAGAAAACGCCTCAGACAAGCAGTCAAGAGGAATCTCGTTTGGAATCACGACACCACTATGAGGAACGACAACCAACAGATTCTCAAGCGCCACTAAATGCTCCATTCCCAATCAATTCTATAGCCGAATTAAGAGCTTCAGGAGACCGTGTGAATCCGAGTTCAAAACCGCCACCCTTGCCCACGCGCACGGGCCGGTACCGGAACGGGGATCCCTGTGGGCCGTCTGGACGGGCCTGATACCCGGCAATGACGATGCGGCTCATGTCCACGCCGAAGGCCGGCCATCCAGCATCTCCAGAAAGGCCTCCAGACGGGTGCGCATCTGCCCCTCGGTGAACTTCCGGTCGTCCACGCAGTCCACCTCCAGGTTGAGGACGGGGACGCCGATCTCCCGGAGCCCCGCCTCGATGAGGCCCCGCGCGCCCGTCCCCTGGCGGCAGCCCCAGTTGCAGGGGTTGACCGCGCCGTGGACCTTGTACCGGCGGGCCAGATCCCGGAGGACTTCCACCCGCCTTTCGATCGTGCCGTTGAAGGGAATGGAGATCGACCGCCTCGCCAGCCCCTCGAAGGGCTCGTCCGGATCGATCGGATCCCAGTTGAAGTCGTTCAGTTCATCGATGACGATGGCGGCCCCGTACTGCTCCTCCAGCATCTTCTCCAAGGGGTGGCGGAACTGGATGCGGTTCTGGATCCACAGCAGGCGGATCTTTTCGCCGGGCACCCCGCCCTTCCCCTCGGCGATTCGGTTTTGGAACGCATCGCGGTACGCCTCCGCCACTTCGACGGAGGCATCGTTTCCCAGAAAAAGGGCCATGACGATGCCGAAGTTGCTCAAGTCCTTGCTCGTGGCCGGAGACGGGACATGCTGGGCGAGGCGGTACACCTCGGAGCCTATGGCATGGACGCGGTTGGTGTTCTCAATGGCGCGGCGGAGGCGCTCCCGATCCAGGGGGAGCCCCGTATGGTCCGTGACGAACCGGGCAAGACGGCGAATCTGGTCGGCCAGATAGGATACGTTCCCGCCGGATTCGTCCTGGGGGACATGGAGGACGAACATCGGCCGGGAGAAATGGCGCGACAGGTTCTCGATGACGGCCAGCCCCCCGCTGCAGGGGTTCGTCGTTCCGACGAGGATATCCGGAACGGGCATGGTGTCCTTTATGGCGGCGCCCATGACGGAGCGGTGATAGCTGCACGCATCGGAGGAGTAGCCGCTGTGGTCGGCCGCCTCGATGAACTCCCTCGCCATTCCGGTGGAGGCGAGCATGGCGCCGACGAATTCCACGAAACAGGAGGTGACGCCCATGGCAGACAGGAGGTCGAAGGGGGCAACGATCCCGCACCAGGCCATCTTTCCCTCCCCCGAATAGAGGCGCCTCCCGAGACGGGCAACCTCCAGGGTGTAGCGCTTCCGTGGGCTCGCCTGGCCCTCGCTCCGGCGGATGGAGGCCTCGATTCCCCGCTCCATCTCCTGAAAAAATTGAAACATCATCGTCGTCACCTCAGCATTTCCACGAAGGCCTCGATCCGCGTCCTCTGCTGGCCGATCGAGCGCAGCGTGCAGTCGCCCTCGAGAAGGAGAAAAGGGATTCCCTCCTCCTGGAGCCTCAGGCGGACCGCGGACAAACGGGCCAGGTAGGGATCGCAGAACTTGACCGTGTGACAGATCACGCCCCTGGCGCCGGCCGTCCGGGCGGCGTCGAGGATGTCCTCCGCGATCCGGACCGGGTGGGCGGGGTCGAAGGTGCGGGCGCAGGGCCTCTGACCCAGGATCGCCCGGGCAAGGCCTCGATAGGGATCCTCCCCGGCGCCGACCGGGATGGGCTGAAACAGGCGGGTCCCGCTGCACAGGTCTGAGGCCGCAATCCGCGCCCCGCAATCGGCGAAGAACCGGAAGGCCTCGGGGTCCGGCAGGACGTTGCCGAACAGGTAGAGGGGGACGGAATCCGGATCGCGGCCGTCCGCCGGTTCCGCCAGGAGCGCCCGGACGAAGGCGGCGGTTTCGGAAAGGGGCGCAGTCGCCGCCCGGTTGAAGGCCTCCTGTTGCCGGGCCGGACCGTCTTTGAGTGTCCCGTTGTCGACCCTGTCGGCGAGCGCCGTCAGAAGCGTCGAGAGGGCATTGTACTCCTCGATCCCGCGGAAGATCCGGGCGGGGGTAAGAGGTTCGCCGCCCCAGGCCTCCAGCGTCCCGGCGAGGCGTTCGAGTTCACCGGCGAAAAACGCGACGGAAGGCTCATCCGCGGTGACGGGCAGATCGATCAGGACGGAAGGCGCGCCGCCGGGGAGGGTCCGCCATGCGTCATGGAGGCGGCGCATGGCGTCGCAGCTGTTCATGAAGACCACGCCTGCCAGCGGCGGGAGATCTCCGCCCAGGGCGCGGTCCAGGATGCGCTTGACGTGGGGGCAGAGGTTGTCGTGCAGGAGCCTCCCCGTCCGGTCCGGTGCTTCCGTCATGGGGAGAACCCGGTACGGCGTGAACCCGGCCGCCGCGATCATTTGCAGGGGCGTGTAGGCGCAGGCAAAGCCGAGCCGGTGATGATCCGGTTCTTCCATTCTCTTTTCTCCTCCCGGATGTGGATGAGAATCTTGCGCAGAGGCGGTAATCGTCCCGCCGGACGCTCCTTGTTGCGGCTCTTGTCCCTCACGCCATGGGCTCCTCTTTGCTGCAATTTGAAGGTTCCAATAGCACAGAAATCAGGATCAGGCCATGCCTATTTCGTGCCGCCACGCCCGCCAGCAGGGAACAGCACCGCCAGACACTCTTTCTTCTGAGCAAGATGATCCAGCGGAGACAGGAAAAAGAGATTGACCGTCAAGGAGCTTGCCGCACGCGACCCGCCTCTTGCGGTCAGGCGGGAAGGATAAATTTGGACTTTAGCGATGGCGTAATGTACGATCTTCCCGAACAATGATAGCAAACTCCCGTGCAGGGCGGAAAGGAGAGGAAATGACCAGGGACGAAGCGGAAGTTCTGCTGAAAAGGCACATGAAAAACGAGCGGATGCTCGACCACAGTTATGCCGCGGAGGCCATCCTCCGGGCGCTGGCGCGGCGGCTCGGGCGGGACGAGGAGAAATGGGGGCTCGCCGGGCTCCTCCACGACATCGACATCGAAGTGGTCGGCGGCGACCTTTCCCGCCACGGCATCGAGGCGGAGAAGCTCCTCTCGGGGGCGGGGATCGATCCGGAGATCGTAGACGCCGTGAAGATGCACAACGAGGCGGTCTGCGGGGTCCAACGCAGCACCGGGTTCCAACACGCCCTTGCCGCCGGCGAGACGATTACCGGCCTTATCGTGGCGACGGCCCTGGTCTATCCGGACAAAAAGATCGCGAGCGTCAAGGTGAAGTCGATCACGAAGCGGATGAAGGAGAAGGCCTTCGCCGCCTCGGTGAACCGCGAGACGATCCGGGAATGCGAGCAGATCGGGCTCTCCCTGGAGGAGTTTGTGGAGATCTCCCTCGGGGCCATGCGGGGAATCGCCGGGCAACTCGGCCTATGAGGACGCAGGATCGGGGCTGTTCAAAAATGGCCGGATGCAAGGCCTCTGAATTCGCAGAATCGCGGAGCGACGCGGAGCCAATCCTGAGGAGCGAGACGTACCTTGGGTGTACGTCGCAGCGATGAAGGATGAGGGAACGCAGCAGACGGGCGTTTTTCAACAGCCCTGTCAGCGGATCCGGCGCTTGAGCTCCTGTATGAGCGTCGTGCAGAGCTGGCTCGCGTCGGCAACGATCGCCACGTCGGCCCGTTTCATCATGGCGGCGTTGGGGTTCTTGTTCACGGCGATGACGAACCTGGCGTCGTTGCAGGCGGCGGTGTGCTGGATGGCGCCGCTGATCCCGAAGGAGAAGAGTATCTGCGGCCGGATATGCTTTCCGGCCTGGCCGACCAGGGCGTCGTGGTCCGCCCAGTCGGCATAGACGACGGGGCGCGTGGCCCCCACCTCGCCGCCCAGGAGTTCGGCCAGTTCGAAGAGTTTCGCGAATTTTTTCCTGCTCCCCATCCCGCGGCCGCCGCACACGACGACATTGGCGTCCTCCAACTTTCTCTCCCGCGGGAGAAACCGCTCCGAACTGATCAGGTGGACCCTGTCCGCCGGAAGACCTTCCGGCATGGAGACCCGCTTGACCTCCCCCTTCCGGACGTAGTCATGGGGTATCTCCTGGAAGGTCCCCGGACGGACCGTGGCCATCTGGGGACGGCGCTCGGGGGTGACGATCTCCGCCACGAGGTTGCCCCCGAAGGAGGGGGCCGTCTGGACGAGGAGCCCTTCCCCGTTGATATCCAGGCCGATGCAGTCGGCGGTGAGCCCCGTACCGAGGCGCTTGGCCACCCGGGGGGCGAACTCCCGGCCGAAGGCGGTGGCCCCGATCAGGATGATCTCCGGCCCCTCCCGGCGTGCCAGTCTCTCCATCAGCAGCGCGTAGGTCTCCATGCTGTAGGCGGCCAGCCGTGGATGGTCGGTCAGGTAGACCTTGTCGGCGCCGTGGGCGATTGACTCTCCCACAACCCCGCAAAAGGTGGGATTGTGGGAGAGTGCATCGCCCACCCACTCGTCCGTCCAGTGGCCGAAGACGACGGCGCACACTTCGGCATCGATCTTGGCCGCCAACTCCTTCGCCCGGGAGAGGAGCTGGAGGGTCACACGATTCTGGAAGTAGTTCCGGTAGTCGCCGAAGACCCAGATGGCCCGCTTTTTTTCACCCATTTCCCCTGCTCTCGCATTGAATCGCCCCCCGCCTCTCTCGGGGAAGGCTACGTCATGGCTTTCTGTCCATTTTCAGATCCTTGCCGATCGCCCCGCCGATCTTGTCGTCGAACCGAGCGAAGAGCTGCTCCACGATCCTTTTGGGCGCCCCGGTCAGGACGAGATTCTTCTTTGCCGCCGTCGGCGAGTACACATTGAGGATCCGTGTGGCGGATCCCTTCACCCCGATCCTTTCCGGATCGAGGCCGAGGGCCTCCGCATCGAGAGTGGCGATGTCCGCCTCGGCGAACGCCCGCTGGAGGCCCCCCAAGGGGACATGCCTCTGGGAATCGGCGTCCGCCGTCACGGTGATCAGGCCGGGGAGGTCCATCTCCAGGGTTTCCAGGAAATCGTCGGATATCCTCTGCATCCGGACCGTGCGTCCCGCGACCTCGATGGAGTTCACATAGGCCACGCCGGGGATCGTGAGCTCTTCCGCCAGCTGCGGTCCGACCTGGGCGGTCTCGCTGTCGCTCGTGGAGAAGCCGCACAGGACAAGGTCGAAGCCGGCGCAGGTCCGCTCGATGGCCCGGGCGAGGGCGCAGGAGGTCACGGAGGTGTCCGAACCCGCCATCTTGCGGTCGGTCAGCAGGACGCCGCGGTCCGCCCCCAGGGCGATCGCCTCGCGCAGGACCTCTTCGGCCATCGGCGGCCCCATCGTGATCGCGGTGATCTCCCCCCCTTCGGTCTCCCTGATCCGGAGGGCCGCCTCGAGGGCCGAGCGGCAGGCCGGGTTGATCATCCCCTCGGCCAGGTCCCGCTGGAGGGTGCCCGTCGCCGGGTCCCAGGGGAGCTCGGAGACCATCGGCACCTGCTTTATGCAAACGACCATCTTCAACATCGTCTTCTAAGTCCTCTGGGCCAGCACCGCGCGCGCGATGACCATGCGCTGGATTTCGCTTGTCCCCTCGTAAATTTCCGTGACTTTTGCGTCCCGGAAATAGCGTTCCACGTCGTATTCCTTGCTGTAGCCGTACCCCCCGTGGACCTGGACCGCCAGGTTCGTCACGCGGGTGGCCGTGGCGCTGCAGTAGAGCTTGGCCATCGCCGCCTCCGCACCGAAGGGCCGCCCCGAATCCTTCATCGCGCAGGCCCGGTAGAGGAGAAGACGCGACGCGTCGATCTCGGTCGTCATATCGGCCAGATAATTCTGGATGGTCTGGAAAGACGAGATGGGCTTCCTGAACTGCTGCCGTTCCTTGGAATAGCGGACGGTATCCTCGAAGGCGGCCTGGGCGATGCCGAGAGCCTGGGCGGCGACGCCGATCCGGCCCGTGTCGAGGGCAGTCAGGCCGATCCTGATCCCGTCGCCGGGACGGCCGAGCAGGTTGGTCTCCGGAACGCGGCACTCCTCCAGAAAGAGGGAGGAAACGGGGTTTGCCCGCATCCCGCAGAGGTCCTCGATCTCACCGACGGTGAAGCCGGGGGTATCCTTTTCCACAACGAAAACCCCGGCGCTCCGCTGGGGGTTCTGCGGGTCGGTGATCGCAAAGATGAGCGCGGCGCCGCAGCAACCGCCGTTGGTCACGAAAATCTTCGTGCCGTTGAGCACGAAATCGCTGCCGTCCCGGACGGCGGTCGTCTCCACGCCGCCCGCGTCGGAACCGGCGTTCGCCTCGGTCAGGCAGAAGGCGCCGATCCGCTCGCCCCGGGTCATCGCCGGCAGGAAGCGGCGCTTCTGCTCCTCCGTCCCGAACCGGACTATGGGGTAGACACCGACGCTGTTATGGACGGTGAGGCAGAGACCCATTGCGGCGCTGACGCGGGAAACCTCCTCGATGGCGATCGCGTAGCTGATCGAGTCCATCTCCGCGCCGCCGTAGGCCCTGGGCGCCTGGAGGCCGAAGAACTGCAGCGGCCTCATCTTCTCGACGACCTCCCAGGGAAAGCGGGCGTCGCGGTCGATGTCGTGGGCGATCGGACCCAGCTCGGCCTCGGCGAACATGCGCACCGCCTTGCGGACCACCTTGTGTTTCATGCAGGGATTGAAATCCACTTCACTACTCCGGGCATATTCGCCGTCCTGCGGCTTTTGCCGCCTTCCGGCGTCTTCTTCCGGTCCCCCGACCGGAACAGGGGTGAAACATATCCCAAAGACCGGGGAAAATCAAGCCGTCCCAAAAAACCTCGGGGCCTCCACCCCGCGGACCCTCACGGAAACGGGCGAACCAGCATCCGTCAGCCGTTTGCGGCCTCACCAGAATTTCATGATCAGCGGATGGGTCCGCTTCGTATCCATCTCCCTGATGCTGACCCGGAGCTCTTTGGGTTTTTTGGCCTCCCCCGGGAAGAAGATGAAGCCGTGGGCCACCTCCTGGGGAGGGACCGCCCTCTTTTCGAGGGACCGCTTCTGGAGGTCCTCCCGGATCTGCCGGCGTGCGTCCGAATCGCTAAGCCCCTGGGCCCCGCCCATGGTGATCCCGGCGGCGGCCCCGACGGCCGCCCCTTTCCCCGCGGCGACCGCCACATTCTGGCCGGTCACTATCCCGATCGCCGCACCGATGACCGCGCCGGCCGCACCTGCCAGCAGGCCGCCCTTGGCGGCCTCAGGCGCCACCCTTCCGAGCTCGGTCTTCCCCGCCAGCCTGTCATAGGCCATCCCCTGATCGAGGATCGGCCAGAGGTTGTTCTCCTCGTCAACGAGGAGCGTCTTCTCCGCCAGGACTTCCAGCGGATGGCTGCCCGTGTTATCGAAGATCAACTGGACGGGGAGGATGCCCGCCCCGCGGATGTCGAAGCCGAAGGCGGCGGACGCCTCCTCGGGGTTGTCGTAAGCCTTGGCGGCAATTGTCGCGCCCGCCACGGCCGCGGCGTTGGGATAGGCCGAGGGCATCTTGAAGGGCACCACCTGCCGTTCATAGCTCGCGCAGGACGCAAGCAACAAGACCGACAGAACCATCGCCGCAATCGTTTTTTTCGTCATCTCCGTTCTCCTCTATCCAAGAAGGGATATCTTTGAAAATCTGATCTTTTAGTGGTTCTTGCGGCGTACGCCAAAGTACGCCTCACTCTTCGGGTTTCGCTCGCCTTGCCGGAGCCTGCCCCGGCGAAGGCCGGGGGCCTTTTTACGAAGCCGCCCCCAGTTCAAGGCTTTTTATGACTTTTTACGAGAGCGTCATCCATGATGCCCTTGAAAAGACGGGATTCCTGCGCCTGTCCCGGACCCCGATCCGGGATTTGTCACCAATACTAAATCCTTGGACGGATGTCAACAGCAACAGCCGCGGTCGCCCGGAGGACCCTGTTGCCGAGGGCGGCCTCATCTTTCACTTGAGCTTGCCGCGCCGATTTGCTATTTCTTCCCCAAAAATGGGGATATTTTACAATGAGAGTTTGGAAGCGTCTCACCGGGGTCGTTATTGCGTTGCTGTTCTGCGGCATTCTCGCCGGATGCAATACCTTCAAAGGCATGGGAAAGGATATCGAGGGGGGCTGGACAGTCCCTCCAGAAGGCATCCGACAAGGCCAAAGAAGCCTTGCAGAAATAATAGACCCGGAGACCGGCGGTGAATGAACTGGCTTTCCCCGTGGAATCCTGATAAGGTAGGTCTCCCCACGGAGGTATCAGCGAAGAGAGCGCCGGGGGATTTTTGATGAAAAGGAGATATCTATGTCGTCCGAGAGCAAGGCAACGAGACTCAGGCAGAAGGCCGAATGGGAAGTGAAACTGGAAAGGCGCGCGGCCCTTCTTTCCGGAAAAGGGATTGACGAAAAGAAGATCGCGCGGGACGTCCTCGTCAAGGAGTTGAAGTCGAAAATCAGAGAGTCGCAGGTCCGCCTGAATGCGATCGCCGCCAACGAGAAGCGGACGGAGGAACTGGCGGCGGTGAAGGCCGAACGTCTGGCAATGCCGAAGGAAGAGGTCCCCAAGGCAAAGATAGCCCCCGCACCTCCCCCCGACGAGGCGAAGCCCAAAAAGAAAAAGAAGAAGGAAGAGGGCGCCCAGCCTCAGGCGTAGGGCCTGCCGCGGGACAACCGCCTGCTTTTTAAAACAGGGGCTACAGCAATGCCCAGGGAGCGGATACCGGTCACCCCCGCCATTCTCGCCATGAAGCGGGAGGGGGTGGTCTTCACCCTTTGCCCGTACAGTTACGAGGAACACGGGGGGACCCGGGTCTCGGCACGGGAACTGGGGGTTGATGAACACCTCGTGATCAAGACCCTCGTCATGGAGGACGACCGGGGGAACCCGATGATCGTCCTCATGAACGGGGACCGGCAGGTTTCGACGAAGGCCCTGGCCCGGACCCTCGGGGTCAAGACGGTAACCCCCTGCGACCCCCGGGTCGCGGAGAGGCATACCGGCTACCGGGTGGGAGGAACCTCCCCGTTCGGGACGCGCAAATCCCTGCGGATTTTCATGGAAGAAGCGATCGCCGCCCTTCCCCGTATCCTGATCAACGCCGGCAGCCGGGGATTGCTGGCCGAGATTGCGCCGGCGGAACTGATCCGCGTCCTGAAACCCGTCACCGTGAAGGTGGCCATATGAAACCGGAACAGATGGTGATCCGCTGTCTCAACTGCGGCACGAAAAATCGCATCCCAAAACAAAGGCTCCACGACCGGCCGCTCTGCGGCAAGTGTCGCGCGACGCTCGACGAGATGATCATCCGCTGCCTCAACTGCGGCACGAAGAACCGCATGCCCGAAAACCGCCTGCGCGACAAACCGTTCTGCGGCAAGTGCGGCGCAGCCCTGGTCGTCACCGGAGATCAGGGGCGTCCCGTCGAGGTGACCGACGGCACCTTCTCCCACGAGGTCCTCTCCGCCCCCGGCTCGGTCCTCGTGGACTGCTGGGCGCCGTGGTGCGGTCCCTGCCGCATGATGGCGCCGATCCTCGACGAGTTGGCCTTAAAGTACGGCGGCGGCGTCCTGATCGCCAAGCTCAACGTGGACGAAAATCCGCTGACGGCCTCCCGTTACGACGTCCGCAGCATACCGACGATGCTCCTGTTCAAGGACGGAAAGCTGGTCAACAGCCTCGTGGGCGCCCTGCCGAAAGAGACCATCGAACAGCACATTATCGCCATCATGAAGACCAACTGATGACGGCTTCGTAAAAAGACCGGATGCTGCGTTGCGCTTCACCCTTCGTCGTTGCAGCGTACGTCTATCGTACGCCTCACTCCTCCGGGTTCGCGCGCCTTGCCTGCGGCCTTATTACGAAGCCGCCCCATTTTCGTGACTTTTAAGACTTTTTGCGATTTCATCAACTGATATCTTATTTCAGCGGAGCATCCGGTCCCGCTTTTCGATCTCGATCTCCAGCTCCCTGAGCCGCTTGATATCTTTCCTGAGCTGTTCGTTCTCCTGGGAGAGGATTGCCTTTTCCGCCTGGAGCTTTTCCGTCAGTTCCCGGACCGTCCTTTTCACCCGCTCGTTCTCCTGCAGGATCATGGCCCGTTCCGCCCGGCCCTGCTCGCTCAGGAGCTGCTCCCGGCGGTAGGCTTCCCGCAGCGCCTGTCCCTCGTCGATCAGACGGATGAGGGTTTCCGCAGCGGGCCGCCACGGGCTCTGCGGATAGCGCTGGAGGAGGGAGACAAAGATCGAACGGGCCTCCGCCTGCTCGGGGCCCTCCGCCCGGGTTAGCAGAGAAAGCCCGGCGGAGAAGAGATCTCTATCCTCGAAGCTGGGCTTCGCCGGCGGGGCCTTCACAACCGGCGGGGGCAAAGGCGCAGTCACAGCTACCTTTTGTTCGACTTTTTCGACCGGCGGCGGCGTGGTGGCGCACCCCGCCAGGAGAATCCCCGCCAGAACAATGAAGATCGCCGCCCGCAACTGTTTCATCCCCCCTGCACGTCCTTTTCCGTCACGTAGTTGCTGCCGGGAAGGGTCTTCGCATACTCCTTGAGCTGCGCCGCCGCCTCGGCCATGTCGAGAGGGTTGCCGAAACGGGTCCCGTCGTTGGTCACGATCGCTATCGTCACGGTGATCAGGGGAAATTTCCGCTGGCGCCCCTCCCGGTCCTTCCCGATGAAAAACCCCTTCTCCCGGTCCTGCTCCGTGTAGAATGTCCGGATCCGCCCGTCAAATCCGGCAACGACCTCGCGGCAGATCCGCTCCGCCCGCAGAGGCTCAGAGATGATCACGAAATCGTCCCCGCCGATATGCCCCAGAAAATCCTCCGGCGCCCCCGCCGTCTTCATCTGGACGATCAGCAGCCGGGCGACCTCCTTGATGACCTCGCTGCCCCAGGCGTATCCGTACATATCGACAAACGGCTTGAAATTGTCAAGATCCACATGACAGAGAGCAAACGGGGCTTTTTCCGCCAGGCGCTTCTCGATCTCCCTCTCGATCGCCAGGTTCCCGGGGAGACCAGTGAGGGGACTCGCATCGAGGTTGAGTTCCTCAAGCACCTTGAGCCTCCGCGCCATCGCCCCGAAGGCGTGGACCAGGCTCCCGATCTCGTCGCGGCGGTTGAGGCGCAGGTCGTGATCGAACCTCCCCTCGGCGATTTCGGCGGTCGCCTTTTCCAGCCTTCTGAGCGGACGGGAGATGTTGTAGGTGACAAGCAGGACGATCAGTATCCCCGCCAGGACGCTGACGAGACTGAGCGCAACCGTCAAGCGGGACGCCCGGTCCCCCCGGGCCTTGATCTCGTTCATCCGTTCATTTATTGCCGTTTCCGCCCCCTTCTGGATCCCCCGGACAAGCAAGGCCATTTCGTCGATCGTCTGCCTCCCCGGGATCTCCGAGAGCGCCTGGGCCTCTTCAATCTGGCCCTGCCGGACCTGTTCAATCTGCATGGCGAAGAGGCCGTCGTACCGGATGTGGAGGACGGAGAGACGCGCCGACGCCGGTTCGAGGGCGGGAAAACGGCCCTTGTTGAGCCCCCCGACGCTGCTTTTGAATTCCCGGCTACGCGTCCAGAAGATCTCCTCGATCGTGGGATCGCGGAGTATCAGGTAGCGCTTTGCCGCGCTCTCCTGGGCAATGAGGGCGTCGAGTATTTTCTTGCTGAGGTCGACGATTGCGAAATCTTCGCTGATGATCCGGTAGGCGAGGTCGTTGAGCTGCCGGAGGCTAAAGACGGCGTAGGCGCTGGCCAAAACGGTCAAAAGCGCCATCGCGAGATAGCTTAGCAACAGCTTGCGGTAGATCGTCAGCTTCATCCCGTTTCCCTGAAAAGCCGGAGGCCCGTTCTGATATTATAATTTTAGTAACATATCCGTCCCTTTCTTTGCAAAGGGGATTTCAGTAAAAATCCTTCCCTTTTTCCGCTCCGGCTGATAATGAAGAGGCCCTTTCCCTGCCTTTTCCCATTTCAGGGAACGGCGCCGATCAAAGAGGGGTAACAGGAACGTAAAAAGCAATGAACGGGCAAACGGATTGTCGGTCCAAACTCAAAGAGGGCGGCATCTCCGGGCTGAAAAAGGGATGGGGCGGCTTTGTGTGGATGATGAAGATCGTCATCCCCATCTCTCTTTTCACGTCGGTCCTCGACTGGAGCGGCCTGCTGGGCCGCCTCGATTTTCTCCTCAAACCCCTGATGGGGATCTTCAGTCTCCCGCCGACCGCCGCCCTCCCGCTCGTCATCGGGATGCTGAGCTCCGTATACGGAGGGCTCGCCGCGATGGCCGTCCTTCCCTTCAGCGCGGCCCAGATGACGCTGATGGCCGTCTTCATCCTGATGGCCCACTCCCTGATTCAGGAAGGGATCATCCAGGGGAGTTCCGGCATCCACCCCCTGAAGGCCACGGCGGTCCGCCTCGCGGCCGCCGTCGTCACCGTGCTGCTGATGGTCCCCTGGGTGGGCAGCTCCCCCGCCATGCCCGCGGCGGCGGAGGGCGCCCTTTCCGCAGGCCCCGCCTTTTGGGAAATGATCCGCCACTGGGCGGGGACGACCCTGGCGCTCACGGCGAAGATCTTCGTCATCATCATGGTCCTCCTGACGCTCCTGGAACTCCTGAAGTCCTTCGGCTGGATCCACCCCTTCGTCCGGACGCTCGGCCCTTTTCTCCGGATCATGGGACTCGACGTGAAGGTCGGCTTTCTCTGGATGACCGCGGTCATCTTCGGCCTCTCCTACGGCGGGGCGATCATCGTGGAGGAGGCGAAAAGCGGCCATCTGAGCAGGGACGAACTGGAGATCCTCCACCTCTCCATCGGGATGAACCACTCGATGGTAGAGGACCCGCCCCTCTTTCTGCCGCTGGGCATCCACCTCTTCTGGCTCTACGTCCCCCGGCTGGCGATGGCGATCGTGACGGTTTGGCTGCTCCGCCTCTATCAGCGCTACGCCCGGCGCCCCCTCCCGGCCGCCAGAGAAACCTGAAAAGCGGATCAGGGAAAAGGTCTCCTTGCCCAGGGAAAAAACTTCTGCTATAGAATTTTTTAAGCGGGCTTGTTGTTTTCTCTTTCCGCGCCGGCGAAGCCCGCGGGCAAAGGATTCACCGTTTCCCTGCAGAGAGGGCGGAT
This sequence comes from Pseudomonadota bacterium, assembly GCA_018827585.1. GTDB lineage: Bacteria > Desulfobacterota > Syntrophia > Syntrophales > UBA5619 > JAKAFS01. The sequence goes on along the minus strand of JAHJXP010000273.1, from coordinate 2,109 downwards.
CGATCGCGAAAAAGAAACGAGAGGGGGACTGGTCCGATGATCTTCAATGAAGAATACGAAACGCTGCCGCGCGAGGCGCTGGAGGCCTTGCAACTCAAGAGACTCAAGCAGGTCGTCCAGCGGGTCTACCACACCGTGGGCTTTTACCGGAGGGCGTTCGACGAGGCCGGCGTTCAGCCGGACGACATCCGGACCCTCGATGACCTCCGGCGGCTTCCCTTCACCGCGAAGCAGGACCTCCAGGCAAATTACCCCTTCGGCCTGTTCGCCGTGCCGATGAGCAGCATCGTCCGCCTGCACGCCTCCTCCGGGACGACCGGGCGCGCGACCGTCGTCGGCTACACGCAGAGGGACATCGACACATGGTCGGAGCTTATGGCCCGCTGCCTCGTGGCCGCCGGACTCACGAAGAATGACATCCTCCACAACGCCTACGCCTACGGCCTGTTCACCGGGGGCTTGGGGATCCACTACGGGGCGGAAAGGATGGGTGCGAGCGTCATCCCCATGTCCGGCGGCAACACCAAGAGGCAGCTCATGATCCTCCAGGACTTCGGGCCGACGGCGCTCTGCTGCACCCCCTCCTACGCACTGAACCTGGCGGAAGAGGGAAAGGTGCTGGGGATCGACATGAGGGCCCTGAGGCTCCGGGTCGGGATCTTCGGCGCCGAGCCCTGGAGCGAGAAGATGCGCGCCGAGATCGAAAACGCCCTGGGCATCACGGCGCTCAACATCTACGGCCTCTCCGAGATCATGGGCCCCGGCGTCTCCATGGAATGCCAGGAGGGCCGCAACGGCATGCACATCTTCGAGGACCATTTCCTGGTGGAAACGATCAACCCGGACACCGGCGAGGTCCTGCTGCCCGGCGAGAAGGGGGAGATGGTCTTCACGACGATCATGAAGGAGGCCTTCCCGCTTATCCGTTTCCGGACCCGGGACATCTCCCGCCTGCTGCTGGAACCCTGCCGGTGCGGCCGGACTCTCTTGCGGATGGACCGCATCACGGGCCGCAGCGACGATATGCTGATCATCAGGGGGGTCAACGTCTTCCCCTCCCAGATCGAGGCGGTCCTTACGGGGATCGAGGGTCTGGAGCCGCACTACCAGCTCATCGTGGAGCGCACCGGCAACCTCGACACCCTTGAGATCCAGGTGGAGGTCAGCGAAAGGCTCTTCTCGAACGCCGACGAGGTGAAGGTCCTCCAGAACATGGAGAGGCGCATCGTCAATGACATCAAGGAGTTCCTGGGAATCTCCGCCAGGGTTAAGCTTGTGGAGCCCAAATCCCTCCGACGCTTCGAGGGAAAGGCGAGCCGCGTGCAGGACCGGCGTCAGCTCTGAGCGGCCCTTGGGGAAACTGGAAAAAGGTCCTCCGCACGGGACGGCCGGGAGGTTCTACCGGCGGAAAGGAAGAGAGGTTGCACGATGAAGGTGGAACAGATATCCATATTCCTGGAGAATAAACCTGGTTCTCTGGAAGAGGCGACCCGCATCCTGAAGGACGCCGGGATCAACATCAGGACCCTGTCGCTGGCGGACACCTCCGATTTCGGCATCCTCCGCCTGATCGTCAACGACGTCGAGACGGCAAGCCGCGTCCTGAAGGAGCAGAACCTCCGGGTCAGCCGGACCACCGTCGTGGCCGTCGAGGTCCCGGACCGGCCGGGCGGCATCCATGGGATCCTGGAGGTCCTGTCCAAAAACGGCATCAATATCGAATACCTGTACGCCTTCGTGGAGAAGAGCGGCCAGAACGCCGTCATCATCTTCAGGTTCGACGACCCGGATGCGGCAATCGAGGTCCTCCTGAAAAACGGGATGACTGTCCTGCCGGGAGCGAAGATTTACTCCCTGTAATAATAATTATCCTTTGATGCATCCCAGGGGGAGCAGTCGCGCCACCTTCCGGGAGAGGCCCGCCCGGTGGACGACCTCGACGACCTCGTCCAAGTCCTTGTAGGCCTCGGGGATCTCCTCCTGGAGGGTCCCACGGCCGGAGGCCATGACGATGATGCCGCGCTCGGCCAACTCGCGGGGGATCGACCGCCCCCGGCTCGCCTTCATCGCCTGGGTGCGGCTCATGACCCGTCCGGCGCCGTGGCAGGT
>JAHJXP010000272.1 GCA_018827585.1 Pseudomonadota bacterium | reverse complement strand
CCGCTACGAGAATTGAAGGAGAGTCGTCATGGAAATTCTGCAATACACCGATGAGCACCGGATGTTCAGGGAGGCGCTCCGGCGCTTCCTCGCGAAGGAGATCACCCCTCACGTCGAGCAGTGGGAGGAGGCCGGGATCGCCCCCAGGGAAGCCTGGAAGAAGATGGGAGAGCAGGGCTTCCTCGCGATGAACGTCCCCGAGGAGTACGGCGGCCTCGGGGCGGACTTCCTCTACTCCGTCATCGTCACCGAGGAGATGACCAGGACGAACCATTCGGGGCTCGCCGCCTCGCTCCACACCGACATCATCGTCCCCTACATCCTGTCGTTTGCCTCCGAGGAGCAGAAACACAAGTACCTCCCCGGCTGCATCTCCGGCGACATCATCACGGCGATCGCCATGACGGAGCCCAATGCGGGCAGCGACCTGGCAGCGATCAAGATGACGGCGGTGGAGTCGGGAGACGGGATTATCCTCAACGGCCAGAAGACCTTCATCAGCAACGGGATCAACTGCGATCTGCTGGTCCTGGCCGCTCGCGATCCGGCCACCGAAAACCCCCACGCCGGGGTCGATCTCTTCCTCGTCGAGGCGGGGATCCCCGGGTTCGAGAAGGGAAAGCGGATCAAGAAGGTCGGCTGGCACAGCCAGGACACGGCGGAGCTCTACTTTACCGACTGCCGGATCCCGAAGGAAAACCGCCTCGGCGAAAAGGGAACCGGATTCCTCAAATTGATGCAGAAGCTCCAGCAGGAGCGGCTCGTCTGCGCGATCGGCGCCGTAGCGGCGGCCGAATACATGCTGGAGATCACCATCCAGTACTGCAAGGAGCGGACCGCCTTCGGGAGGCCGATCGCCAAGTTCCAGAACACCCAGTTCGAGATCGTGGAGATGGCGACCGAGGCGAGGCTGGGGCGGACCTTCGTCGACAAGCTGATCGCCGATCACATGGAGGGAAAGCAGATCGTCGTCGACGTCTCAATGGCGAAGTACTGGACGACGGACATGGCCTCCCGGGTGGCCGACCGCTGCATGCAGCTCTTCGGCGGCTACGGCTATTGCGAGGAGTACCCCATCGCCCGGGCCTGGCGGGACATCCGCGTCGCGCGGATCTTCGCCGGAACGAACGAGATCATGAAGACGATCGCCGCCCGCTTCATGGGGCTGTAGGGAAAAGATCCTATCTATTGAACAATATAGATATACTTTCTCCTTGACAATAATAAACATAATATTTACTATTCAACCATGATCCGATCTTTTCGGTGCAGCGAAACAGAGAAGATTTTTTATCGGGAATTCTCGCGTAAGTTTCCTGGCAACCTTCAAGAGCGGGCATTCATGAAATTGAATGCCATTGATGCGGCAGTTCATATTCAGGATTTGCGGCTGCCACCCTCCAATCGACTTGAGCCATTAAAAGGGGACCGAAAAGGGCAATGGAGTATTCGCATCAACGATCGATGGCGTATCTGTTTTGAATGGACGGAAGGACATGCAGAAAATGTTGAGATCGTAGATTATCATTAGCGACCTACGCCCCGCTTGGCGGTTCATTAAGAAGCAACTTTTGTGAAGTTGGTCAAAAGGAGGTTTAATATGAGCAGGAAACGTATTTCTCCGGTGCATCCCGGCGTATATTTAAAGGAGTTATTAGATGAGCTAACGTTGTCGCAGTATCGCCTTGCCAAAGACATTGGCGTACCGGCCATGCGTATCAACTATGTAGTGAATGGCAAACGTCCTGTAAACGCCGAACTTGCATTACGTTTGGGAAGATATTTCGGGCAGGAGCCTCGTTACTGGCTTAATCTTCAAAGCCGATATGACATGGATATTGCGGAAGATACCTTGTCAGACAAAGTCGAACGACAAGTGCAACCACTTTTAATCGCAGTGTAGTTCCTTCCTGAAAGCAGCAGGGGTTTTTATTAGAGATGAAGAGGTCATAGAAGGATTTTATACCGATACAGATAAACATGATTTGCCAATGAGAAATAATGATGCCCGGTAGAATAGCGCAATATTGTGAAGCTCATTTGAATCTGCAAAATGCAGAACTTAGCGAAGAATACTTCTATCGCAGCCTGCCTTTTTGCATCATCGATGCCGTCTTCTCCCTTGGCGCCAAATATAGCTCCACAAGAAATGCCGTGATACGTTTCTGTAATGGTCAAGCATTACAGCGATTGCGGCCCGCGAGGTCACCTTACCCCGATATACCAGAGCAGTACTCAGTACAGCAGTTTGAGGAATTCTTGTCCAACGATGACGACTATGAGCTAATTGCGAGCGAAATATTCAACAACCGTCAAAGGACATCAACAAGAAATGGGATACTCAAGGCTGAAGCCGTGCATAGCTTCGCCAGAATCCTATTGCAGCACCATGTAAGCTATTTCCAGGACATACCGAGGGTCATTCAATCCCCACAATTCGAATCAGATGTCTGCTCCATACCTGGCCAGACATACGGAACATCACTGAAGTACTTCTTTATG
>JAHJXP010000040.1 GCA_018827585.1 Pseudomonadota bacterium | reverse complement strand
ACCTTTCTGGTTGTGGTTATATCCAGAATATTCAGGATGATGAAGATTATGGCCAGCAGGAAGTGGAATATCTTTATGAGCAGTAGGAAGAAATGAAAGAGCAATAACAAATGGTAGGCAAGGTGCGCGCCGGCCATCTGACGGATGGCCGTCACGCCCCTTGCATTTTCCCTGTCCCCTCTGCATCCCCCCAAGGGGGAATTCCCGACCGCCTGCGCCATGTTCTCGGCGCGGGGTGGCGGATAGCCCGAACTGAACCGTGAAATCCGTCGCCTCGACGACCGGCTTGATGTTCCGGCGCACCTTCTCCATCTTCACGATGCCGTACCGGGCCATCGTCTTGAGCGTCCGGGAGAGATTGCTGCTGCTGCGCCCCGTCGCCGCTTCCAACTCCTTGAGCGATTCGGGCTTCCGCTCCAGGATGGTCTTCAGGAGCAACTGGTTCTCATTGCTCAGGACCTGTGCCATCGATTGCAGCGATTCAAACCAGATCTTGGGCTCATCGGGCCGGCGCCGCAATGGAGAGGGGAGAAGGAGTCGCAGAATATTCCGGAAACTGCCAGCGGTGATTTTCCCATGCATTCGCGTGGCTTGGCTACCGGACATGAAAAAGGCATCCCGGGGAAATCCCGAGCTGCCTTTTTCTAACGGAAAAGAACTTGCAGAAACGTATCTTTTTAGATACGATATGACCATGAGTGGGCCTATCCTATCTGTAAAGTTCTTCCATACCGAAGCAGGTCATGAGCCAGTAAGGGACTTCCTGCGGGATTTACCACCGGAAGATCGAAAGATCATTGGCACAGATATCAAAGAGGTTCAGTTTGGCTGTTAGAGATAGCAAGGGCCCGTAAGAATCAGTTGTAGGAGGTGTGTATGAGTAATCGGCATATTGGAAGCGATTTTGATGACTTCTTAAAGGAAGAGGGCATCCGGGAAGAGGTAACCGCAGCCGCTATTAAGCGTGTTATTGCGTGGCAATTGGCAGAAGCCATGAAGAGGCTGCACATCTCAAAGACTGAAATGGCAGCTCTTATGCATACGAGCCGTGCCGTTGTAAATCGGTTGCTGGACGAAAATGATACCAGCATTACCTTGGCTACTCTGTCACGTGCGAGTTTGGCAGTAGGTATTCCACTGAAAATTGAGCTTCAGTAATTCCTTTCCAACATCAAAAGGGAAGTTCTGGACGGGTGAAATTATTGCAGGAACTTTTCCTGTCTTTCAGAAAGATAAAAAGAATGTCGATCTTGCCATGGTAGTTGAAGGTTCAAAGGTGAAAAATTTCCACGTTGCTCCATTTGGACCGAAAATATTCAGCAACAAGCCTTCGATGGCATTGCACGGGTTTTCCCTCGCTACACAAAAGGCATGCCTCATGCAGCAGTTCCGGGGTTATTTCCCCTTCAACCTCTCTTGCGGAAAGCAATGTCAAAAAGTCCCTCTCGTAAACCGGCCAGCTTCCCTTGCTTTTCTTGAAAGCGTCCAGTATCTGCTGCGTCGGCGCCAGGTCCGGACGATGGAGATAATCGATCCCGCCGATCGTCCGGAGGAAATAGCGGAGATCATCCCGCTTGGCGAAACCGGCCAGTTGGGAGACGTTGTTGAGTCGTATGTCGATCACCCGCTTGACACCAGCCCGGATCAAATGGGTAAAGAACTCCTCCGCCGTCTTCTTGGTGAAGCCGATGGTAAATACCTTAACATTGCTCATCATATCCCCTGTCCTTCCTGCAGCGTATAAGCCACCTTTTCACCCTGGAGATCATACGCCCGCTGGATTTGATCCGCTTCGGCGGAAAAGAGATCCGCTGGATCGATTTTCAATTGCTCCATGAGTCGCATCTCGGTATCCCGATTGTCTTCCAGAGAGCCATCTTCAAGGATATGCCGGATAACGATATCATCCCCGCGCAAATTCCGGCAGATCAGAAGCATCCTATGGCACGTGAGAGGGTCCTTCTCGGCGCACATGAGCGCAATGCGATAGGTCGTCATGCCCTTACGCAGACGGCCAAGCCCCTGTTGAAAAAGGTCCTTGCCGGCAAGACGGTTGTATTGAACCTTTCCGCCTTCGTAGCAGGTCGGATCGGAGCTGCGCGGACCCAGTTCCGCGCCCAGGTAGAGGTAAATGATGCGATGTCCCGCCAATTCATCCTTCAGCGATTCGCGGTTGAACTGGGGCGTGAAACGGCTGTAGGGGCTGGACCTGACGTCGCAGAGGGCGGTGACGCCATGCGTCTTCAGCAGGTCGACAAACCGTTCAACAGAATGAATCGAATGGCCGATCGTAAAAAGTTCTAACATTTAAAAACCTTATCATTCTATAGTGATCACGGCGGCCGCCAGTTTATAACAATAGCCGTTGAAAGGCTCGCCCAAACTGACCGTCAGGTAAAGATCCCTGGTGATCAATGGGTACTCGCCCTGGTCCTTCATGAGATATGTCCTTTCGATGCCGGGATCGGTCACCGAAAGGAGATAAGAGGTATCACGGTATGCGAACCTGGCGCGAACCTTTTTTCTTCCATCCAGATCGTCTGACACCACGAGGGTAAAACCATCCGGCCGGATCAGGTAAAGCGACGGATCGTTTGCCTCCCTCAGAGCCTCTTCGGGCACACGGTCGTTCACGCCGTTTGTGCTGTGAAAACCCGGCAGCCAGAGACTATTCACATCATCCACCAGATTGGGCAAGGCATCAAGGGATAATTTCCATTGCCAGATCCAGGGCTGTTTTTCTGCAATCAGGACATTTTCCTTCTGATATGGATGATACGCGGCGCCTTGGGTATCGATGGTGATGATATCCATGCATTGCGGAATATCCCCGTTATTCATTCGGATTTCTCCCGTGGAAAGTTCGCCGGTTTCCTTCCTGCTGACCGGACGGAGCCACGGTCCGACTTTTCCCTCCGCCCATTCCTTGCCCGCCAGGCAGTAGCCGCCGTATTTCCGGGATGCGGCCAGGCAGACAAAGGTTTTATGGTTCTCGGGGCGGTTCTGATCCCGACACAGATGGTGCAGGCGGAGAAGCTTCAGCTCCTCGTAAGGGATCGTCCCGTTCAGATCCTCAAAAACGGGGCGCAGCCGTTCCGTTCCCAGACGGGCGAAGGATGATAATGCCGATTGCCGCTGATCCTCCGTCAAGCTGGAGTTCATCAGAAAATCGTTCTGTCGGAGGGGATGGTTTTCCCACAGGCACTGATAGAGATGGCTGAGTACCGTGTCGCGCTTGATGTTGAAATCCCCGGCCAGTTGGTCGATGGTGCGGCCTTGGTTGAAGCTCTCGCCGATGACAAGATACCGGCGCTTGCCGCTGTCGACTGGGGGAATGGGCGCAGGCTCTGCAACCGGGGCCGGTTTTTGTCCCTCCGGGATCTGGTGGGTCCGGCAATGCCCCCTGATGATATCCAGGAAGGCGTCGGCGTATTTTTCAAGTTTTCTCGTGCCGATCCCGTAGATCGCCGATAAGCTTTCCCGTGTCCGGGGGTAATAGACGGCCATTTCCCTCAATGTCCGATCGTGGAAGATCGTAAAGGGGGGAAGGTTCGCCTCGTCGGCGAGTTCCTTCCGTTTTTTCCGGAGAGTTTCAAAAAGGCCTGAATCACAGGTTTCCACTTCACCCTCCCGTTGCCTGAGAACCGCGCCACGTTCCTTTTGGGCTTCTTCCACTCTTCCGAGGAAGGTCTCTTCCCCCCGCAGGACCCCCCATGCCTTCGGGGTCAGTTTCAGCGATCCGTGCTCATAGTTGTAAAGCAACAGGCTCTTCTGGATCAATTGACGGGCGATGTGACGCCATTGCCTTGCGGAATAGGCCGTGCCGATTCCGTAAGTGGAGAGCTCCTCGTGTCCGAATTTCAAGACCTTCTGAGAAGTTGAGCCCCGCAGGACATCGACGATATGGCCCGCGCCGAAGATTTCACCGGTCCGTTTGACACAGGAGAGGAACATCTGCGCCGGGATGGTGAGATCGACGAGATCCTTTTTCTCTTCCCCCGGTCGGCAATTGTCGCACATTCCACAACGGTCCGGAACGCCGGTTTCGCCGAAATAATTCAACAGGGGGACGCGGCGGCAGAGGTCCGTTTCAGCAAATCCCATGAGCTGGCTCAGGAGGATATTGGCCACCCGTTGTTCCTGTTCCGTTTTTTGTCCGATAAAGAACTGAACCTTTTGAATATCCCCATAGCCGAACAAAAGGAGACAATGGGCGGGCAGGCCATCCCGTCCCGCCCGTCCGATCTCCTGGTAGTAGTTGTCGATGCTTCCGGGCAGATCGTAATGGACGACAAACCGGACATTGGGCTTGTTGATCCCCATGCCGAAGGCGATCGTCGCCACGATGATCCGGATATCGTCGCGGCTGAAGCGCTCCTGGTT
>JAHJXP010000271.1 GCA_018827585.1 Pseudomonadota bacterium | reverse complement strand
CTTTCGCGCTCGGATCACCTCTCCAAAATCCCCGATTTCACGATCCAAAACGTATCTATAGAGAAACAATAACGCGCTCAACGCCTGGTTCTGCGTTGATGCGCTAACTTTTTCCTTGACGGCCAGATGGGTAAGGAATTGATTTATTTCCGGCTCAGACAGTTCCGCCGGGTGCCGGACATTGTTAAAGAAGATGAATCGTTTGACCCACTGGCAGTATGTCTGTTCGGTCCGGCGGCTATAATGGCGCGAGCGCAGGGCTTCCCGCAGCCGATCGAGGAGCTTAGGTTTGGGGCGAGCCAACGCATCAGTGGGAAGAGCTCTATCGGCCTTCCCGTGCGGGGGTATGGTCTGATTGACGGTAGCTATTTTGAGCGGCGCTCTCGTCCCGGTCATTCCTCTGCCCCAAAACCCCTTTGAAACATTCGGAAGGAACCTGAAAATCCATGCAGCAAATCAGAGAATCAGACGGAATGTGAAGTTACTCAATCACCATAAAGCATGGTTGTCGATAATTTTCAGGAACGCATAATTTTCAGGCAGCCGGCATTAAAGAAAGACGATGCGAGATATTGAAATGATCTCACCGGGTCTTTACCCTGAGCAGGGCGTTCTCGTCGTCGCGGATGACCTCCCCGTGACCGGGAAAGACCGCCCGCGGAAGGGTGGTTTCGCAAAGGATACGGAACGATTTCTCGACCTTGACGCCGTTCTCGCAGAATCGATTGAGGCGTCCGGCGCTGTCCGTCTCCAGATTCAGGATCAGATCGCCGCAGATGAGCTCCCGGCGCCCCTGATGGTACAGGCAAATCGAATCCTCCGTATGACCCGGGGTCTCGATCACCTCCCAGCCGCCGAAACCGATGCCGTAGCGCACCCGGTCGTCGCCGCCGAGATAGCAGATTCGCTCCTCCCGGAAGGGCGGACGGAACCGGTTTCCGAATCCCGGCAGGGGAATGCCGGCGAGACTCTCAAACCATAGATGCGACGGCCTCCGTACATAGCGGAAACACCTCGCCGCCGTCGGGAAAAAGGCGGCCAGCCAGTTCTTCAGCAGCGGGAGCGGTGTTTTCCCGCTGATATAGTCCCTGATCTTCCTGTGCAACAGGACCTTTGCGTCCTCCGGACACCTCCGGAGCAGTATGCCGATCCCGCCGATGTGGTCGATGTGGAAGTGGGTGGCGACGATCCATTTTACATCCGCCATTTCCCTTCCCGGCATACCCCCGATGAAAGCGATCACTGCCTCGGCGGAACCCGCGCTCCCGGGATCGACCACCGCCAGCCCCTCCGGAGAGGAGATCACGTAGGAGCGTGCCAGACCGCTATCCAAAACAGGATGCACCATTTATTAACTCGCAAAAAATCCCAAAAGCCTTGAATCTGGGGCGGCTTCGTAAAAAGGCCGCAGGCAAGGCGCGCGAACCCTGAGGAGTGAGGCGTACTTTGGCGTACGCTGCAACGACGAAGGGTGAAGCGCAACGCAGCATCCGGACTTTTTACGAAGCCGCCGCCCCCTTATTTCAACTGCCCCATCCTCTCCAAGTAATCCCTGAGCGCGATATGCCAGAATTTCATCGACCTGCCGGTCGCCTCGGCAAATTTCCGGCAGCTCAGAACGCTCCAGGCGGGGCGGACCGCCGGCCGCGACAGAGCGTCTGAGCGGATCGGTCTGACCGTCACCTCCCCTTTGCCCGCATACTGCAAAATCCTGACCGCAAACTCGTACCAACTGCAGCGGCCCCGGTTGGTCACATGAAAGACGCCGGCATGCCCCCCCTCGATTAGAAGCTGGACGGCGGCAGCCAGATCCCAGGAATAGGTCGGAGAACCGATCTGATCATCCACCACGTCCAGGGTGTCGAGAACGGAGGTCTTCTCCAGGATGGCCTTGACAAAATTCTTGCCTTGCGGGCCATAAAGCCACGCCGTCCTGATGAGGAGGTGCTTCTCCGCGAAGGCTTGCAGAAAGCGTTCCCCTTCCAGCTTGGAGTCCCCGTAGACGTTGAGCGGCGCCGGCTGGTCCGTTTCCACGTAGGGGGCGCCCTTCCGGCCGTCGAAGACGTAATCGGTGCTGAAGTGGACAACCATCAGCGCCCTCTCCCGGCTCGCAAGGGCGATGTTCTTCACGCCCAGGGCATTGACGGCCATGCACCTCTCCCGGTCCCTCTCGCAACCGTCCACATCGGTGTAGGCGGCCGCATTGATGACGACCTCCGGAGAACATTGCGCGATCAAACGCCGGCAATCGTCTTCCGAGGCGATATCGATCTCGTCCACGTCCTTTCCGGTCACCTCGTGCGATGCCCCCAGCCGCAGCATCAGATCGCTCCCCAGCATCCCCCTGTGCCCCAGGATCAGTATCTTCATCCGTATATGACATCCTTCAGGAATAATCCGTGCGCAGGCGCCGTGAGGCCCGCCCGCCGGCGATCCTTCGCCTGGAGGATCGCGGCCACCTCCTCCGGCGGCAGTTTCCCCCGGCCGACATCGACCAGGGTGCCGACGATAGTTCTGACCATATACCGCAGGAAACCGTCCGCCTCCAGGGAAATGTGGACCATGCCGGAGAGGTCCCTTTCCGCGTCAATGGCGAGGATGGTCCGGATGCGGTTCGGGCTGTCCGTGTGGGTCGAACAGAAGGAGGTAAAGTCGTGCGTACCCCTGAACAATGGAAGCGCCTCGCCGATCCTCGCCAGATCCAGGGGCTCCCATACGAACCAGGCGCGGTTTCTCTCCAGGGCGGGGCGGACCGGCCGGTTGCAGATCCGGTAGAGATAGACCTTGCTTTTCACGGAAAAGCGGGCATGGAAGGAAGGATCGGCCCCCCGAACTTCGAGCACCGCGATGTCCGCCGGCAGGAGACTGTTTATCCCCATCAGGAGATTCCTCTCGCCAAGGCGGGAGGCGGTTCGGAAATGGGCGACCTGACGGAGCGCGTGCACCCCTGCATCCGTCCGGCCGGAGCCGACGACCCGAATCTCCTCGCCGGTCATCCGGCCGAGGCACTCTTCAAGGAGCTGCTGAATGGAAATCCCGTTTTCCTGGCGTTGCCAGCCGCAATAGGCGCTCCCGTCATACTCGACGATAAGTCTGATATTCCGTATCATCGCCCCGCTTCCGCAGCCCCCGCCCCTTTTTAATCAGTCGCCTTCGCCACAGCTATTGAGGGCGGCCACAGCCGGCAGAACCTTTCCCTCCAGGAGTTCCAGCGATGCGCCGCCGCCGGTGGAAATATAGGTGATCTTGTCGCTCTCCCCCGCCTCGTGAATCGCCACATCCGTATCCCCGCCGCCGACGATGGTCAGGGCGTAGGAATTGGCCACGCTGTGGGCCAGCGCCGCGGTCCCCCGCCCGAAGGCGTCGATCTCAAAAACCCCCATGGGGCCGTTCCAGACGATCGTTTTTGCGTTCCCCAGCGCCTCCGTGAACAGGGTAATCGTGGCGGGACCGATGTCGAGTCCCATCCAGTGCGGGTTCATCTCCTGCACGGGAACGATCTTGGTCTCGGCTTCGGCGCTCATATTCTCCGCGATCACGCAATCGATGGGAAGATAGAACTTTACCCCCAGCTCCTTGGCCGTCTTCATGACCTCCAGCGCCTTGTCCATCATGTTGTCTTCGACCAGGGATTTGCCTACTTCGTGCCCCAGCGCCTTGAGGAATGTAAAGGCCATCCCGCCGCCGATGATCATCTTGTCGACCCTCGGGATTAGATGTCCCACCGCCTCTAACTTGCCGGACACCTTGGAACCGCCGACAATCGCCACCAACGGCCGCGCCGGTTTTTCCAGGGCCTTCTTGAAGTAATTCAGCTCCCGCTTCATGAGGAAGCCGGCGGCGCACACCGTGACAAATTTAGTGATCCCCACGTTAGAGGCATGGACGCGATGGGCATTACCGAAGGCGTCGTCGATATATACGTCCGCATAGCCGGCCAGTTCGGCGGCAAAACCGTCGTCGTTCTTCTCCTCTTCCTTGTGAAAGCGTAAGTTCTCCAGCATGACGATGCAGCCCGGCTTCAGGTCGTCGATCATCTTCCGGACCTCCCCTCCGATGCAGTCCGGGGCCAGCGGGACCTCTTTCCCGAGGAGCCTGGAGAGACGCTTCGCCACCGGGGCAAGGCTCATCTCCGGAACCACCCTGCCTTTCGGCCGGCCCAGGTGCGACATGATGATCACCCGGGCCCGTTCGTCGAGGGCAAAGTTGATGGACGGGAGTGCTGCGCGGATTCTCGTATCGTCTGTGATGTTCTGGGATCTGTCAAGGGGAACGTTGAAATCGAAACGGAACAACACCCTTTTGCCGCGAATATCTATCTCGTCGATGAACTTCATGGCGCCTCCTCTCTTTTCTCTACAGACGGGTGATGTTGAATTATGCTGAAAAAATCCTGACAAGAATGACGACTTCGTAAAAAGTCCGGATGCTTCGTTAAAGCTTCCTCCCTCCCCTGCTTTCGCAGGGGCAGGCTTATTGCGGCGTACGCCAAAGTACGCCTCACTCCTCGGGCTTCGCGCGCCTTGCCGGAGCCTGCCCCGGCGAAGGCCGGGGGAGCTTTTTACGAAGCCGCCCCCAGTTCAAGGCCTTTTATGACTTATTACGAGAGCGTCAAGAATAATTGGTTATCTATACCCCAACAGATGATTTCCGGTCAAGGCGTAAAGTTTCCGGCCGGTCGTGACGAACACAGGGAAGCGGTAAGCAGGAGATGTTTATTTTTTCATGACAGGGCGAGGGCCTTTTCGACCCGCCTGAGGAGGGATGCCGGACCGAGCAGGGCGAAGATCCGGTCCAGTTCGGGACCGTGGAGATGGCCGGTCACGGCCGCCCGGATCGGCAGGTAGAGCTTCTTCCCCTTCAGACCTGTCTCGTTGTTTCGAATCCAACCGGCAATGCCACGGCAGAACGGAGAGCTCGCGGCGTCCGGCGCCGTTCCTACAGCATTTTCACCGGCTTCGGCCAGCCGGATGAGTTCTTTACGCAGTGCGAGGAGGACTGTTTTCGCCTCTTCCTCCCTCAGGAGCGCCGCGGCCTCTTCATCGATCCGGTAACGGTCGTCGTCGAACAGTTCGAGGAAGCCGCCGATGTCCGCCAGGGTCGTCAGGTTGTCCCGGACCGTTGCGGCGATCGCCTCGATCCTCTCCCGCCTGAAAGAGGCCTCGTCGTATCCGGCCATGCTGATGAAAGGGGCAAGAAGATCGGCAAGGGACTGCGGATCATGCCTTCGGATATGGGCCCCGTTGAACCAGAAGAGCTTCTCCTCATCGAAGACGGCGCCCCCTTTTCCGGTTCGGGCAAGCGAAAGCCCTTCGACCAGTTCCTCTGCGGAACAGACCTCCCGGCCGCCTTCCACGGAGCTCCCCAACAGGGCGAGGTAGTTGCGGAGGGCCTCCGGCAGGATACCCCGGCGCCGGAATTCCCGGACGGAAACGGCGCCGTGGCGTTTGCTCAGCTTCGCGTGATCCTTCCCCAGGATCAGGGAGTGGTGGGCGAATTCCGGCGGCGCGAAACCCAGCGCCCGGTAGAGAAGAACCTGCATCGCCGTGTTGGAGAGATGGTCTTCCCCGCGGATGACGTGGCTGATCTCCATGCAGTGATCGTCGACGACTGCGGCAAAATTATAGGCGGGGATGCCGTTCGAACGGCAGATGATGAAATCGCCGATCGCCTCGCCCTGAAACGCCATCGAACCGCGGATGAGGTCGTCAAAGACGATCGGCCCCTCTTCCACGCGGAAGCGCCAGGCAGGCAGACGCCCTTCGTTCTCGAACCTTCTTCGCTCGCCCTCGGCCAGTTTCCGGCATTTTCCCAGGTAGCGCGGCATCATCCGCCGCGAGACCAGATCCGCGCGCTCGGCCTCCAACTCCTCTTCGATGCAGTAACAGGGGTAGACCTTCCCGTCGGCAATCAGGCGCCGGAGGCAATCCCCGTATAGTTCGAGGCGCCCGGTCTGGCGATAGGGACCGTAAGCGCCGCCCGCCCCCGGACCTTCGTCCCAGTCGATCCCCAGCCACTTCAGATCCTCCAGGAGATTTTCCTCGAAGGCCTCGGTCGTCCTGATCCGGTCCGTGTCCTCGATGCGGAGGACAAATACCCCCCCGCAATGCCGGGCGAAAAGCCAGTTGAGAAGGGCCGTCCGCGCATTGCCGACATGGAGCTTCCCCGTAGGCGAAGGGGCAAAGCGCACCCTGATTCGCGGCAACGTCATGAATCGCTTCCTCCTCCGACTGTGACAACGGCAAAGGCGGCAGCGCCTTCCCCGGCGCCCACAAGCCCCATTCCCTCGTTCGTTTTGGCCTTCACACTTACCCGTTCCGGAGGAATCCGGAGAATTCCCGCAATGTTTTCCGCCATCTCCCCGAGATAGGGCGCAAGTTTCGGCTTCTCCAGGATGATCGTCGAATCGATGTTGCAGATCTTGCAATCCTTTGCGGCTGCGAGCGTTCCCACGCGGTCCAGAAGGGTCATGCTGGAGATGTCCCGATAGGCGTGATCGGTATCGGGAAACTGCCTGCCGATGTCGCCCTCGCCGATGGCGCCTAAAATCGCGTCGCAGACGGCGTGGAGCAGGACATCGGCATCCGAATGGCCCTGCATTCCCCGTTCATAGGGGATGGTCTTCCCGCCGAGGACAAGCCTTCTCCCCGCAACGAGACGGTGGCTGTCGTAACCGAAACCGATCCGCATCACTCCCTCCTGCCGTCCGCAGTTGAGAAAAAGACGACGGATGATGACCTCGCCCAGCGCCAGATCCTCCGGCGTCGTCACCTTGATATTGTCGCAGTCGCCGGGAACCATCCGCACTGCGCCCCCCATTCTCTCCACCAGCGAGGCATCGTCCGTACCGTGGAAACCATCCTTCTTTGCCCGTTCATGGGCGGCAAGAATAATCGGTTTGCGAAAGGCCTGCGGGGTATGCGTCAACCAAAGTCCCTCCCTCGTCACCGTCTTGATCACCCATCCTGCAGGATGTACTTCTTTCACGGTGTCCTTAACCGGAACGCCGACAGTCGCGGCGCCGTCCGCTTCGGCAGCGTCGACGACGCACCGGATCAGTTCCTCCGAGACAAAAGGCCTCACTGCGTCATGGACCAGCACGATCCCGTGTTCCTCGCGCAGATGCGCCAAGGCGTTTCGGACCGAATCCTGTCTTTCCGCCCCGCCGGCAACCACCACGCTGACTTTGGAAAACCCGCGTTTCCCTGCAACGGCTTCCCGAACTTCCGGGATATCTCCCTCCGGCGCCACAAGGAAGATTTCATCGATCAGAGGGGATTTTTGAAAAACCTGCAGGGTGCGGACGAGAACGGGGATTCCTCCCAGCGGCAGGTACTGCTTCGGGATCCTGCCCCCCATCCGCTGACCCGCCCCCCCGGCGGGGATAATCGCCACAGTCTTCATGATGGATGCCCGTAAAATGTATGAAAAGCCACGATTGACGACCTCGTAAAAAGTCCCAAAACTCCTCCCCCTTGATGAGGGGGGAGGGTTAGGGTGGGGGTGATAAGCGGCCGTATCT
>JAHJXP010000270.1 GCA_018827585.1 Pseudomonadota bacterium | reverse complement strand
GGGCCTCCTGCGGCGGCAAGCTCAGATGCCCCCGACAAATCGTCCCGGATTCAGAACGCCGTTCGGATCCATCTTCTCTTTCAGGCGGCGCATCACCACCTCATCGCTCCGCGGCCACCCCCAGACGTTTAGCTTCTCCTTGATTTCACGCGGAGCGGCCTCCACGACGAGATTGCCGCCGTGCTTCGCCGCTTCGGCGGTGAATTTTTCGATCAGTTCGACCGCCGGCGCCGTCTTCGCGGCCCCGCAGTCCGGCATGTAACTTCTAATGATGCCGTTGCCGGCATGGCCGACAAAGGCGCAATCCACTCCGGCGGCCTGCGCCCAAGTTTCATAATTTCCCAGGATCTCGGTCTGCCTGGAGATGACAAAGCTGGACTTGAGAACCACGGAAGCCGCCGAGACGAGGGCAAAGTCGCGAACCCGGATCCAGAAGGCGCGCTCCTCCTCTCCCCTGAGGACCTTTGTCTGCGCGGCCCCTTCTTTTTTCGCCATCTCCCCGATTTCTCCCGCCTGCCTCTCCACGGCCTCCTCGACGCCTTCCAGGCTGAAGGCGACCAGATATTTCGTCTTCTCGCCGAATTGACCGGCGGCCCTCTCATCCATAAGCTCCATGGCAGAGGGAAGGAGGACCGAATGGAGGACCTTGCGCGAAAAGGACCCGGCCTTTGCCAGCTCCGCGAAAGACGCCAGGAGCGTAGCCGAGGCCTCCGGCAGCGGCAGCAGCTTCGTCGTGATTTCGGTAATGACCCCCAGGGTCCCCCAGGAGCCGATCATCAGTTTGGTCATGTCGTATCCGGATACGTTCTTTACGGTCTTCCCGCCGAAGGCGACGATCTCCCCGGTGGGGAGAACCGCTTTGACGCCCAGCAGCAAATCCCGCGCCGAATTGTAGAGATAGCGCCTCGGCCCGCTGCTGTTGGTCGCAATCACGCCGCCGACGGTGGCCCTCTCCGTATAGGGAGGGTCCAGGGGCAAAAACGAACCTTTGCCCGTGCCGACAAGCTTTTTCTGGACGTCCGCGAGGGTGATTCCCGCTTCCACGGAGAGGCTTAGATTGGGGATGTCGTGCTCGACAATCCGATCGATCCTGAGCATGGACAGCACCACGTCCAGCCTTCCGGGAATTCCGCCCGCCGCCATTTTTGTTCCGTTGCCGCGCGGCACGACGGCCAGTTTTTCCGTATTGGCACAGACCAGCAGTTCTGCTATCTCTTCCCGGCTTCCGGGGCTGACGACGGCCTTGGGCGCCAGGCCGTCGACGGCATACTCCTTGAGCCGTTCCGGATCCTGTATGATGTGGGCCTCCCCGACTATTCCCCTGAAGGCGGAAACCCACAGGTGTGCGTTGGACATATCCGGTCTCCTTTCCCCGCCTTATGCGGCTTTTTCCGTCTCCGGCAGAACCTTCCCCGGATTGAACAGGTTTGCCGGATCGAAGGCTGCCTTGACCTTCCACATGGCGTCAATGTCCCGGGAACTGAAAATCAAGAACATCCCGTGGAGCTTTTCCACGCCGATGCCGTGCTCGCCGCTGATCGTCCCTCCCATGTCCACACATACCTTCATGATCTCCGCCGCGGCGGCATGGACCCTCTCCAATTCATCCTTGTCCCGTTCATCGAAGAGGATCAGCGGATGGAGGTTCCCATCCCCGGCGTGAAAGACGTTCGCGATGAGAATCCTGTATTTCTTTCCGATTTCGACCACTTTGACGAGTGTTTCCGGCAACCTGGTTCTCGGCACCGTGCCGTCGTTGACCAGATAGTTGGGACGCAGCCTGCCGACGGCGCCGAAGGCGCCCTTTCTGCCGACCCAGATCTTGTCGCGCTCCGCCTGGTCCTTGGCCACTCGAATCTCCCGCACATTGTTCTGCCTGCAGATCGCGAGGATGCGCTCTGTCAGTCTGTCCATGCCATCTTTTAAGCCGTCGAGCTCGATGATCAGGATAGCCGCGGCATCGATGGGGAAACCGATATGATAGGCCTCTTCGACGGCCTTGATCACAAAACTGTCCATCATCTCGAGGGTGGCAGGGATGATGCCTTCACCGATGATGGCGGTCACCGTATTGCCGCCGTCTTCGATGGAATTGAAGATGCAGAGCATCGTCTTGACCGCCTCCGCCTTCGGCATGATCCTGAGCGTTGCCTTGGTGACGATCCCGAGGGTCCCCTCGGAGGCCCCCAGAATGCCCGGCAGGTCATAGCCGGGATTGTCGAGGGCCTTGCCGCCCACCTCAACGACCTGGCCGTCGTAGAGGACCACCTCCGCCCCCAGGACATGGTTGCTGGTCACCCCGTATTTCAGGCAGTGGGGACCTCCCGCATTCTCGCCGAAATTCCCCCCGATGGTGGTCACTTTTTCACTCGCCGGATCCGGCTGGTAGAGATAGCCGTGCTTGGCCAGTTCGTTTTTCAAATCCAGAGTGATCACGCCGGGCTGGACGACCACGCGCAGATTCTCGATATCCATCTCGATGATCCGATTCATCTGCGTCAGGACGACGGCGATGCCGCCCTGAACGGTCACGCTCCCGCCGCTGAGGTTCGTGCCCGTCCCCCGTGCGACAACCGGGATCTTGTTGTCATGGGCAAATTTGACGACCGCCGCCACCTGCTCCGTGGATGTCGGCAGAACGATGCAGTCGGGATTTGTACGGATCATCGACGCATCGTATTCATAGAGCTTGAAGTGCATTGCGGAACTGAGCACATTCTCCCGACCCACCAGACGGATCAGCTCTCCGATCATCTTGTCCTTTTCCATCTCGAACTCCTTTTTCCCCGGAAACCGCCCGGAATTCAAGGCGAACCGGCCCGCACATAAAAACAAAGCGGAGCAATCTCCTCGCAGGGGGATTGCTCCGCCAATGGCGCCTGATTTTGCTTAATTTCTTGATCAAGCGGACATGCAATCCCAATCCGCCTCCGGCTGTCAGGCGCGAATCCAAACGGGCGGCTTTATTCCGTCGCATCCGGTCGCATCCCCTTCTGCAGGACCGGAAGCTACTTCTTCCGCAGGGCTTCCATATCGGATATTTCCTTCATGGTCGCCAGGATCTGCCGGGCGTTCTCGTAGACCGGGGTATCTACCATCTTGCCCTTGTAGGACACGGCGGCAGCCCCCTTGGCGATCCCCTCCTCCTCAAAGACCTTCACAACGCCCGTGGCCCACTCGACATCGTCGGCCGACGGCATGTAGAGGCGGTGGGAAGGTTCAATCTGGCTCGGATGGATGAGCATCCTGCCCTCATATCCCATCTGACGGCCCTCCATGACGCTCTTCTCGAAGGCCTCCACATTCTTGAAATCGACGAAGGGGCAATCGATGGCGACGCACCCGGCGGCCCTTGCCGCTACGGCCGTGTAATAACGGGCGTAGAGCTGCTCGACCCCCTCGGAGGTCAGTTTTACGCGCATATCCTTCGTGTAGTCCACGGCGCCGAAGATCAGGGAGTTGACCCGCTTGCTGGCGGTTGCCGAGGCGTAGGCGTTGATCACGCCCTTGGCCGTTTCGATGAGGAGCTGTATGGCGATGCTGCCCACCTGAAGACCGCGGCGTCTCTCAAGCTCTTCGAGCTTCCAGTCGAGTCTCTTGACGTTGTCCGGTTCGCCGGTCTTCGCCAGACAGACGCCGGAGAGACCCTCGTGCACGATCGCTTCGAGGTCGTCGTTGGTCATCAGGGTCTCCCAGTTGTTGATCCGGGAATAGACCTTCGAGCCGCCGGTGCCGGCATATTTCAGATTTTCGCGGACCACCTCGCGGGCCTTCGGCTTTTCCGCTGGGGGTACGGAGTCCTCCAGGTCGAGGGTGATGATGTCCGCAGGAAATTCGGGCGCCTTGCCCACCATCTTCTCGTTGTTGCCCGGAACATAAAATACCGATCTCATGACTGCCATAATCGTTTCTCCTTTCTTGGTGTGTTGAATATTTACTATTGCCGGAGCATCGCTTTCCGGCTTACTTTACCCTTAGTTTTCCCTGTTGTTTGAGCTCTTTAAGCTTCTCCGGGATCTCGTTGGGATTGTCCATCACGATGATCCCCGCTTCCCTGAGCCGGGTGATCTTGTCCTGGGTGGACCCGCTGCCGCGCTCGACGATGGCGCTGGCATGGGAGAATTTCATCCCCGCCGGCGCCCACGCGCCGGAGACGTAGATGATGATCGGCTTGGTGAACTTTCCGGACTTCACCAGATGTGCCGCCTCTTCCTCGTGGGAACCGCCCATCTCGCCGAAGATGGCCATTACATCCGTATCGGGGTCCTCCTGAAACATAGGCAGGACGTCCGAAAACGACATGCCCGTCACCGGCTCCGTTCCGACATGCAGGACGGTGCTGACGCCGAAGCCCGCCTGGGCGATCACGTAGGGGAGGGTGCCCGACTGTCCGCCGCTGCGGGAGATGACCCCGACATGGCCCGGCACGAAATGCCTGCTGGCGAATTCGACCGATCCGCCCAGCCAGCCGAGAGCGCCGATACCCGGGGTGTTCACCCCGATGGAGCCCGGGCCGAGCAGCTTGGCCCCCTTCTGTTTCCCGTAGGCGACCATCTCCAGGATGTCGTAAAGGGGAACGCGTTCGACCGGCATGACGATCCACTTGATGTCGGCGTCCAGCGCCTCGAAGACGGCCTCCTTCAGGGCCGTCCCGGGAATGAAGGTCACGGAGACATCGAACAGCCCGTGGTTTTTCACCGCATCCTGCACCGTATTGTATACGGGGATCCCGTCCACCTCCTCGCCGCCGCGGCCCGGCGTGACGCCGGCGACGACGTTCGTTCCGAGGCGCCGCATGAACTTGGCCCGCATGGAGCCTTCCCGGCCGGTGATCCCCTGAACCACCACTTTTGTCGATTTTGTCAGCAAGATAGCCATATTTTCACCACCTTCTTGGTTAGGATATTCCGTGCTTACGACGGTACTCTTCCAGCCCGGGCGTGGGGGCCTCGATCCGGATCGCCCCTTTTCCCCGGAACCAGCACTCATATTCACAAGCCAGGCACTCCGTCCCGAGGCGCTTGGCATCCCCCTCCACGGCGGGCTTGCCGTCCTTCAGGACCAACAGCCCCCGGGCATAGGTCTTGCAAGCCGCAATGCAGGCCTTGGATTCGCACTCCTGACATTTGCTATCATCGATGATCACCTTGATCGTCTGTTCCTGAAACTCCATGGGTGGCCTCCTTTACCCTTTTTGTTCCTTCTTGTATTCGAGAACCATCTCCTTCATCTCCTCGGCGAGCCCTACGGTGTCGTACACGCGTTCTCCGCCGTAGATCCTGATCCGGGCGTTGAGATCCTTCGTCCCTTCCCGGAGGATCTCCAGGGACTCTTTTTCCTTGTTGCCGGCCAGAAGAAGCATGACGGGAAACCCGGGACGCTTGGGCAGCTCCTCCCTGAGGGCCTTTACGATGCCGTGGGCATGGTGCCACTGCTCTTGGTTGGCAGCCATGAAGCCGCCCAGCATGTAGCCGTCTATCCCGGGCTGGGAGAAGACGAGCTTCGCCGCGCGGTAGACCTTGGAGGCCGGGGGGTTTCCGCTCGTATCAGCGAAGTCGGGCACCCTTAAGCCCTGCTTGTTGAGGCCGTCGACGCCGAGCATCGCGCCGCCTCCGCCCATTCCGTGATATCCGATTGTGCCGTAGCACTCTCCCTGGATCTGGTTGTTCATCTCCGCGAAATAACAGGTACCGCGCAGGTCCTTCTCCTCCACCCACCAGGCGATCTTGTCGAGTTCCGTGGGCGGCGTCGAGGACTCGCGGGCCACCGCGACACCCAGCTCGGGATGGCGGATGGCGGAGGAGTCGTCGATGGAGATGCGGCAGTCCGAGGCGATCACCTTTCCATCCTTGGTCACAACCATGGGGTTGATCTCGATGAGCCTGGCGCCGTAGTTCTTGAAGGTCTCATAGAGGCCGACGATCAGTCGGGCCACCGGGACGATGTGCTGACTGGGAACCTTGAGCCTGTTGGCAAGATTCAGCGCATCGTAGATTCTGAAGCCGCGGAGGACATCGACGTTCATCAGGGCGATCTTGTCGGCGGGGACCGACTCGATGTCCATGCCGCCTTCCGTCGAGAACATGACGACGGGACAGCGGGCGTCCGCCTGGGCGTTGACGATGATTCCGGCATAGTACTCCTTGTCGATCGCGAGCTTCTCCTCGACAAGGACCTTCTCCACCAGGAGGCCCCTGATCGTAGCGCCCAGCAGCGCGGCCGCGGCTTTCTCGGCCTCATCCGGGGTATCGGCGAATTTCACGCCGCCCGCCTTTCCGCGCCCGCCGGCCCAGATCTGAACCTTGACAACCACCGGTTTCCCGATTTTTTCCGCTATCCTTCTCGCCTCCTCAGGCGTCTTTGCCACATCCCCCTGAGGGATCGGCATCTTGGCGATCTTGAACAACGCCTTGCCTTCATGCTCTTGTAATCGAGCCATACCTGCCTCCTGTGACTTTCTGTTGTTTCATTAGCTCCGCAAGCGACTTCCACGGTTCTGATTTTCCCGAGCCGCCGCTTTTCATCGCCCCCACCCGCAGGCCCATTATTCCGGCCCCCGATAAATCCATTACAGCCGCGAACACTTAACAGTTGGGCAGGGGAATGTCAATACGCAAAGCCCCTCGCCTGAATTCACCGGGTTAACGTTTACATGTGTGAACTATTACCTACTGCAAGATGATTGCCAACACAAACAGGTCTGTGGAAAAAAGTTTCTGATCAAGGCATCGGGCCTTCTTTATCTAAGAATAACCGGCATTTGAACGTGAAGAGCAGCGGAGAAGTCCCGACTGAAGCAGGTGCGCGAGAGGGTCAAAATGTCAGCGCGGGAAGAGAGGGTGCGACATCCGCACTCCGCATCCCCGCCGGCCTATTGAATCCGATGCGATTGACACAAAGAAGCCGGCGTGCGCATCATGCACTGACTGTGCTTAAAAAGCACACAACAATCGGGTAGCCGCTCGTTCGTCCCTGTTTCAACAGGTCTGCCGGTTCCGCCGCCCGCCGGCCAGGGGACGACTATCCCGGGCAAACGCGCCATATGGAAGGTAAATACAGCTTCTTATCCCGATTGTCAAGAATAATGGGCAACCCACACCCCAGGGAACGCTTTATCGTTGAGTAACTTTTTGAAGTTATTCAGAAGGGCCGGCCCCAATTATCCCCGGCAGCGCAGCTCCCTCTCCTGGAGTTCCTTCCACAAGGCGCAGACCTCCCGGCGCGTTTCCTCCGGCGGGCCGTCATTGCGGATGACGATGTCGGCGTGGGCTATCTTCTCCCCGAGCGGCATCTGCGCGGCGAGCCGCAGCTCGGCCTCTTCGCGGCTGTAACCGTTGCGCGCCATCAGCCTGCGGATCTGCTCCTCCGCGGAAAGATAGACGAGCAGGACCATGTCCGCCGCCGGTGTCAGGCCCGCCTCGACAAGCAGCGGAATATCGGACACGACGACGGCGTCCGGGCGCGTCTTCCGTATCTCCTCGATCTTCTTCCGCCACTCGGCGAGGACGGCCGGATGGACGAGGCGGTTGAGCAGCTCCAGTTTTGCCCGCTCGGCAAAGACGACCGCGCCTAACTTGCATCGGTCGATCGTCTGGTCCGGTCTGAGGATCTCCCGGCCGAAATGGCGGACAATCTCCCGCCAGACCGGCTTTCCCGGCTCCTGGACGGTATGGGCCAGTTCATCTAAATCGATGAGGACGGCGCCCTTCTCCTCCAGCATCCGCGCCACGGTCGATTTACCGGACGCGATTCCCCCCGTCAAACCCACTTTAAGCATCGCCGCTTCTCATGATCAGTCAACGTTGCCGCTCCCTCCGCCGGGACCGGGATTCGGCCTGTTCCTCATGAAGATGATGCGCAAACCCTCCAGGGTCAGCATCTCGTCAACCACATCGATATGCGTCGCCACCCCGGCAATCAGATTGGCCAGGCCCCCAGTCGCCACGACGAGCGGCGTGGAGGAGATCTCGGCCTTCATCCGCTCGATGAGACCGTCCACAAGGCTCGCATAGCCGTACATGATCCCCGCCTGCATTCCGCTCACCGTATCCTTGGTGATGACCGAGCGGGGCTTGCTCAATTCCACCCGGGGAAGCTTGGCCGCCCTCTCGAACAGGGCCTCGCAGGAGATCATGACCCCCGGGGCAATGCATCCTCCCATATATTCCCCCTTCTTCGAGACGTAGTCAAAGGTTGTGGCGGTGCCGAAATCGACGATGATCATCTCCCGCTGGTACTTTTCATAGGCGGCTACCGCATTGACGATCCGGTCCGCTCCTACCTCCCTGGGGTTGTCATAGAAGATGGGCATCCCCGTCTTGACCCCGGGTCCGACAATCAGGGGTTTGACGTTGAAATATTTCCGGCAGACGGGTTCGAGGATATCCAGCATCGGCGGAACGACGCAGGAGATGATGATGTTTTCGACGGCCCTGGAGGAGATGCTGCTGTTCTTGTAGAGGGCCAGGATAAGCATCCCGTACTCGTCGACGGTGTGATTGCTTACCGTCCTTATCCGCCAGTCGTGGACCAGTTCCTCCCCGTCATAGAGGCCGATAACCGTATTGGTGTTTCCCACATCGATGACCAGAAGCATAGTTTACCCTTTCATGATGTCAGCATCGCCCGCCGTCACCCGCCGCGTGGCGCCGAGATCGTCTGCGATCAAAAGCGCCCCGTCATGGTCAATGCCTATGACCCGCCCCTCCTGCGCCTCATCCCGGAAGAGGACCCGGACTCGCCGTCCCGGCATCTCCGAGCGGGCCAGCCAGTCCTCCCTCACCGGTGAAAAGCCCTCGCACCTGAAGGTCTCGTACCACTTTTCAAAACTCTCGCAGAGGCGAAAGGCCACCTCCTCCCGGGACTGCTCCTGTCCGGTCTCCTCTCTGAGCGAGGTGGCAGTCTCCCGATACGCCGGATCAAAATCCGCCCGCGGCATATTTACGTTCACGCCGATCCCCACCACAACCGCCGCGACCGCCCCTCCAGCCATTCTCAGCTCGGTGAGGATCCCGCAAACTTTCCGTCCCCGGATCAGGACATCGTTCGGCCATTTAAGGCCCACGCCTTCCGGACAAAGCGCGGAGAGCGTCTCCTCCGCCGCCACCCCCGCCATGAGGGTGAGCTGCGGGGCGTCCGCCGGGTCGATCTCAGGACGGATCAGGAGGGAGGCGTACAGGTTGCAACCGGGCGGCGACTGCCATGCCCTGTGCAGGCGGCCCCTTCCGGCCGTCTGGCAATCGGCGAGGACGATCGTCCCCTCCGGCGCCCCCTTCCGCGCGAGGTCCAGGGCAACGCGGTTCGTAGAATCGACCGTATCCAGAAAGTGCAACCGCCAATCGATCCTCCGCCCCACCAAACGCGACTGCAGGGCCTTTACGTCGAATCCCATCTGTGACGCTCTCGTTTCATCCGGCCATTCATCAGGGGCGGCCCTCCGTCCGGATCACGTTGAGGGAAACATCCGCCGCCGCTACGGAATGGGTCAGGGCGCCTACGGAGATGAAATCCACGCCGACGGCAGCCACTTCCCGGACCCTTTCCAGGGTCATATTCCCCGAGGCCTCCAGGGGAATCATTCCCCCGACCCTCTTTACCGCCGCGGCCATCTCCGCAATGCCCATGTTGTCGAGCATGATCGCGTCCGCCCCGGCGGCCAGGGCCTCTTCGAGTTCCGCCAGATTCTTCACCTCGACCTCGATCTTGAGCGTATGGGGGACTCGCTCGCGGACCCGCCGCACGGCTGGAGCGATTCCGCCGGCCGCCGTTATATGGTTGTCCTTGATCAGGACGCCGTCATAGAGGGCGAAACGATGGTTGCAACCACCCCCCACGCGGACGGCGTACTTGTCCAGGAACCTGAGGCCGGGAACGGTCTTCCGGGTATCCAGAATCTTTGCCCGCGTCCCTTCGATCCGCTCGACGTAGCGCCGGGTCAGGGTCGCAATCCCGCACATCCGCTGGAAAAGATTCAGGGCCACCCGCTCGGCGGTCAAAATCGACGCCAGGCTCCCGGAAACCTCGGCGAGGAGGTCCCCCTTCCCCGCCTTTTCCCCGTCCCCCAGCCGTCGCGTAAACTGAAGGGCGGGATCAAACGTCAGAAAGACCTCGCCGAAAACGTCGATCCCGGCCACGACCAGCTCCGCTTTGGCCGTCGCCTGGGCGTATCCGGTCTCGTCTCCCCTGAGCACAGCCCCGGTGGTGACGTCCCCCGCGCCGATGTCTTCGGCAAGGCCCGTCCGGATCAACTTTGTCAGCAGGTGTCGCGGCAACATGATCTATCCCTCTAAAAAACGACTGAGTGCTGAGGACCGAGTGCTGAGGACCGAGTGCTGAGTGCTGAGTGCTGAGTGCTGAGGACCGAGTGCTGAGTGCTGAGGACCGAGTGCCGAGTGCAGGAGGTTTTCACTCGTTGCTCATTGCTCATTGCTCATTACTTGTTACTCAGCACTCAGCACTCAGCACTAACCACTATTCCCCCGCAATCGCCGTCAGCCTCTCCAGGGCCGCCTCCAAGGCGGTCTGCTTTTCCCCGAGCCCCCGGGCCTTCTCCTGTTCCTTTATAACAACCGCTTCCGCCGCCTTCGCCAGAAAGTCCGGGTTGGCCAGCTTCTTGGCAACAAAGGCCAGATCCTTCTCGATCTTGGCGATCTCTTTTAACAGGCGACCCTTCTCCGCCGCGAAATCGATTGCTCCGGCCAGAAAGACGTAGACGCGGACCGGACCGGCCACCGTCGTGGCCGCGCCTTTCGGTTCCGTCATCTCTGCGGTCACGGTCAGGTTCTCCAGATTGGCCAGAGTCGCGATGTAGCCCCTCCCCTCCTCCAGCACCGCCTGCAGGGACTCGTCGGGCGCGGCGAGGGTCGCCCCAAGCTTCAGGGAAGGCGCTATGTTCATCTCCCCGCGGATGTTCCGGATCCGGGTGATCACCTCCATGATGAGCCCCATCTTCCTTTCCGCCTCGGCATCCCGCGCGGCTTCGTCCGGGGTGGGAAACTCGCTCACCATGATGGACCTCCCGTCCGCAATCAGGGTCTGCCAGATCTCCTCGGTCACGAAAGGCATGAAGGGATGGAGCAGCTTGAGCGACGCCGCAAGGACCTCGAGGAGGGTCTTCCGGGCGGCGCGCTTCCCGGCGGTCTCCCCCTCCCCGTAGAGAACGGGTTTGCTCAGTTCGAGGTACCAGTCGCACAGTTCGTGCCAGACGAACTGGTAGACGGCCGCGGCGGCGTCGTTGAAGCGGTATTCGTCCAGTCCCCGGCTCACCTCGGCGACGGTTTTCGCCAGTCTCGCCCGGACCCAGCGGTCGGCCAGCGATTCATCCTCAGGCCGGACGGGGGCACCGGCGGGGTAATCTTCCAGATTCATCTGCGTAAACCGGGCGGCGTTCCAGATCTTGTTGATGAAATACTTGTAGCCTTCGATCCGTTCTTCCGACATCCGGACATCCCGGCCTTGCGCCGTAAAGGCGGCCAGCGCGAACCGGAAGGCGTCCGTCCCGAAGCGGTCCATCATCTCGAGGGGATCGATGCTGTTTCCCTTCGATTTGCTCATCTTCTCGCCGTTCTCGTCCCGGACGAGGGCGTGCAGGTAGACTGCACGAAAGGGGACGTCCTTCATGACGTAGAGCCCCATCATCATCATCCGGGCGACCCAGAAGAAAAGGATGTCGAATCCGGTGACGAGCAGCGAGGTGGGGTAGAACGTTGTAAGCGCCTCGGTCTTCTCGGGCCACCCTAGGGTCGAAAAGGGCCAGAGTCCCGAACTGAACCAGGTGTCGAGGACATCCTCCTCCTGCCGCAGTTCGCTTCCGGCGCAGTCGGGACACCGATCGGGGTCCTGCGAGGAGACGATCACCTTCCCGCACCCCTCGCAGTTCCAGACGGGGATCCGGTGGCCCCACCAGATCTGCCGCGAGATGCACCAGTCGCGGATGTTGTTCATCCATTCGAAATAGGTGGCCTCCCACGCAGCCGGGACGATGCGCGTCTTTCCCTTGACCACTGCTGCAATCGCCTCCTTGGCGAGGGGCTCGATCCGGACGAACCACTGCCGGGAAACGGCAGGCTCGATATCGGTCTTGCACCGGTAACACTGGCCGATGTTGTGCGTATACGGCTCCGTCCCGACCAGAAAGCCGCCCGCTTCCAGATCGCGGATAACGTTCCGGCGGCACTCGTAGCGATCCTGGCCCTCGTAGACCCCCCCGTTTTTAGTGATCACCCCTTGGTCGTCCATGATCCGGATGATCTCAAGACCATGCCGCCCCGCGATGGCGAAGTCGTTAGGATCGGAGGCCGGTGTTATCTTGACGGCGCCGGAACCGAATTCCATCGTGACATAGTCGTCGGCGATGACGGGGATCCGCCGGTTCATGAGGGGCAGGATGACTTGCTTCCCGATCAGCTCCCGGTACCGCTCATCGTTCGGATTGATGGCCACCGCCGTATCCCCCAACATGGTCTCCGGCCGCGTCGTGGCGACGACGATCCCTCGGTCGCCCTCGGCAAATGGGTAGCGGATGCTCCAGAGATTGCCCGCCCGCTGACTGTACTCGACCTCCAGATCGGAGATGGCAGTCAGGCAGCGGGGACACCAGTTGACGATATAGTCCCCCCGGTAGATGAGTCCGTCGTTGTACAGGCGGACGAAGACCTCCCTGACGGCTTTGGAGAGGCCATCGTCCATGGTGAACCTCTCGCGCGACCAGTCGCAGGAACAGCCGAGACGTTTGAGCTGATGGATGATGACCCCGCCGTATTTGGCCTTCCACTCCCACACCCGTTCGATGAACTTCTC
>JAHJXP010000269.1 GCA_018827585.1 Pseudomonadota bacterium | reverse complement strand
GGCCCGCAGGAGAGAAAAAGCCGTCAATGTTGACGAACTCGTAAAAAGTCATATAAGCCTTGAACTGGGGACGGCTTTGTAAAAAAGTCCGCAGGCAAGGCGCGCGAACCCTGAGGAGTGAGGCGTACTTTGGTGTACGCCGCAATGACGAAGGGTGAAGCGCAACGCAGCATCCGGACTTTTTACAAAGCCGTCAAGGTTGCCCGGGAAAAGGTCTTGACAACGCGGCAATGCTCGGATAGGGGATAACCGGCTTTCCCATGGGGATCATAAACCCGTGTCCGGATTCAGGGGTATGAAACGGGAGGGTTTTGACAACCTGAGCAAAGGAGCAAGAAAATCATGGCCAAGGCCCTGAAAATAAATGCGCGCGACAATGTCGCCGTGCTTATGGCCGATGTCGGAGCGGGGGAAACGGTCGAGGTGGTCACCGATACGGGGACATTGCGTCTGCAGGCGCGCCAGGCAATCGGATTCGGCCATAAAATCGCCCTCGGCAACCTGACCGTCCACCAGCCGATCATCAAGTACGGCGAGGAGATCGGGTGCGCCCAGGCGGCGATCGCCGCCGGCGACTGGATCCACCTGCACAACGTCTACTGCCGGCGCGGCCATGAAACCGAAACTTGACGCCCTCGTAAAAAGTAAATTTTCCCCTCCCCCGGCGGGAGGGGACTAAGGGGAGGGGAAAATAATACGCAAAGATACGGCCCATTATCACCCCCACCCTGACCCTCCCCCGTCAAGGGGGAGGGAGATTTGAGGTATATTTATTAAATGAAAACGTTTCAGGGATATCCCAGACCCCAGGGATTGCCGGGAATCCGGAACCTGGTCGCCGTCATTCCCTCCGTGTTCTGCGCCAATACCGTCGCCCGGCGGATCGCCGAACACGTCGCCGGCGCGGTGGATTTCTGTCACCCGGTCGGCTGCAGCCAGGTCGGCCTGGATCTGGAACTGACCGCCCGCGGCCTGAAAGGGCTTGGGAGGCATCCCAATTTCTCCGGCGCGGTGGTGGTCGGCCTGGGCTGCGAACGTTTCCGCGCCCGGGAGCTGGCAGAGAGCATCGCCGCCGCGGGGAAACCGGTCGAGATGCTGGTGATCCAGGAAGAGGGCGACACCCTCCGGGCGATCGAAAAAGGGATCAAACTGGCCGGCCGGCTGGCGGAAGAGGCCTCCCGGCAGCGGCGCGAGGAATTTCCCCTTTCGGAGTTCTGCCTCGGGCTCAAGTGCGGCGGGACGGACGCCACCTCCGGAATGGCCGCCAACCCCGCCCTCGGCTGGGTCGCCGACCGGATTGTCGGCGGGGGCGGCCGGGCGATCTTCACCGAGGTCACGGAGCTCATCGGCGCAGAACAGATCCTCGCCGGCCGGGCCGCAAATCCGAAGGTCGCCGGAGATATCCTGACGGCGATCGGCAACATGGAAAAGAGGCTGAGTATTGCCACGGCTTCGGCGGAGCTGCAGCACCGTTCGGCCCTGATCTCCCCGGGCAACGAGGACGGAGGGATAACCACCGTCGTCGAGAAGGCGCTGGGCGGGATATACAAGGCGGGGATCTCCCCGATCAGCGGCGTCGCAGGATACGGGGAATGGCCCGCAGGACGCGGACTCTTTCTGCTGGACTGCGTGGGCCATGACGGAGAGGCAGTCACAGGGCTGGTCGCCTCCGGCTGCCAGGCGGTCGTCTTCACCACGGGCCGCGGGACGCCGACCGGTTTC
This sequence comes from Pseudomonadota bacterium, assembly GCA_018827585.1. Lineage (GTDB taxonomy): Bacteria > Desulfobacterota > Syntrophia > Syntrophales > UBA5619 > JAKAFS01. The sequence goes on along the minus strand of JAHJXP010000269.1, from coordinate 20,188 downwards.
CCCGGCGTGCCGGTCATCAAGATCACCGGCAACAGCGCCACGTTCGAGCGGATGAGGTTCAACCTCGACTTCAACGCCGGCCCGATCGTGGAGGGCGCGTCCATCGCGGAGGTAGGGGCGGAACTGCTGGAAAAGGTCCTTTGTGTCGCATCCGGAGAACCTACCCGGGCGGAGCTGCTGGGGCATGACGAGCTGTTCTGCATCACCCGGATCTGAGCAAACGGGCCGGGCGGACCCCTCGACCCAAGTCGGGGAGAAAACGCAGCGTCTCAATTAAACAAAAAGCACCCAATAAGAAAAAAGGAGGTATATTTGATGTTCAAGCTTCATGGTATCTACGCACCGATCGCGACGCCGTTCGCTGGTGGAGAGATCGCCTACGATAAGCTGGAGAAGAACCTGGTTTTCTGGCTGGGGTCGGACATGACCGGGATCGTGGTCATGGGTTCCAACGGGGAATTCGTCCTGCTGACCCCGCAGGAAAAGGAAGAACTGATGCGGTTCGTCTGCGCCCGGGCAAAGGGGAAGAAACCCGTCGTCGCGGGAACCGGCGCCGAATCAACGGCGGAGACGATCCACCTCAATGAACAGGCGGCGGAAGCGGGGGCCGATGCGGTCCTGGTCGTGACGCCCAACTACTACAAGGGGGAGATGAACGATCAGGTCCTGGCCCGTTTCTTCACCGACGTGGCCGACGCCTCTCCGCTGCCGGTCATCCTCTACAACATGCCGCGCAACACGGGGATCAACATTTCGGCCAAACTCACCGCCGAACTGGCGAAGCACCCGAACATCATCGGCATCAAGGACAGCGGCGGCAATATCGTCCAGATCGCCGACACCATCCGGAACTCGCCGGCGGATTTTTCCGTCTTCGCGGGGTCGGCGAGCTTCCTCCTCACCAGCCTCGTCCTCGGCGCCACGGGGGGCACCCTGGCCCTGGCCAATATTTTCCCGAACGAGTGCGCCCGCCTGCAGAAACTCTTCGAGGACGGAAAGCTCAAAGAGGCCCGGGACCTGCAGATGAACCTCATCGACAGCAACAATGCGGTGACGGCCAGATGGGGCATCCCCGGGCTCAAGGCCGCCATGGAGATGATCGGTCTTTACGGCGGAGACCCCCGTCCGCCGCTGCTGCCCCTCAAAGAGGCGGAGCGGGAAGAGCTCCGCAAGGTCCTGATGAGGACGGGCTTTCTTTCCCAGGCGAAGGGTTGACGATTTCTCAGGAACCCCCCATATCGGCAAACCGGTACGGAGACGGGCGACCGACACCATGGCCTCCCTCCGGGGGAAACCCCGGAGGGAGGCTTTTTTTTCGCTGGAACGGCACCGGCAATATTTTATTTTGAATTTTCTATTGACAGCGGATCGGTGTCATGTTAGAGGCATCGGCAAAGGATTACCGATGCCGATCAAGCAGATTTTCAACGTTGAAGATATCGAGAAGAAGATCATCCTCATCCTCAGGATCCTCCACGAGTCCCGTGAGCCGGTCGGCGCCCGTCTTATCTCCAGGCGCATGCAGGACCGCGGCGTAACGCTCAGCGAGCGCGCAGTCCGCTACCATCTGAAGCTGATGGACGACCGCGGACTGACCCGGCTCATCGGCCAGCATGACGGCAGAGCCATAACTGAGCTGGGAATCGAGGAGATCGGCAACGCCCGGGTTCACGATAAGATCGGCCTGGCCATCTCCCGCATCGAGATCCTCGCCTTCCGGACGGCCCTTGATCTGGACAAGCGGCAGGGGCTCCTGCCCGTCAATGTCTCTTTTTTCCCAAGAAGATCCTTCAAGAAGGCGCTGGAGTCGATGAAACCCGCCTTCGGCAAAGGGATCCACGTAAGTGAATTGATTGCCTGCGCCGATGAAGGCGAGCGGCTGGGCGAACTGACGGTCCCGGCTGGTTATACCGGTTTCGCCACGGTCTGCAGCATCGTGGTCAACGGCATTCTCCTCAAGAGCGGCATCCCCATGGACTCCAAGTTCGGAGGCATCCTCCAGGTCAAGGACGGCAAACCGTTGCGCTTCGCCGAACTCATCCACTATTCCGGATCGTCCCTCGATCCCTCGGAGGTGTTCATCCGGGGGCGGATGACCTCCGTCCGCCAGGCAGCGGAAAAGGGCGAGGGGAAGATCCTGGCCAACTTCCGGGAGATTCCCGTCCCGGCGCTGAAACTTGTCAAGGAGCTGATCGCAAGCCTCCAAAACGCGGGAATCGGCGGCGTACTCTCCATCGGCGAAAGGGGAGAACCGATCTGCCAGATCCCGGTCGACATGAACCGCGTGGGGATGATCCTCTACGGAGGGCTCAACCCCGTCGCCTGCGCCCATGAGACAGGCATCGAGGTGGAAAACCGGGCCATGTCCACCGTCATGGAGTATCAGAAATTGCAGAATTTCTGGGAACTCTGCAAGAGCAAATAAAAGAAAGTTTCATCAAAAAAATCATTCAGAAAAGGGAGAAAAATTTTATGTCCAAAGTTAACCCATTTGCGGTTGCACAGCAGCAGCTCGATCAGTGCGCAAAGATTTTAAATCTGGATCCAGGCGTTCAGGCGATCCTGAGAGTGCCCTCGCGCGAACTCCACGTTTCGATTCCGGTCCGCATGGACGACGGCTCCATAAAGGTCTTCCAGGGATTCCGCGTCCAGTACAACGACGCCAAGGGACCCTGCAAGGGGGGAATCCGTTTTCATCCCGATGAGACCATCGACACCATCCGCGCGCTGGCCGCCTGGATGACCTGGAAGTGCTCGCTCCTCGATCTGCCCCTGGGCGGCGGAAAGGGCGGCGTGATCTGCAACCCCAAGGAGATGTCCCAGGGCGAATTGGAGAGGCTGTGCCGGGCCTACATCGACCAGGTCGGACGGATCATCGGCCCGGAGAAGGACGTCCCGGCACCGGATGTCTACACCACCCCGCAGATGATGGCCTGGATGATGGACGAGTTTTCGAAGATCTCCGGGAAGAACCAGTTCGGCGCCATCACCGGGAAACCCCTCGCCCTCGGCGGATCCGCCGGCCGCGGCGACGCGACCGCTCGCGGCGGTCTCTGCACGGTCCGCGAGGCGGCCAAGGAACTGGGGATCGACCTTTCAAAGGCCACCATCGCCGTGCAGGGTTACGGAAACGCGGGCTACTATGCGGCCTGCCTCGCGCAGACGATGTTCGGCGCCAAGGTCGTCGCCGTCAGCGACTCGAAGGGGTGCGTCCTGTGCGACGGCGGGCTCGATGCGGAGGCCGTCGGAAAACACAAGGCGAAGACCTCCACGGTCTGCAACTTCCCGGGCGCCAGGGCGATCAGCGATGCGGAACTCCTCGAACTGGACGTGGATATCCTCTTCCCCTCGGCCCTGGAAAACGTGATCACCGAGGAGAATGCCCCGCGGATCCGGGCGAAAATCGTCGCCGAGCTCGCCAATGGTCCCACGACCCCCGAGGCCGATGAGATCCTCCACAAGAACGGCGTCCACGTCATCCCCGACTTCCTCTGCAACGCGGGCGGCGTGACCGTCTCCTACTTCGAGATGGTCCAGAATTTTTATATGTACTACTGGGAGGCGGAGGATGTCTACAAGCGCCTGGACAAAAAAATGACCACTGCCTACCATGCGGTCCTCAACACCTCGAAGAAGTACAACATCAACATGCGACAGGCCGCCTACGTCGTGGCGGTGGAGCGCGTCGTCGAGGCTATGAAACTCCGCGGCTGGGCATAAAACCGGCAGGATAGCGGAAAAAAGGGGGACGCGGGCGTCCCCCTTGAACCATCTGCTCCCCGGGCCCCGGGACCTTCTTAGTTGTCCCCTTTCCGGGCGGCGCCACGTACGGCCAGGGTTACAAGATTGCCCCGGGCGTCAAAAGACACGGGACGGGGGCCCTCAAGAATCTCAAGATCCGGCCTGCCGGGGATTTCTTCCCCATAGATTTCGGAAACCTCCACCTCATCCAGGTGGAGCGTGTTTTTTATGCGGACAATACGGCTCTTTTCGGCAGGGATCAGACCGATGGACCCCAAAGCAACCCGGATGCATTCCCGATCCGTTTCAAAGTACATGGGGATCGCCGCCTTTTCGAGGCTGATGCCGGTGATGCAGTTCATGTACATGGATAAACGGTCGATCTTATCCACCAGCCTCTTGGTGGTTAGATCCGCCAGTCCTATCCCCGTAGCGTTCCCACTGGAGGAAGGGGTTAAATCCCTGACAAAGACCCGTGTGGCATGAACGGGATGGGGGAAAACTCCCAGCGTATCGCGGTTTCGTCCGGTAATATTCGAATCGATGCCCATGCCGCTGATGTCTTTTCCCATCTCATCGATGATCAGAAGGTCTATTTCATTGAAGGGGAGACGGGGCATCATCCGCTTGGCCAGGGTCAAGAGCTCCTTTTCCCGAACCTCCAGCTCTTCAGGAGGCAAGGCGGCGATCAGAGCTGTTTCATCGTAGCCGTTCTCCACAAGGCCCAAGCCGCAGAGAATGGGCGCCTTTTTGAGAACTTCCCGGCCGGCGTCGACGATGATCTTGGGAAAGGTGTACTGAAGCGCGGCCTTGTGATAATACTCGGCGCCCTTCTGCTTGCCCATGCCGATGGCCATCATTTTCATCAGCCCGCTCTCAATGGAGGCCTTGTATTTGGTGTGAGGCTTGATCCTGTTGATGACGATGATTCCGTCCGCCTCGAAGGCGTTCTTGTCGATAAACACCGGCACCCCGTCCGGCGTTCTGGAGATCTCCACCGTTTCCATGGAGGAGAGAATCGGCGCGCCCGTGAACGTCTCGGTCACGTTATAATGAGCCAGCACGGCGGTCTGCCCCTCCGCCTTGGCGCCGCCATGGCTGCCCATGGCGGGAAAAATAAACGGCCTGGCCCCGATGGATTTTAGATGCTCCACGACGGTTTTCAGAATCAATCCGATGTTGGCGACGCCGCGGCTGCCTCCGGTCAGGGCAATACGCTGACCCGGCCTGACCCGTTTCTCCAAAGCGAGCTTTTTCAATTCGGCCTGGACCGTACCGGGAATATCCGCAACCGCTGTCCGGTCAAAGGTCTGACGAAGGCGATACATATTTGGAAAATCCACCATAAGAACCTCCTGAAATCATGGGCTTCAAAGCCAACACACTGATATCTTTGAATGTTGTCATGTTCATTTCTACCCTGGACGGCGCCGCCGTGAAATCACTTATTGATAGCTCACCAGGGGTGATCATATTTTTCACCCGGGGAAAAGGCAAGTCTTAATTTCAGATCAGTCCTTCCATTTCTGAGGCCTCGTAAAAAGTTCCGCAGGCAAGGCGCGCGAACCCTGAGGAATGCGGCGTACATAGACGTACGCCGCAATAAGCCTGCCCCTGCGAAAGCAGGGGAAGAGTGAAGCTTTAGCGCAGCATCCGGACTTTTTACGAAGCCGTCAGGAATGACGAAACAGGATAAAATCGACTTCATGATTGCTGAACTGCTTCTTTTTTGCAGATCTTGATTGCCGCCCGGGCCGTGGCGAGATGCGCAAACGGATTTTTACCATCTTTACTCATGAAACGTTCTTATGGTAGAAGATCAGAAATCGGTTAGTTCCGATGCATTTTTAGCCACCCTGCTATCGAAAGGAAAAACAATGAATGTAAAAACCGCCTGTCCGCCCCCGACGCTCGCCGCCGGAGAAACGCGGCACGGTTTTCAGATACTGCGGGTCGAGCAGATCCCGGAGATCCGGATCACCGCCTACGAGGTGGAACATGAAAAGACGGGGGCGAAGCTCCTGCATGTCCACTGCAGCGACAAGGAGAACCTCTTCTCCGTCGGCTTCCGGACGCCGCCGCGGGATTCTACCGGCGTCCCCCACATTCTCGAGCACTCCGTCCTGGCCGGTTCCGAGCATTACCCGCTGAAGGACGTCTTCAACGAACTCCTCCGGGGGACGCTACAGACCTTCATCAACGCCTTCACCTACCCCGATAAGACGATCTATCCGGTCGCCAGCCAGGAGAAGAAAGACTTCTTCAATCTTGCCCGGGTCTATGCCGACCTGGTCTTCCGACCGCGGCTCCTGAGAGAGACCTTCCTCCAGGAAGGCCACCATCTGGAATTCGCCGCGAATGGCGAACTGACCGTCTCCGGCATCGTCTATAACGAGATGAAGGGCGCCTACTCCTCGCCGGACACCCTGATGTACAAGGCCCTCCAGGAAAATCTCTACCCGGAAACGCCCTATTCCTGCGACTCCGGCGGCGACCCGGAGGCGATCCCCGCCCTGACCTACGAACAGTTCAGGGAATTTCATCGTACCTTCTATTCGCCGACGAACGCCCGCTTTTTTCTCTACGGGGATATCCCGACGGCGGAACATCTTGCCTTTCTCGCGGGGCTGCTGGGAGAATTCACGCGCGTCGCGGTCGATTCGTCCGTCGGGCTTCAGCGGCGCTGGCGCAAGCCGCGGTCCGTCCATCGCTTCTATCCCATCGACCCGGAGGAGAAACCGGCCGGGAAAACCTCGGTCAACATGGCCTGGATGACGGCGGAAAACACCGACGGCGAGACGGCAATGCTGCTGACGATCGTCGCCGATCTTCTTGTCGGCAGCGCCGCCGCTCCGCTCCGGAAGGCCCTCATCGATTCCGGCCTCGGGGAAGATCTTTCGCCGGTCACCGGGCTGGAGCGGGACCTGAGACAGATCGCCTTCGCCGTAGGCCTGCGGGGGACCGACCCGGACAAGACCCCGCGAATCGAGGCCCTGATCCTTGACACCCTGAAAAAGACCGCCGAAGACGGTTTCGACCGCAAGCTGATCGAGGGCACCCTCCACCAGGTGGAATTCCACGGCCGGGAGATGGTCCGCAGCTCCTACCCTTACGGCATTGTCCTGCTGGGGCGGGCCTACCACGCCTGGCTCTACGGCGGGGACCCCCTCAGGGAACTGAACTTTCCCCGCACGATCCGGGAAATCCGCCGGAAATGGGATGCCAACCCCGCCCTCTTCCAGGAGGTCGTCCGGAGCTGGCTGCTCGAAAATCCCCACCGCCTCCTCTCCGTCGTGGAGCCGAGCAGGACATTCCAGAAAGAACGGGAGCAGGCGGACCGTGAGCGCATGGCCCGTCTCGCGGCTTCCCTTTCTCCGGAGGAACAAGAGCGGATCCGGCAGGAAACCCTGATGCTGAAACAGTTTCAGACGCAACCGGATTCACCCGAGGCGGCCGCGACCCTGCCGAAGCTCAAGATCAGCGACATCTCCCGCGAGATCGAAAAGATCCCCACCGACAGGGCGGGCATCGAGGGCGTTCCCGTCCTGACCCATGATCTGTTCACCAACGGGATCGCCTATCTCGATCTGGCCTTCGATGTCTCCGACGTCCCAGAAGACTTGCAGACCTATCTCCCGCTGTTAGGCAATCTCACCGTCCAGATGGGGGCCGCGGGGCTTTCTTACGAGGAGATGGCAAAGCGGATCGCCCTGCGGACCGGCGGGCTGGGCGCCGGCCTCGCCGCCGGCCTGACCGCCGACGGGAGCGGAACCTGGCAGAAGCTGATCTTCTCCGTGAAGGCGCTCTACCGGAACACGGATGAGGCCCTCGGGATCATGCGGGACATCCTGACGGAGGGGGATCTGACCGACGACGCCCGGATGCGGGATCTTATCCTCGAGGAGAAAAACGGTCTCCACGCCGCGGTGATCCCCTCCGGTCATCTCTTCGCCCAGATGGCCGCGGCGGCTTCCCTTTCCCTGCCGGCCTGGCGGAATGAGCAATGGCACGGGAGGACTCAGCTCCGGTTCATCTCCGGAACCGCCGACCGTCTGAACGAGATCCGGGAAGATCTCCGGGAGAAGATGATGCGCCTGAGGGAGATCGTCTTCGTCCGGAAACGGCTGCTGCTGAATATGACGGCCGATGCTGAAGGACTCAAGGGGCTCGTCGGCGCCGCGAATGGATTGATCCAAGCCCTGCCGGAGGGAAACCCGGCAGGCGCGACGACGGAACCGACCCGCAGCCGCACCCACATCGGGATCGCCATCCCGGCCCAGGTCTGTTACGTGGCCAAGGTGCTCGCGGCGCCTCCCTATGCCGATCCGCTCTCCGCCGCCCTCTTCGTCCTGGCGCGGAAACTTTCCAACGGCTATCTCTACCGCCGCATCCGGGTCCAGGGCGGCGCCTACGGCGGTTCCTGCCGGTACGACCCGGTGACCGGTCTGTTCGCCTTTCTCTCCTATCGGGATCCCCACCTGGTGGAGACCCTGAATGCCTATCGGGATGCCGTGGATTCCGTCCGGACGGGCCGGATCGAACCGGAAGAGTTGGATAAGGCCGTGATCGGCGCAATCGGCGCCTTGGACAGGCCGCTCGATCCCGCCGGCAGGGGATACACGGCCCTGATCAGGGAGTTCTCCGCCCTGACCGACGCTGTCCGGAGCCGTTTCCGCAGCGATGTTCTCAATATTACGCCGGAAGTAATTCGGGAAACCGCCCAACGCCATCTCGCGCCGGCGGCCGGAGCGGAGGTCATTGCAGTTTGCGCCGCAGAGGAACGCCTGAAGCAGGCCAACGAGGTTTTAACAATGGAAATGACGCTGGAAAAACTGACGGCTTCGTAAAAAAGGACAAATCCGGTCCGAGCCGCTTATTCGCGATGCAAGAGTCCGATCAGCGCCAGGATCAGGATGATCAGGCCAAAACCGAAGTAGAGCAGGGTGTAGGCGTTGAGTTTCAACAATCCCTCGGTGCTGAAGAGGTCGATATTGAAGATGAAGCCCCAGTAGAGCGTAAAACAATAGTTGATGATCATGGCAAGTTTGATGCGGCCGAAAAGCAGGGCGCCTGTGCTCAGGATCAACAGCAGAACCACGTGAGAAAGGGGAACGGCCAACTGGGTGGATGTAAAAAACTCCGATTTGAGAAACTCCATAGGCGCACCTCCCGCAATCAGATCTCTACCCTCGTTCCATTATTGAGGAATTATCTTCGTTCTTCCACAATATGTCAAGGGGATTCGTATCTTTTGGTGATTAAAGAGAAAAGCGGGGGATTCTCCCCCGGCGTTTGCCATCCATACAAGGAGGAAAAGGATGACCATGCGACGACTCGTCGTTATGATTCTGGCGACCCTGCTGTGCCTGGGCGCCGCGGCCTGCACCGGGACCCTCTTCCGAAACTACGGCCGGATCAACCCCGACGGGGAGACAACCCGGGCTTTTGAAAATTACCGTGTCAACGGCGAATTGAACTACTACATCAGCGGTTCTGACCTCTACCCCAATGCCCTCATGGGATTGCATCGGGACCACCGTCTCGATCCGGGGACCCTCTGGAAGAGGGTCTCGATGACCCCGATCCTCATGAAGGAAATCGTCGGTTTCATGCAGGCCAAGGCCTCCGAGTACCAACAGTTCCAATACGGATTCGAAATATCGGACGATCAGGGCCGGCCGATCGGCGTCTGGTATTCGATCCTTTCGGCCCGAACCTTCATCCGCATGCAGGAGGACGGAACCGTTCGGATCGATACCCCCCCACTCGAAATCTACGAAAAGATCGAGATCAGGGAAGACAATGATAGCTGAGACACGCTGAGGTTCAGGCTATCCGGTTGTTTGTGTCTTGCAATTCGCAAGTAAATCCGGTAAGGGTTCGGCTAAATCTCCCAGAGGAGGCAAGGAAGCCATGAAGGCTTTGGTCACCTACTACTCTCAGACCGGCAACACCGAAAAGCTGGCGCGCGCCATCTACGAAGCGCTTCACATTGAGAAGGAAATCCTCCCCATCGGGGACGTCAAGAGCGCAGAGGGCTATGATATCATCTTTGTGGGCTTTCCCGTCCAAGCCCACAGCGTGCCCGCCAAAATCCATTTCTTCTTCAAGAATCTGCCCGCCGGGCAGAACATCGCCTTCTTCTGCACCCACGGCTCCCTCAGGGGCGGCCATCTTCCCAAGCAGGCCATCGAACATGCAATCGGTCTCGCCTCCCGGGCGAAGGTCCTGGGGACATTCGGCGTCCGGGGTCGGGTCGATCCCAAGGTCATCGAGAGATTGACAAATCTCGCGGAGCACCGCGCTTGGGCGCAGGAGGCCCAAGGGGCCTGCGAACATCCCAACGATGCCGACCTCGCCGACGGGAGGGAGTTCGCCCGGGCCATTCTCGCCAAGATCGGCAGCTAGGCCGTACTTCCGCCGCAACCAGGGCCGAACGCCTGTCCCGGCCCACGCCGCCCCACATCACGACCCGGGGCAAACCGAGCCAATAAAACAATCCTTGGGATTTTTCCGGGTTTTTGAGTATCTCTGGTTGAAACATGCTGATTTTGGAAGGTGATTTTTCAAATTATGCAAAATACGTATAGCTTCCTGAAGTCAAGCATCCGATGATTTTGATAGGCCTACATCATTACAAACGGCATTCATCGTTGTAAATAACTGTTGACTTGATATTCCTTAGAGGTTATATTCCATCTATGGCATGGGAAGTTGAATATACCGACGAATTTGAAGCATGGTGGATTGGTCTGGATGAGGAAGAACAGATCGATATTGACGCGGTAGTAGGTTTATTGGCAGAAAAGGGACCTCATCTGCCGTACCCCTACAGTTCGGATGTCAAAGGGACCAAGCACGGCGCAATAAGGGAGTTAAGAATTCAACATAAAGGGAAACCGTATAGAATCCTTTATGCCTTCGATCCCCGCAGAATGGCCATCCTACTTATTGGCGGCAGAAAGACTGGCGGTACGCGTTGGTACGAACAATACGTGCCATTGGCTGAAAGAATTTATGAGGAACATTTAAAGTCTTTAAAAGATGAACAAGGGGGCACATTATGAGCAAACCGTACTCTATACTGAGAGAGAAAATGAAACCCGCAGCAAGAAAAAAAGCAGCGGAGAAGACAAAGGCCTTACTTGATGCAATGCCTTTGCAGGAATTGCGTCATGCCAGGAATTTAAGCCAGGAACAGCTGGCACAAATATTGTCTGTTAAGCAGGCTGCGGTATCAAAGCTTGAAAAGCGGACAGACATGTATATCAGCACATTAAGAAATTTTATCAAGGCCATGGGAGGCGACCTGGAAATCATCGCCAAATTTCCTGATGGGTCCGTTCAGATCAGTCAATTTGAAAACATTGCTGCGAAGACAGAAAGAGGAAATTTCCCAAATTCTGGTTGAAAGATGTGACATCTTGATAGCGAATTTTCTATTTATGTAAGAGGCGTATAGCTTCCTGAAAGAAACAGGTCGATATTATTCTTGAATTTTGTAGATTTCAGCTGGAAATTGTGATAGTAAAGCGCAAAATATGAAAGGCCGTTGAATAAGTTCCATCCCTTATAAACATGCTGAAGGGAAATATGGACTGGCCCAGAACAGTTCGCCTGACAAGTCACTGGAGATTCAACGGAGTTTAAGATGCCAAGGAACAAACGGTCATTCGTATATACGAATATTGCCATTCTATTCCTTCCTTTCTTGGTCTCTGGCTTAATCCTACTAACAAGCTGTGCCTACACTCCTCCACCCTTGCGCCCTTTCCCCACACCAGAAACTGCCCCGATAGGCATTGAAGCAGGAATGCGATGTCCAAATCTTGTATTTCAAGATGAGCAGGGTCAAAGGAAAGAGCTGCAAGAATACCGTGGCAAAATTGCTTTTTTAAACTTCTGGGCATCTTGGTGCATACCTTGTCAGAGAGAAATGCCATCTATCCAGAATCTATATGACGATCTAAAGACTGATGAGGAAATAGTTTTCCTGTTTCTTACCACAAGAAAGGATTTTGATGAGTCAAAGCGGTGGGCGAGGTCCCTCGGCTATAGTGTCCCACTGTACATGTCAACACCTTCCGGCGATCGCCCAATGGTCCGTTTTGCCAACATCCCACGGACCCTAATCTTGGATCGGAACGGCGTCGTCATAATGTCGACTGGTACGGAACCGTGGAATTATTGGTTGGAACGTATTCAAGATCTTATCAAAACGTCAGCGATAACAACTCGAAGACACTTAAGCTTCCCTGCGGATGGAGTCCGGGTTGATGTCGAAGTTATAGAAGGCAAACCGAATTCAAGTCTTCGTCTGGCATTCGTTCCCGAGAAAGGAGTGAAGTTATCAGCTAAGCGAGGGATAGTCGTCACTCCAAGTGAAAGCAGTTCTGTCAGATGGGTTACGCAAACCCCTTATATTCGTATAGAAGAAGACATGGATTATTTCCCCGGTACCCCTGTGCTTACTTTATTCTTCGTGTCATCTGTAAATTCTGGCATGGTCGATCTGAAGATCGAATATGGCTATTGTAAGGATAACTCCGAAGAATGCGTACCTGCAAAGGCGAGGATTGAATTACCTATTCACAAGCATGATTGAGATCCCGCTCCCCTTGAAATTTTAAATTGCTATCTATTCAGAGAAAGGCGGTAAAGACCGGAAGGTCTTCGACACTCCGGAGTGGCTCGCGGCCATTTGTTCGCATGTCCCAAAACGAGGGGAGCAGATGGTCCGGTCATAGGGATCTTACAGACTACAGTTCAAATAGTAATCCTCACCGCAATTGCAAATCGGAAGCTAAGGCTTTGTAGGTGGCACCAATAACCGGCGCATTTCATTTTTTCTTTGAGCACTCATGCCAAGTACGGGTTGTAGTAGATTCCGTCGGGTTGGTGTATTATCTTAACACAGTCGGTCTTGATCTTGGATTCCAGGTAGCGCCTTTCCATCGGCGACAGGTTCCTGAACACCGCCCGGTGGGTGTGGCCGGCGATGCTGGATAGGATTCGATGAAAAGAAGCCCGGAAGGGATCTTCCGGGGCTTCTTCTTTCAGAGCAAATCGGGAAGCTTCTCCAAGGCCTGCTCCAGGAGCTCCGGCTTCGGACCTCCCGCCTGGGCCATGTCGGGCCGGCCGCCGCCGCTCCCGCCGACGAGCGGGGCGATCGCCTGGATGATCTTTCCCGCGTGATAACGGTCCGTCAGGTCCTTCGTAACCAGGCAAAGGAGCATCGCCTTCCCGTCCGCCCGGCTCCCGAGCAGGATGATACCGGAACGGAGACGGTCCCGGAGCTTGTCTCCGAAATCGCGGAGGGCCTTCACATCGGAGGCCTCCACCACGGTCGCCAGTACATCGACCCCTTTGATCTGCCGGACGCGGCCCATCAGGTCTCCGGAGTCCCGCGCCGCCAGCTTCCCCTTGAGGGCCTCGATCTCCCTCTCGATTTCCCGCTGGCCCTTCAGGAGCTTTTCCACCCTTTCGGCCGTCTCGAAAAGACCCGCCTTGAGCAGCGAGGAGGTCCGGCGGAGTTCGTCCTCCAACCGCCGCACATGGGCGACGGCCCCCCCGCCCGTCACCGCTTCGATCCGGCGAACCCCGGCAGCGATGGCAGACTCGTGGACGATCTTCAGCAGGCCAATATCCCCCGTTCTTCGCACATGAGTCCCCCCGCAGAGCTCCCGGCTGAACTCGCCCATCCGGACGACGCGGACCGTCTCCCCGTATTTCTCATCGAAGACCGCCGTCGCCCCCGTTCTGACGGCCTCCGCAAGCGGCAGGACCTGCGTCTCGACGGGGCAGTTCGCCCGGATGATCCGGTTGGCCAACTCCTCGATCCGCGCCAGTTCCTCCTCTTCGATCCGCGAAAAATGGGTGAAATCGAAACGGAGGCGTTCGGCGTTCACCAGGGAGCCGGACTGTTTGACATGCTCTCCGAGGACTGCCTTCAGGGCGGCCTGTAGGATGTGGGTGCCGGAGTGGTTGGCCTCGGTCGCCCGCCGGATGTCGTCCGTGACCCGAAGACAGGCCTCGTCTCCCAGGCGGATCCTCCCCTTTCCGACCCGGCCAAGGTGGGTGATCAGGTCGTCGAGGGGGCGCTTCGTGTCCGTCACCTTGAACTCGAAGCTGACGCCGTCCCTCTTGATCTCGCCTTTGTCCCCCACCTGGCCGCCCGTCTCCCCGTAGAAGGGGGTCCGCTCGACGATGATCTCGGCCTCGTCTCCTTCACCGATCTCGTCCACTTGCCGCCCCTCTTTCAACAGGGCCAGCACCCGGGATTTTCCTTCGGTCACCCCTTCATAACCGACAAAATCCGTCTTGACCGGCGTTGAGAGGGTCGCAAGCCTCCGATACACCTCCGCAACCGCCTCCCCGCCGCTCCCCTTCCACGATTCCCTCGCCTTGTCCCGCTGGGCGGCCATCGCCTTCTCGAATCCCTCCATGTCGAGAGAAAGACCGTCCTTCCGGACGATGTCGGCCGTCAGGTCGGTGGGAAAACCGAAGGTGTCGTAGAGCTTGAAGACGATATCTCCGGGGATGACCCGCCCCCCCGCCTTCTTCAGGACCGCCACCTCCTCCTGGAGGATCCTGAGACCCGCGTCGAGGGTCTCGATGAAACGCTCCTCCTCGCTCTCCACCACCTTTCGGATGAACGAGGACCTCTCGACGAGATCGGGATAGGCGTCCTTCATCAGGTCGATCACGACCGCGGCCACCTCGTGGAGGAAGGGGCGGTTCAGGCCGAGGAGCTTCCCGTGACGGGCCGCCCGGCGGAGGATCCTCCTGAGGACATAGCCGCGTCCCTCGTTGCTCGGCAGGACGCCATCGCCGATCAGGAAGGTCACGGCGCGGGAGTGATCGGCGATGACGCGCATGGAGATGTCGTCGTCTTCATTCTTCCGGTAGTTCCGGCCGCTGATCTTCTCGATGAAGCGGATGACGCCGGCAAAGAGATCGGAATCGTAGCTGCTCGTCACCCCCTGGGTCACGGCGGCCAGGCGCTCCAGCCCCATCCCGGTGTCGATATTCGGTTTCGGCAGGGGGGTGAGCCTCCCGGAGGCATCCCGGTCGAACTGGGTGAAAACGAGGTTCCAGATCTCAAGGTGGCGGTCGCATTCGCACTCCGCGCTGCAGGTCGGCTTCCCGCAGCCCGTTCCCTCCCCCTGATCGTAGAGGATCTCGGAGCAGGGGCCGCAGGGGCCGGTCTCTCCCATCATCCAGAAGTTGCTCTTCTCCCCCATGCGGACGATCCTCTCCGCCGGAACCCCCATCTCTTCATGCCAGATCCGGAAGGCCTCGTCGTCGTCCCTGTAGATCGTGATCCAGAGCTTCTCCTTCGGCAGGCCCATGACTCCGGTCAGATATTCCCACGCCCAGGCGATCGCCTCGGCCTTGAAGTAATCCCCAAAGGAGAAGTTCCCCAGCATCTCGAAGAACGTGTGGTGGCGGGCCGTAATTCCTACGTTCTCAAGATCGTTGTGCTTTCCGCCCGCCCGGACGCATTTCTGCGAGGTCGCCGCCCGGCGGTATCCCCGGTCCTCCAGCCCCAGGAAACAGTTCTTGAACTGCACCATGCCGGAGTTGGCAAAAAGGAGTGTCGGATCGTCCTTCGGGACCAGGGAGGAACTCGCCACCCGCATATGA
The DNA here is from genome assembly GCA_018827585.1 of Pseudomonadota bacterium. Taxonomy (GTDB): domain Bacteria; phylum Desulfobacterota; class Syntrophia; order Syntrophales; family UBA5619; genus JAKAFS01. Next base: position 4,801 of record JAHJXP010000269.1, on the reverse strand, counting down.
CCCTTTTCCTCGAAAAACCTCAAGAAACTCTCCCTGATCTCACTCCCCGTCATCGTCATGAAACCCTTCCTCCTGTGTTTTCTTCAATCCGCTCATGATGAGGCCTACGGGGAAACCTTTCCCCATCAGCGCCCGCGCTATTCTAACCATTTCCCGTTCGTCGAGTTCGGCGACCGCCGCCCCCCTGGTCTTTTTCCGGATCAGCCGGCCGATCGCCTCTTCCTCGCTCAACTCCCCGCGAACCTCCGCGATCGCCTCCCGGCAGAGCGCTTCGGGTATCCCCCGCTCCTTAAGATCAAGGGCGATCCGGCGGTTTCCGAGAAGGCGGTTGACCGCGAGCTCCCGCGCCCTCTGTCTTGCGAAGGCGGGATCGTCGAGATAGCCGAGTTCTCGGCATTTATGAATCACCTCGCCGATATCCGGCGCCGCGAAACCGCCTTCCCTCAGTTTTGTCCGCAATTCCTTCTCGCTGTGCGCCCGGAGGGCGAGGAGGCGGTAGGCCTTCTTTTCGGCCTTCGCCAGCAGGGCATCGTCGCCCCTCATTTCGTCTCTTCCCGGGACGCCTTCGGCTTCATCCCCAGTTTCTCGCGGACCTCCGCCTCGACCTTCGCCAGGACATCGGCGTTTTCCTTGAGGAAGATCCGGGTATTGTCCCGCCCCTGCCCGAGACGCTCCCCCTTGTAAGAGTACCAGGCGCCGCTCTTCTCGATGATCCCCTTGTCCGCCGCCAGATCCAGGATGTCGCCCTCCTTCGAGATCCCCTCGCCGAAGATGATGTCGAACTCCGTTTCCCTGAAAGGAGGGGCCACCTTGTTCTTGACGACCTTGACCCTGGTCCGGAAACCGATCACGTCCTGGCCCAGCTTGAGCGCGGTGACCTTCCGGATGTCCAGGCGCATCGTCGCGTAGAACTTCAGCGCGTTCCCGCCCGTGGTCGTCTCGGGATTGCCGAAGAAGACGCCGATCTTCATCCGGAGCTGATTGATGAAGATCACTGTGGTCCTCGATTTGCTGATGCTCCCCGTCAGCTTCCGGAGGGCCTGGGACATCAGGCGCGCCTGGAGACCCATTTGGGCGTCTCCCATCTCCCCCTCGATCTCGGCTTTCGGGACGAGGGCGGCCACGGAATCGACCACCAGGACGTCCAGCGCCCCGCTCCGGACGAGGGTTTCGGCGATCTCGAGCGCCTGCTCCCCCGTGTCGGGCTGAGAGATAAGGAGGTCGTCCGTGTTGACGCCGATCTTGCGCGCGTAGGTCACATCCAAGGCGTGCTCAGCGTCGATGAAGGCCGCCAGGCCGTTCTGCTTCTGGGCCTCGGCCACGATATGCAGGGCGAGGGTGGTCTTCCCGCCCGATTCTGGCCCGAAGATCTCGATGACCCTTCCGCGGGGAACACCGCCGATGCCAAGCGCCATGTCGAGGCTGATGGATCCCGTCGAGATGGCCGGGATGTCGGAGATCACCTCCCCGCCGCCCAGCCGCATGATCGCCCCTTTCCCGAATTGCCGCTCGATCTGGGCGATCGCCAGATCGACCGCCTTTGCCCTGTCCCCATCCGTTCCCATATGCACCTCCTTCACCATCGTCCGTGGTATAAACCGTGTCGATCCGCCCCCGCCCGCCTGAACCTCATGCCCCGCCTGAGAAGGGATGCCACGCGAGCCTCGTGTAGACGGCGCCCCTGGGCGTCAGATCGCTCTTGAACAGACCGAGGCCGGAAGCGGTAAACTGTCCCGCTGTATACGATTCCCCCTTCTCCAGGACCCCTGCAAGACCGATCAGCCCCCGGGGATTCTTGATCCGCCCCAACGTCAGATGCAGCCGGAAGGGCCTCTCTTCCCGGGGGAAGCCGATCATACCAAGCGCCTGCTCCAGCTCCTCTTGAAAAGCGACGAGCCTCTCCACATCGCCGTTCATCCCCAGGTAGAGGACCCGGGGCCGGTGCGGATCGGGAAAGGCCCCCACCCCGCCGATCGTGAGGGTGAACGGCCTGATCCCCGCCGAGGCCCTCCCCACTGCGGCCGAGATGTTCGCCGCGTCGTTCCCGGAGATATTGCCGAAGAATTTAAGGGTCAGATGGATCCCCTCCGGTCTGACCCAGCGGATATCCCCCTGAATGATCCGCTTGAGGCGGCCCTGCGCCGCTCCGATCTCCTTCCTGATCTCGTCCGGGGGATCCAGGGCCAGAAAAGAACGGAGCGTCTTTTCATCCGTCATCCTGCACCTCCCCCTTCAGATAGCGCCAGAGCATCACAAGGGCGGCCTGCGAGGCGGCGATCTTGTTGCGTCTGCGGTCCCAGCGCAGGGCGTGGCGGCGGCAGAAGGTCGTTTTTCCGTCGGCCAGAGCGATATGGACCGTACCCACCGGCTTTTCTTCGGTCCCGCCGGAGGGACCCGCAATCCCCGTCACGGCGAGGCCCAGGTCCGTTCCGGCCAGTTTCCTGGCCCCCTCCGCCATCAGCCGCGCCGTCCGGTCGCTCACGGCCCCCTCTTCCCGGATAACGGACTCCGGAACGGCCAGGAGGGCGGTCTTGGCCGCATTGCTGTAGGCAACGACCCCCCTTTCGAAAAACACCGAACTGCCGGGGACGTCCGTAAGACGGTCCGCAATCAATCCGCCCGTGCAGGATTCCGCCACGGCGAGTGTCATACGCTTGTCCGTCATCAGAGAGGCGATGTTCCCCTGGATCGTCCCCTGTCCCTTTGCAAAGACGTGTTTTCCGAGTCTCGCCTCCACCCGTGCACCCGCCTCCCGGAGCTTTTCCTCTGCGGCCTCCGCGGAGGCTTCCCGCACGGTCAGGACGATGTGGTTTTCCGGAAAATTGGGGTAAAAGCCGATCGCCACCCCGAGGCTATCGAGGTCCGCATCGGCCATCGCCGCATCCACCGCCGCCTCGGGAATCCCGAAAAGCTTGAAGGTGGCGGTTTCCACATGGAGAGCCGCTCCGGGAAACGCATCCCTGAGAAAAGGAATCACCCCTTCCCTGAGCATCCTGTCGGCCTCGGCGGGAACGCCGGGGATGACCGCAACCGCCCTCCCCTCCCGCCGCAGGGCGAAACCGGCTGCCGTGCCCGTGGGATTGGCGATAACCTCCGCCCCTTCCGGGAAGAGGGCCTGCTTGGCGTTGTTCTCCGTCCAGACGAGGCGGCGCTTTTCGAACAGGGAGCGGACATGATCAAGGACCGCCCGGTCCTGGCGGAGAGGCAAGCCGAAGGCCCGGGCGACGGCCTCCGTCGTGATGTCATCGGCTGTGGGACCGAGGCCGCCCGTGACAATCACCGCCTCGGCGCGCGCCAGGAGGTACGCAAGCGCATCGCGGATCGCGCCGGCGTCATCGCCCACGGACATCATCCCCGCAACCTGCCAGCCCTGCACCTGCGCGGCGCGGGCAATCATCGCGGAATTGCTGTCCTGTATCCGGCCGCTCGTCAATTCGTTCCCGATCGTCAGTACGCCTATTTTCATGATCTCATCCCAGCTCCATCCGATACGCATACAGCTTTGACGGATTCGTAATAAATCCAAAATCCCCTCCCCCTTGATGGGGGAGGGTTAGGGTGGGGGTGAAAAGTGATTGTATTTAAGTGAGTTGCTTCCCCTTCCCTCAACATTTCACACCCCCCCAAACCAAACCAGGAGCTGGAGGGCCAGATTGGCGTAGAGGGCCGCCGCCAGGTCATCCCCCACCACCCCCCAGCCGCCCGGCAGGCGCTCCTGAAAGAGTCGCGCCGGAAAGGGTTTCATGATATCAAAAAGGCGAAAAAAGATAAAACCCAAAACCACGTGGAGCGCCGTTGGCGCGATGAGAAAAAGGGCCCACTGGAAACCCGCAATCTCGTCGATCACGATGCACTGCGCATCTTTCCGCCCGAAAAGCCTTTCCGCCTCCTCCGAGCAATGCCAGGCAAGGAAGGTGAAGGCCGTAACCGTGAGCAGCCAGAGCGGCCAGGGCATGGCCGAAAAGACCAGATACAGGGGGATGCCGACCAGCGTTCCCGCCGTCCCCGGCGCCAGGGGCGCATACCCGCTCCCGAAACCCGTGGCTGCAACTTTGATGAATCTTTCGTTCAGGGGCCACCTCTTTCCACCGGAACCGGCGGTAAATTATCCTCTTTCCCCCACCCTGTCAATGGTTAATGCTCTCGCAAAAAGTCGCAAAAGCCTTGAATTTAGGACGGCTTTGTAAAAAGGCCGCAGGCAAGGCGCGTGAACCCTGAGGAATGCGGCGTACTTTGGCGTACGCCGCAATGACGAAGGGTGAAGCGCAACGCAGCATCCGGACTTTTTTCGAAGTCGTCAATGGTTTTGAAAAACCCTTGACAATAGAACGATAGTTCTATTATACTTGGAGCCGGGAAAAGGCAAGCGTTTTTTCAGCCCTCCGTTTTCACAAAAAAAGTTCACAAGGTGAGCGAACGGTTCGACCATGAACGACGTCATTTTCAGTCTCCACAGCTGGCCGCGGGCGATTCTCCACATCGATGGGGACGCCTTCTTCACCTCCTGCGAGGAGGCGATCCATCCGGAGCTCCGGGGGAAGCCGATCATCACGGGGGGCGAGCGGGGGATCGTCGCCTGTGCGAGCTACGCCGCCAAGTCTCTGGGGATCAAGCGGGGGGTCCCGCTCCACGAGGCGCGGCGGATCTGCCCGGACCTCGTCGTCCTCCCCTCCGATTACGAGACCTACAGCCTCTTCTCCCGGCGGATGTTCAATATCATGCGCCGCTTCACCCCCCAGGTGGAGGAGTACTCCATCGACGAGGCCTTCGCCGACCTCACCGGGATGCGGCGGGCGCTCAG
>JAHJXP010000268.1 GCA_018827585.1 Pseudomonadota bacterium | reverse complement strand
CATAGAGAGGGGGATTCGAAATCCAACCGCCCGATCCCGCGCTGGTTGGCCACCGCCGCGATCCCGTCCACCCGGTTGCGGAATTCAAAGATCTCCGTCCCTGCCGCTTCATTCCTCGCCTGGGTCACATAACGCCCGTCCACCAGGAGCACAAGCCAGGTCGGACCCGCCATCAGGGCCCCGTCGCCGCCGGTAAAGCCGGTCAGATAACGGATGTTTCTTGCATTCAGAATGAGGAGGGCGCCCGTTTCCGGAAGCTCCGCGCAAAGCCGCCTCAACCGCTCCGGATATGGCGACAGGTCATGCCGCATGGCCGCGCAACCTGCCGATATTCTCCAGCCATCTTGAAAGTTCGGCGATGACCGGCGCATGTCTCCGCGCGGCATCCTCCCGGCGGATCAGCTCCCGGACCTCCCGGAGCATCCCGGCGGCCTTCTCCTGCTGCGGTTCCTTGGCGAGTATCGCCTCCAGGACCCCCGCCGCCAGAGGGAGATGGCCCTGGCGGATATAGAGCTCCGCGAGGGTCACCGTCTGGAAAGCGGACGGAACCTGCGCCGTCTCTTCTTCCTCCTCGATCGCCGCCGCTGACCGCTGTTCTTCGATGTCCTTGAGCTTCTCCAATATCTCTCCGGCCGGCGGGGCATCGGGATTCAGAACGATGAATTTCCTGTAATAGCGCTCCGCTTCTTCCCTCATCCCCTTTTTGAGACAGGCATCGCCCAGGCAGGCATATATCCGGGAGAGGCAAGCAAGAGTCTCCTCCATTTCGCCGAGCATCTCCCGGGCCTCGTCGATCCTTCCCCGCTCGATCCAGATGCGGCAGATCGCCATGCGGGCGTCCAGATCGCCCGGGATCCGTTCGAGCCTCTCACGGGCCAGATCCAGGGCCGCGGCGAGGTTATTCCCGCTCAGATACGCTTCCGTCTGCGCGAGGAATAAATCTCTTTCCCCACGGTCATTGGCATCCATGATGCACTCGCAAAAAGTCAGTAAAACACCAAATCCGCGGCGGCTTCCCAAACAGCACCTTCAGGCAAGGCGCGCAAAGCCGCTATCCATAGTCCATCGTCTTTTCAAGGGTTTCTGCCATCCGGCCCCGATGGTCGCGAAGTGCGAAGAACGCTAACACAGCGCGCAAGAGAGTGTCAAGAAAGAAAAATCTTTACATCCCCGGTAAAGTCAGGGGGAAAGAAGACTTCCGCCGCCGATACCCTCTTCGCCAGCACTCCCGGCAACGGCGTCGGAACTAAAAAGAAAGGGCGGCTCGCGCCGCCCTTGTCGTCCGTATAAACCACGACGGGAAACACAGTCTCACCGCCGTCTCACCCCCCATGCGGGCGGGAAGGTCAGGCTATTACTGCGCATCCTTGATGATCCGCGGGGTGATGAACACCAACAGCTCCCGCGTGTCCTTACTTTTCGTCTCGTACTTGAACAGCCACCCGAGGATGGGTATCTTCGAGAGAAACGGGACCCCTGACATGCCGGCGGTCTCTATTGTTTTAAAGACGCCACCCACAACGATGGTATCGCCGTCCCTGACGACGATCTTGGAAGTCACGCCGCTGGTGTTGATCGCCGGATTCCCGAGCACGGAGAGGGATCCATCCACATCCTTGTTGGTGGCCTCGATCTCCATGGAGATCCTGTCCTTGTCTTGGGTGATCTTGGGCGTCACGATCAGGCGCAGATCCGCATCCTCGTACCGGACAGTGGGCGGGTTTGTGCTCGTACCCGGGGTCACCACCGGAATCTTTTTGCCCTGCCAGATCGTGGCCTTCTCGTTTTCCAGCGTCGTCACCTTGGGCGTGGAGATGATCCGGCCGTCGCCCGTCGTCTCCATGGCGGAGAGCTTGGCGTCCAGAATGAACTTTGCCGAACCCGCAATGAGACCGATCCCGGGCGCCAGGGCTTCGGCGCCGGCAATAGCGGGAAAGTTCACGGCCACATTGCTGTTCGTCAGACCGATTCCCGTGGGCAGGGTGGTCAGCGCGCCTGAGGGGGAGTTGCCGATGAGGAACCCCAGGTCGCGTCCGCCCCAGGTACCGCGTTGACCGTAGCCCCAGCGGATCCCAAGCTCGCGGGAGAAGTTCGTACTGACCTCGACTATCTTTGCCTCGATGGCGATCTGTTTGAGCTTCCCCTGCTCCACGCCCAGCTTCTGTTCGCGCAGCTTCCGCTCGTCCTCGGCCTTGCGCTGCGCCTCTTCGGCAGTTAGGCGTTCGGCTTCTTCTTTTTTCATTTTCTCCAAGGTGAAGACGGTGATGATGTTTCCATCCTGCCGCTTTTCGAGCCCCTTGAGGGTCAGGATCGTATCGAGCGCCTGCCCCCAGAGGACGTCCTTGAGGTGAATGGTCAGCGTCCCCTTGACATCATCCCCGGAAACGATGCTGACATTGCCCTGCTCCGACAGCAGGCGGAAGATCGCCTTGATATCGGCATCCTGGACATCGAGGAAGATCCGGGGACCGCTATAGACCTTCTCCGCGGCCGCGCCCTTTGCCAGCGTTTCGGCAACCGGAGCCGCCGGCGACGTCTTGTCCGGCGCGGGAACGGCCGCCGCCACGGAGGTCACATTGAAATCGATCAGGACTTTCATCCCCTCCTGCCGGACGCTGTAGGGCACCTTCTGCTTCAGATCGATCTGCGCCAGGACCCACGACCTGCCTTCGGCGGTCCTCTGGATGGGCGTCACCTGGATCACGTTGGCGAGGGTCGTGTCTCTCAGGGCGCGGCGCAGCCCCTCGGGAACGAAGAGGTCCTCCAGCCGGACGAGGACCGCGTTACCCGGCTGATTCTCGACCGTCACGGCGGAGAGCTTCGACGCCGTCAGGATCACCCTCTCCTTGCCCGGCAATTTCTCGAAGGCGACGTTTTCCAGGTATCCGGCGCTGACCGCCGGTCCAGCCGCATCCGGCGCCGCGGACGGTGCGCCCCACACCGGTGGGAAAGACGCCGTCATGATCGCCGTTAAAAAAACAAGCCCTGTCCATCTTATTGCCCGTTTCATGGTCTCCCCTCTTGTCAATCCCTGTGAAGCATCATGTTGATTCGCCTGAGCGGCGCCTTTTGTCCCTTCTTGGGCGGGACGCCGGCCGGTTCCTCGACGATGACGCGATCGGGAAGTATAGCCGCGACCCGCCCCCCGTTCAGGCCGATATAGGTCCCCACAAAAAGGGGATAGTATCTTTTCTTGGTCCCATCCTCCACGATTGCCGACGCCGTTTCCTTTTCCCGATCACCGGCGATCCCAACGAGGCGGAATTTCCAGATATCCGCCTGCTGGAGAGGCGAGACGGGCGCCTCTTTCAGGGACTCCTTTTTAAGCTGTTCCTCCTGCTTCTTTTTCCGGAGGGCCAGTTCCATCTCGATGAAGGGTCGGAACGGATCCGGTTTCCCTGCCGCGTTATAGACGTAGGCGGCCGGGGCCGCGGCGGAAATCGTTTTCGCCGCCGGGGCGCCGGGAGAAACGGTTTTTGTCCCCGGCGAGGCGGAAGGAACCGCCTTCGCTTCCCCGGCCCAGGAAACGACCGCCCCGGTCACGCCGGCGAGCAGAAGCATCAGAACGCCGCCCACCATACCCGCAACGGAATGTCTTCTCATCATTTCCTTTCCACAAACATGTACGTTTTCACGGTGCAGGCGGTCTTGATGACCCGACCCCGGCCCTTCATCTCCTGGGCATCGCCCATGTTGATATCCTCGATGTTGATGATCCGGGGTATCCGGGCCACCTTCTCGAAGAAGGAAAGCGTGTTATGAAACCCTCCGACCAGTTGCACCCGGACGGATATTTCATCGTAAAACTTCTCCGGTTCGGCCGGCTTCCCAGGTTGTCCCTTGGCGGCGGCCGGGGGGGGAGTTGCCGGTTTCGTCTCCGGCTTCGGCGGGGGGGAGACCGGCTCAAACAAGAGGAAATTCAAACCGGCGCCCCGTCCGGACTGGGCGACGGAGGCCAGAAGACCCGGGATCTCTCTTGCGTTGGGAAGTTTCAGCAACGCCACCTTGAAGGCCTCCTTCAGCTCATTGATCTCCCGGATAAACTTGTCGATCTGCGCCACCACCCGTTCCTTCTCCACGACCTGCTGGTGGAGCGTCTCCAGCTTGGCGCTGAGGGTCGCCCCCTTGGCAAGGGCGTCCTGAAGGAAAGCCGTGTAGTAGAGATAGCTGAGAAGGATGTAGGCAAGGCAGATGATCAACGCCTTGTTCCGCGGCGAGAGTTTCTTGAGATCATCCAATGTCAAGGCCATGGCTCACAACCCCTTTTTCGTGACGCACGTCAGGACGAACTGCTGAAGCTTCACGCCGGAGAAATCCTTTTCTTTGGAGACCACGAGATCGACGGACTGAACAAAGCCGGCCCTTTCCAGGTTTCTCATGAAGCGGGCCAGGATGCCGTTGTCCCTGGCCACCCCCTCGATGCGCAAATCCCTTCCCGTTTCGGCGACCTTGTCCAACCAGAGGTCCTTTGTGGGAACGAGCATGTTTAGTTCATCCAGCATGCGGACAGGGAAGAACCGGTTGACCTCCAGGGTGTTGATAACCGCCAGTTTCTGTTCCAGTTCCTTCTTGTCCTTTTTGAAGTCCTCGATATCGCCTACTTTTTTGTCCAAAATGACGAGCTTGGCCTCGGCCTCCTTGATCTTTTTCTCCAGATCGCTGATGGTCATATTGATATAGATGTGGCCGGAGAGGAGAATCAGGATAAACAGCAACAGGGAGCCGGAGATGATGATGATCTGGCGCTTGATGTTCTCCTTTTTTTCCTTTTCCCGATAGGGAAGAAGATTGATTTTGATCATTTTTCACCTGTTTTCCGCAAGGCCAGCCCCACGCTGATTGTGGCCATGGGACCGATACGATCCGCCTCTTTCTGATCCATGACATTTTTGGCTAACTGCAGCTTCTGGAAGGGGTTGATGATCTCCGCCTCGATACTCAGACGGTGGGACAGGTCCTCGGCGATGCCGGGGATCATCGTCCCGCCGCCGGAAAGGAAAATCTTTTTGATATTTTCCGCGCCGAATGTGGTGCGGAAATAGTCGACCGATCGCTCGATCTCGGAGCAGAGCGGATCGGCATCGACGATCAGCTTTTCCCGAAAGAGCCTTCTGGCGCGTTCGTCTTCCCCTGACCCTTCGATCTTCGCCCTTTCCGCCTCCTCGAAAGAAAGCCCCGTTTTTGCAGCGATCGATTCGGTGACGGAATTGCCGCCGATGGTGAAATCCCGGGTAAAGATCGACATCCCGCCCTTCACCACATTGAGGTTGGTCATGCTCGCCCCGATGTTGAT
>JAHJXP010000267.1 GCA_018827585.1 Pseudomonadota bacterium | reverse complement strand
TGAATGACGGAGGATAGCGATATGGCAAAAGGGGTATGGATTGTGGCGGAACAGAGGGACGGCGCCTTCCGCAAGATCAGTTTCGAACTGGCGAGCACGGCCCGGAAGTTGGCGGATCAGCTTGGCGAAGAAGTTTGCGCCGTCCTGTGCGGCGCGGGGATCGAAGGGATCGCCGGGCAGTTGGGGAAATACGGCGTGGATCGGGTGTTTGCGGCGGATGATCCCGCGCTTGAGCCCTACACGACGGACGCCCATGCGGCCGCGGTGGCCAAGGCGGTGAAGGAAAACGATCCGGCCATCCTGCTTCTGGGCGCCTCCACGCAGGGGAAGGACCTCGCCGCGCGCCTCGTGGGCAAGCTGGCGACGGGCATGGCCACGGACTGCACGGACGTGAAGATTGCCGACGGGAAGCTTCTGGCCATCCGGCCGATGTATGCGGGCAAGTGCTTCGGCGAGGTGACGATCTCCACTTTCCCGCAGATGGCGACGCTGCGGCCGAACGTCTTTCCCATGGTGGAAAACGTAAAGGCCGGCGAGGTCGTAAAATTCGATCCCGCCCTCGATGCGGGCCGGCTCAAGACCAAGGTCCTCGAGGTGCAGAAGGACGCAAGCGGCAAGGTGGACCTGACGGAGGCCGACATCGTTGTCTCCGGCGGGCGCGGCATGAAGGGTCCTGAGAATTATGCGCTGATCGAGGAGCTCGCGGCCGTCCTCGGCGCCACCGTCGGCGCCTCCCGGGCTGCGGTCGATGCGGGCTGGAGGAAACAGCCCGATCAGGTCGGCCAGACCGGAAAGATCGTCTCTCCGAACCTCTACATCGCCTGCGGCATCTCCGGCGCCATCCAGCATCTGGCCGGGATGAGCTCTTCCAAATATATCGTGGCCATCAACAAGGATGCCGAGGCCCCCATCTTCGCGAAGGCGGATTACGGCATCGTGGACGACCTCTTCAAGGTCATTCCCGAATTCACCAAGGAGTGTAGAAAACTGCTTGCATGATCATAAACCCCCCGACCCCCTGTTCTAAAGAGGGTCATTTCCTTACAGAGGGGATTTCCCGAAAAGGGAGATCCCCTCCCCTTCACAGGGAGGGTCAGGGGGGATGGGGTGGGATTGGGAGTCCATTTTCTGCTGAAAAACGGAGGGGGTATGGAGCACAGCCCATTTACGGTCGGAAACGAAGGACGGCAGGTCTTCTGGAATGCCGAATATTTCGAGCCCATCCTCTTTCTGCTCACGGCGGTCGCCCTCGCCATCTTCGCCTACGGTCTCTACCGGCGGTGGCGGATGTGGGTCGCCCTCGGCAAACCCGAGACGCGCCTGGATAACCTCGGGGAGCGGCTCAGGCTGCTTCTGATGAACAGCTTCGTCCAGTGGAAGACCTTCCGGGACCCCTATCCCGGGATCATGCACGGGCTGATCTTCTTCGGCTTTTTTGTCCTGATCTTCGGGGCGGCCTTCGACGCCACGGAGTTTCACATCGCCGAGCCCCTGGGATGGGCCTTTCTCCGCGGCGCCTTCTATCTGGTCTTCTCCTTCCTGATGGACCTCTTCGGCCTAGCCGTCCTCATCGGCGTGCTGCTGGCCATCTACCGGCGCTACGTCCAGCGGCCCGACCGCCTCGGCTACCAGGGAAAGCCGGACAACACTCCGGATGACGCGCTTGCGCTGCTGCTCATCCTCGGAATCATCGTGACTGGCTTTGTCATCGAGGCCCTCCGGATCCACGTGACAAAGCCGCCCTGGGAATACTGGTCATTCGCCGGCTGGTTCCTGGCGAAGGCCTTCGCCGGCCTCGATCCGGGGACAGCGAAGATCCTCCACAAGATCACCTGGTGGGTGCACGCCCTGATGTCGCTTGGCTTCATCGCCTACATCCCTTATTCCCGGCTGATCCACATGATCATCACCCCCGCCAACCACTTTATGGCCTCCCTGCAGCCGGCGGGGTACAGCGAACCGATCCGCGACTTCGAGACGGCGGAGTCCTTCGGCGTGGGGAAGTTGGAGGAGTTCTCCCGGAAGCAGATCTTCGACGCGGACGCGTGCACGCGCTGCGGGCGGTGTCAGGACGGCTGCCCGGCCTACCTCTCCGGGAAGCCCCTCTCGCCGAAGAAGCTGATCCAGGACATCAAGACCTACTGGCTGGAGAAGGCCCCGGCGGCCGCTGCGGCGAAGAGGGCGGCGGAACTCGCGGATGCGGGCGCCGGGGGGAAGACCGCGAAAAGGGGCCTCCTGCGCAAGGCCCTCGACCGTGTGGATGTGATGGTAGATGCCAGGCTGAAGGGGAAGATGCCGGAGGAGGCGCCAGCCGAGAAGGCGCTGGTCGGCGAGGTGATCGATCTGCACGAGCTGTGGGCCTGCACGAACTGCCTGTACTGCATGGAGCACTGCTCCGCCTCGATCGAGCACGTCCCCAAGATCCTGGGAATGCGGCAGTACAAGGTCCTCACCGAGGCCGATTTCGCGCCCGAGCTCCAGCTTACCTGCCGGAACATGGAGAACAACTCCAATCCCTGGGGGATCGGCGCCCATCTGCGGGCGGACTGGGCCAAGGACCTGGGCGTCAAGACCCTGGCCGAGGATCCCAATGTAGAGTACCTCTTCTATGTGGGCTGCTCCGGATCGTTCGACGACCGGGGGAAGAAGGTCTCCGCGGCTTTTGTAAAGATACTCAAGGCGGCGGGGGTGAGCTTCGGGATCCTCGGGACCCAGGAGGGGTGCTGCGGCGATTCCGCCATGCGGGGCGGGAACGAATACCTCTACCAGGCCCTGGCGCAGGCGAACATCGAGGTCATGAAGGGCTACAACGTCAGGAAGATCATCGCTACCTGTCCCCACGGCTACAACGCGCTGAAGAAGGATTACCCGCATTTCGGCGGTGCGTTCGAGGTTTACCACCATACGGAGATCATCGCCGCTCTGATCGCCCAGGGTAAAATTTCCCTTAAGAAACCGGTGGAGGGTTCGTTTACCTACCACGACTCCTGCTTCCTCGGCCGGTACAACGGGATCTACGATCAGCCCCGGCGGATTCTCGAGGCCGTTCCCGGCCTGAAGCTGACGGAGATGGAGCGCAACCTCGCCAAGAGCTTCTGCTGCGGCGCCGGCGGGGCGAGGATGTGGATGGAGGAGGACATCGGCGAGCGGATCAACAACATGCGGACCGACCAGGCGATCGCCGCGGGGGTCGACAGGATCGCCGTGGGCTGTCCCTTCTGCCTGACGATGCTCTCCGACGGGATCAAGGACCGCAAGAAGGAGGAGGGCATGGCCGTCCTCGACATCGCTGAGATCGTTTACAAGGCCATGGATCTGGAGGAGGAGAAGCCCGCAGGGGAGGTCTGCGCGGCGCCGCAGGTACAGTAGGC
>JAHJXP010000266.1 GCA_018827585.1 Pseudomonadota bacterium | reverse complement strand
TCTCTCCTGGCGGCTGACGATGCCAGATGAAGCATATTTACGGTTCAGCCGGTTTTAAGGAACTTAGAAAGTATAAGCTGAACATTCAGCGTGATGACTTTGGTTTTATTTTATAGTTCCACTCGCCATGGAAATCATCCTTCTCGATAAAAATCTTTTGGAGCTCTTCATCAGAGACTTTGATGCCGGTCTTGTAGGAATTGATGTCTAATTTTGCTGTGATCTCAAGACCTTTTTTCGTTCTTGTGTTACTGATAAGATTAACGACCACTTCTCGGGTGATCAATGGACGTCCCCGCCAGTTCTGAGATATAAAGCTGAACATCTTATGCTCGATTTTATTCCATTTACTGGTACCGGGGGGGAAATGACAAACATTAATGGCCATGCCTAATTCGTCAGCAAGCTTCTGCAATTCCAGCTTCCAAAGTCTTACGCGACTGCCATTACTGCCACCTCCATCAGCGGTAATCAGCAACTCCTTGGCGTCAGGATATAAAGGACTGCCCATCTCACGCCACCAGCGGCGAATCGACTCTACTGCAAATTCCGATGTGTCGTGGTCAATGCCCACATTTACCCAGCCCTTGTTGGCGGTTATATCGTAAACGCCGTAAGGAATCGCCTTGCCAAGTATAGGATCAGGAAAATCATAAACATTAACCTCCACAGGCTTCCCTTTCTTCTCCCATTCCTGGCCACCGTTCTTGAATTCGCCAATCATTTCTTTCTTCTTTGTATCTACGGAAATGACTGGCTGTCCAATAGACTGAAGCTCCTTCACCTTCTCGGAAATATGCATGAACTGCTGATCACGGTCCGGATGCGATGAACCTTCTTTGGTTTTACGATTCGCCTGAAGGCTGTAACCCAATTCATCCAATAGATCACAAACCGTCCTCTGACTCACAGGGTGACCTCTTGCCGTCAATTCCTCGGCAAGTTTTGTCGTGCTCTTACATGTCCAGCGAAGGGGCGTCTCAGGATCTCCACGAGTGGCAGGCTCTAATAACTCATCAAGATCCTGAAGCAGGGAAGGGTCTTTCTCTTTCAGCTTCTTTCTGCCGCCGCCTGCCCTTCGAATCTTCCCAGGCAATCGCGATTCACCGCCCGGTCTGCCCGATTCAATTTCGGACATTCCCACATATATAGTCGTTCTTGATAATGAAGTAGCCTCCGCTACCTGGGTTATGCCTCCTCTGCCTAACGACTGCGCTTCTACCGCCGCCCATAGACGAAGAACCTTCTCGTCCAAATATGAACTTAGATGCCCATACTTCACCTTGATTTTTTCAACGGTGTCTGACATGCTTTATACATATCATCACTGTAACTAAATGTCAACCTATTTGTTCAATTTATTTTTGCTAATTGCCTTAGTTACAGATTATGCAACTTTCTCCAGTATTGAAAGTCTAATAAAGATAGACTCATATGATATTGTAACAAAACTCACCCCAAAAAAATGCATTGACCAAGATCTTCCATATTTAAGGCAGCGCCTTCGCAGTCTCTATGAGGCCGGGCCGGGGGTAAGAGAGAATTCTGATGAGGTAGAATGCGGCCAGGCGGGAGACGAGGAGGAGGAAAGCGATCAAGTCGCCGTCGGCGTCCGGATCCGAATCCCGGCGGAGACCTTTCTGGAGGAGCTCTCCCAAAAACTGGAGGTCCACCCGGTCTCCGTTTACTGGCTCCTCAAAGAGGGGATTGAAAAGGATGGTTGGCGCTGCCGACCGGAGGAGCAGCGTTTGACGAAGGACCGCTTCACCGTCCTGATCCTCCGCCTCCTTGGACACCTCTGGCCAAAGCAGATCGAAGCGGGAGAGGCCGTCCCCGCGTGGGCGGACGGCGACGGCATCATCCCCCTGACGGAAGGCGCCGACGAGCACACCCTCCATGAACGTCTTCGGGAACGCCTCGCCGACGAGTGCGGAAATGAACGGGTATCCTCGGAGGAAAACGCCTTCACCGACGTCATGGGGAAGCCCTTGAAGGAATGGCTCCGGAAGGATTTCTTCCGCCATCATTGCTCACCGTTCAAGAAGCGCCCCATCGCCTGGCATGTGACAAGCGCTCAGGTAAACGGCAATCGGCGACAGGAATCGGCCTTTGAAGTGATGGTCTATTACCACCGGGTGGACGGCGATCTCCTGCCGAAGCTCCGGAGCCAGCATCTTGGCCCCCTGCAGAAACGCTGCGAGATGGAACTGCATGGTCTGGAGAATGCCTCCGACCGGAATCTATCCGCTGAACAAGAAGCTCGGCGGGACCTCCTTCGTGGCAGAATCGACGAATTGAAGGCTCTGGACGAGACCCTGTCCGGGATCATCGGGGAAGG
>JAHJXP010000265.1 GCA_018827585.1 Pseudomonadota bacterium | reverse complement strand
TCTAAACATTATAAGGGGTTACAATGGCGAACCCGCAAACTGGTGTAAAAGAAAAGTTTTAGTGATCAAAAGGTATATGTCGTTCAAACAACCACTAAGGTCATCGAGCGCTGTATCCTCATGACCACCGACCCCGGTGACCTGGTGCTGGACATCACCTGCGGCAGTGGTACCTCCGCATATGTCTCCGAGCAGTGGGGCCGGCGCTGGATCACCTGCGACACCAGCCGCGTCGCCCTGGCCCTGGCGCGCACACGGCTGATGGCCGCCAAGTATCCCTATTATTTGCTCGCCGACTCGCCGGAAGGCATCAAGAAGGAAGCTGAACTCACCGGTAAGCTGCCGCCGCCGCACAAGACCGGGAACGACATCCGCAAGGGCTTCGTCTACAAGCGCGTGCCGCACGTCACGCTCAAATCCATCGCCAACAACCCGGACATCCACGAGGGCATGACGCGGCAGCAGATCGACGCGGCCATCGCCCGCCACGCCGAAACCGAAACGCTCTATGACCAGCCCTACGAGGACAAAAAGACCGTCCGCGTCAGCGGACCCTTCACGGTCGAAAGCCTCTCCCCGCACCGGGTGATCCCCACTGCCGACGAGGATATGGACGGCAACGTCACCCGGCAGGAGGCGCAGCGGGAACAGGACTTTGCCGCGATGATCCTCGACAACCTGCGCAAGGCGGGTGTGCAGAACACCAGGAAAGGCGAGCGGATCAAGTTCGATGCGCTCGACCCCTATGCCGGGCGCTGGCTCCACGCCTCCGGCGAATACACCGACGCCGAGGGTAAGTCGAAGCGCGTCGCTGTCTCGATCGGCCCGGAACAGGGAACGGTCGGCCCGCAGCAGGTGAAGGAGGCGGCCAAGGAAGCGGTCCAGGGTGTCGGCTACGATCTCCTGCTCGTCTCCGGATTCGCCTTCGACCCCCATGTCGCGGAAGAGGCCAAGCGCTACGGCAAACTGATGGTGCTGCCGACCCGGATGAACCCCGACCTGGCGATGGGCGACGAGCTCTTGAAAAAGACCGGGGCGGGCAATTTGTTCATGGTCTTCGGCGAGCCGGACGTGGAGATCAGGAAGCAGAAGGACGGCGCGATCATTGTGGAAATCAAGGGCGTGGACGTGTACGACCCGACGACAGGCGAGATTCGCAGTGCCTCCACCAACGACATCGCCTGTTGGTTCATCGACACCGATTACAACGGCGAGAGCTTCTTCGTCCGCCACGCCTACTTCACCGGCGCAGATGAGCCTTACGACAAACTCAAGCGGGCCTTGCGCGCCGAGATCGATGAGGCCGCCTGGTCGAGCCTTTACAGCACTACCAGCCGGCCATTCGAGAAACCAGCGACAGGCAAAATCGCCATAAAGGTCATCAACCACTATGGAGACGAGGTGCTGAAGGTGTTTGAGATCTGACACTGCGCCCGTTCAGCTTAAAAGCATCTTCAGACGAAGGGAATTCATATTTTCTTAACCATACAATTTATCAAGTATGGATTTCTTCCTGGAAACTATAATCCATTAATTTTGAAATATAATTTCTATTTCAAGAGGTAATGATGATGTCTTTGCACATCTCGCCTGAGCAAAATGAGGTGCCTTTTTTCAAGCGGCAAGAAAGAAAAAATTGACCAAAGCCAAATATACATGACCTGTTCGCAAAGAATACTGCTACTATACCGGGTAATTTTATACTCTAATCCATCAGCTGCATGAACATAGCCCTTTCAAAGCTTTTGTTTTTCAATATTTTTTGTTCTTGACAAAGACGTTATGTTTTCGCATAGTTTTCAGCGGATTTTATGTAAAGTGGTTTTATAAAGCTGCTAATAGACAGTATAATCCTCATTATCTTCTTTAGAAACCTAATGGAAACGTGACTCGTGCGCTTATAGGAGGTTCTGATGAGCAAGACGATTGATACTTTCCCCGGTGCAAGATTCTACAAAACCGACCTGCATATCCATACAGCAGCTTCTAAGTGCTGGCGAGATCAACGAGATGCTGGATCTTTAAAGCGCCTATTTCAAAGCTTGAAGACAAATGGAATAGAGGTTGTTGCCATCACAGACCATAATTCAGTAGAGAATCTCGATGAGGCGAAACGAATAGGTAAAGAATTTGGTATGTGGGTCTATCCTGGCGTAGAAGTCAGTACTAAGGAAGGACATGTATTGGCTATATTTGATCCTGGCAAGAAAACACGAGATATAGAAGACTGGCTAACACGCATGGGGTTTACAAGCGATGTACGTGGCCTAGATAGTACACTTGCGAGAGGTCAAGAAAATGAGCAACTTTCCATTACAAAGGTTTTCGATCTTATCGAGAAAGAAGGTGGGGTTGCCATTGCCCCTCATCCGAATTCAAAAGGGCTCGGCTTCTTAGAGATACTAAAACAGAAGGGTACGGCGAGACAGGAAGCTTACCATTCACGCAATCTTAGGGGTTTGGAAGTTGGCAAAGACAGGGAAAATATAATGAAGCTCGCATCGGGTGGCGTTTCTGGATATAAAAAGAAGTATGCATGCGTCTCCTTTTCAGATGCCCATTCGCCTGCGGAAGTGGGTGAAGAATTCACTTACATCAAATTGGGGGACTTCGGGATCGGCGCACTGAAACAAGCACTGTATGATCCCGCAATGCGTATCAGGTTTGCTGATCAATGGCCGCCGAAATCGCATGCTTGGATTCAGAGTGTCGAAGTCAGCCAAGGTTTTTTCAAGGATACACCTTTCTACTTTCACCCCGACATGAATTCTATAGTTGGAGGAAAGGCCACCGGGAAGTCTTTGTTGATTGAACTAATCCGCTTTGCGCTGGCTGCTGTATCTCCTATATCGGACATCATGGAAGAAACCTCTAGTAAAATAAGTGCGCTGAGTTGTTTGGGAGAAGGAGGCACTGTCACTCTGCACGTCATGTCTGATAATGGAGAACGTTACAGAATCCAACGAACCTTCAGCGATTTCGACGAGGGATCTGAGATTTACTACGCAGATACGCAGACAAAGGCAGCAGAGCAGGTATCGGAGATATTTCCCTGCATTGTATACAGTCAGAATGAGATTATCTATTTGGGTAAGAACTTGCCCGCACTGCTTGATTGGTTGGACAGCTTTATTGATATCTCAAATGAACAAGGAGAGGCAGCGAGACTTCGGAAACAAATTGAGCATTTGCTGACCGAGCTGGATTCTGCAAATGCTGACGCATCACAGGAAGTTCTGCTGGAAACGCGGCTCAAAGAACTTAAAGACAGAAGGGAACTTCTGAATGAAAAAATCAAGGACCCAATTCTAAAACAATTTCCTCTATGGCAGAAAGAAAGCCGTTTGTTGAGAAGTTACAAAGAAGCAATTGTGACTCTTCGAAAGGAAGTCCAGGATTTCTTTGATAACATAGCAATTGAGGAGCGATTTGAAGACCCAGAGATGGACACTCCTAACGCGACCAACATCGTGTCAAAGCGCAATGAACTGCTCTTTCTCGCTAAGCAATTTTCAAAGGCAGGCGCTTCACTAAATCAAGCCATCGAATCTGCAGAGGAGCAGTTGAATAAATATGTGGAATCATGGAAGGAGGCTTTCAGTAAGGCAAGAGAAAGACATGACAAAACCATTAAGGATGCAGGAGTTGAAAACGCCTCGGCGATTACTTCTGAGCTGAACAAAGCCACCACACAGATAGAACGGGTCCAGAAGGAGCTACAAAGAGCCAAGAAAGCTGCTGAAAAAAAGTCAGAGATCGAAGCAAATTTAAGGAACCAATGGATTCCCAAGTACAACGCCTGTTTTGGAGAGATTTACAAAAAAAGGGTTCGTAAGGCTGACTCTCTGACTGAGAGTCTAAATGCATTTGTGAGAATTAGTGTTCGCCAGATGGCAGATCGGAAAGATTTCACGGAAGCAGTAAAGCGGCTATCACGAGGGAGCCGCTTACAAATGCCAGAGCTGACCGCCATTGCTGCCACAATGACCCCGCTCGAACTGACAAAGCATATCACTGATCAAGATACTCAAGGGTTTGCAAAGCGCGCGGGTATAAAGGCGGACAAGGCCGCTACTCTGATAGAGCATGTGTGGGAGACAAGCAGAGATACGGAAGGCAACCAGTTACTTTCACCCCTGTACGGGATTATGTTCACCGAGCTGAGGGATCAAGTGATCGTTGAACTGAAAGTCCATGACGAGGCATACAAGCCGATGGAAGAACTATCTGTTGGGTCTAAATGCACGGCGATTCTCTCTGTAGCATTGGTGGAAGGTAGCTATCCTTTGATTGTAGACCAGCCAGAGGACGCCCTTGACAACCCATTTGTGTTTGAACAAATCGTCAAGACGGTTCGAAGGAGTAAAACAGAGCGGCAGTATCTTTTTGCAACGCATAATTCCAATGTGGCTGTGGCCAGTGATGCAGACCTCATATACTGCTTGACTGCCACCGCATCCCGTGGAAACGTTGACAAGCACGGATCAATAGACCAGTTATCAACAAGAGACCGTGTTGTTGTGAATTTGGAAGGCGGAAAAAACGCCTTCGCATTGAGAA
Organism: Pseudomonadota bacterium; assembly: GCA_018827585.1. Taxonomy (GTDB): domain Bacteria; phylum Desulfobacterota; class Syntrophia; order Syntrophales; family UBA5619; genus JAKAFS01. Next base: position 2,079 of record JAHJXP010000265.1, on the reverse strand, counting down.
GCCAGAAATATGACATCGAATTCGATGACCCATATGCAGTAGTACTGAGTGTCTCCGAGGAAGATTGAATAATGAAGGTGGTAAAAATGGGACGGTTCTATTTTAATACTACCTGCAACGGACGGCTAACATGGTGCAAAAGACTTGCGTTAAAACCTTTCGGGCTTCTTTTGCACCAAGAACATTAGGCGAAATAGCGGCATTGAAGTATAAACGTATCCATAATATATATCCGTACGTGCTATAATTAAAAAGGAGATTGGCACATGAGTGGTAGAAAAAAAAGGATAGAACTTATACGGAAGATCCAAAAGCCACGAGGTTCGAAAGTAATTGTGTATTTTACGGGTGACAGGCAGCCTTTTGCTTCACAAAAACTTCTTTTATGCTGGAACCGATACACGGTCATCGGCTTCGCTTTCCGCCAGCCGCAGCCCCGTTATGTGAAATCAGGCTTATTCCATCACACTAAGAGTGGGGTACAGAGATGAATGAACGAATTATCATAGACCCAGAGATACAGCATGGCAAACCAGTGATCCGTGGGACGCGGGTTCCCATCACACGCATTGTCGGCGGATTCGCTGGCGGTATGACGAAGGAAGAGATCATTCGAGAGTACGAAGTGACTGAAGAGGATATTTGGGCCGCTCTCAGCTACGCCACCGAGTTGATCGAAGCAGAGGAATTTCACCCGCTGCCAGCGTTGGCAGGATAGGAACATGCGCTTTCTAATTGATGAGGACCTTCCTCGCTCAACGGGCGATCTTCTACGCCGCTATGAGCACAAGGCGGTTGATGTACGCGACATTGGCCTTCGGGGCGCAAAAGACCATCAGATTGCAGCTCATGCTCAGAGCGAAGGCTTATGCCTTATGACGGGCGATTCCGATTTTTCAGATATTCGCAACTACCCACCAGGAGAATATGCAGGATTGGTAGTGCTTAAGCTCCATAGAACAGCAACGGCCTCTTTCATTCTCAATCTAATGGAAAGCTTTCTGCGACAAGAAGACATCGTCACTCAAATGCCTGGGAAACTGGCAATTGTAGAACCCGGTCGAGTCAGGATAAGAGTGGGGTGATAGATGGTTTGACTTCACATAACACGGTGTAAGCGGCTCCATTTTCCTTCCGCCCCAATTCGCCGCCTTTTGTTATACTTTTAGAGGTAGGCGGCGAACTTCGCTTACACTTGGAACGTTATCGCGCCAAGATAAGCTTGGCGTATCTTATAGGGTGAAAGTCCCAATCGGGAAAGGGTTAGCCACCCACCCGTATCGAGTGTTGCGTCCATTGCGGGGCGAGGTAGTATATCGCGAACAACATATGGGCGAAGCGTACACAGAGAATCCTGTAGGCCGTAGGGGTGTCCGCGCACCCTGAAGTGCTGGTACAGCTTCGAGATGAGTTTGATACGGACGTCGAGGGTTTTAACGTGCCCGAAGGCAATACGAGATCATCCGCATTGGCGAGGATGAGAATGTCCATCGGAGTCAACAGGCCGTGGCATGCAGGAAGAGATACGTTGAAGAACTTGGGAAGCCCCATGGGTTCCTGCCGGGTGGGGAGGTCGTGGTAAGGTATACAGTGATTGAGGCACGGAAGGGGAAACTCGGACACAGGACTGGACTGGAACCTAAGCGATGGCAAGGAAACTCGGGTACAGGGAGGCGGAGGATTACTGTCAAAGGGAAAGCCCGCTTGATGCCCCTGGGGTGTCTTATCAAGCATAGTACTCGGAGGTAGGGAAAGCCTGCTACATGGGGAAGGACTTGACGGAAGTACGGAGCCTGCAAAGGAAACTTATGCCGGACACAGTTGGATCGGAGCAACATAAGCCAACCTCACTGCGGGGAATAGCAAACAAGCAACGCGGAAGCGAGTACAACCGAGGAACCGGATGCGGAAAAACTGCACGTCCGGGTCTGTGCGGGGGGTGCCGGGTAACCGGCATTCCTACCGCGGAGGCGAACCAAAATCCACCACCTCGTATATTAAAAGTTAGCATAAAGTGTTTGTTTGAGAGTTTGTTCTCGTATATTAAAAGTTAGCATAAAGTGTTTGTTTGAGAGTTTG
>JAHJXP010000264.1 GCA_018827585.1 Pseudomonadota bacterium | reverse complement strand
CTTGTCTGGTTTGTAGCGATGTTCGGATTCACAAGCACAACCCGCGCGCCCTCTTCTTTGAGTGCCTTGATAGCCTGACTACCGGAATAATCAAATTCTCCCGCCTCTCCGATCTTCAGAGCACCCGATCCGAGGAGCAAAATGGTTTGCCTTCTTTTCCCGTTTTTATACTCCTTCGCTTTCAGCTTTTCATTGTTCTTTGTGCGATCGATTAGCTTTGATGTATCTGTAATTGACCCTGAAAGCTTCGGAGCATTTTTTGAAGAGTTTTGTGATAATCCTGATTTGTTGGTGTTCTTATGTGAACCGAATTCAAAAAAAAGGTCCCCCTGCTCAGATTCGAGCTCGGAGGAGCCAGGCCCTGTTTGTTTACTCATTTCCGCAAGAGCCTACTTGATTGGGGAAGAGGGTGCAAGGAAATTGCCAGCAGTTAGCTAATTAGCTAACTGCTAATAAGCTAACAGCTAATGTTGTAGCTTTCGTATCCTCTTGCTAGGATGACAGTATGAAAAGCAGATTACCCATCATTTCGATTATTCTCGGATTACTCCTGAGTGCTCCTATGGTGTGGGCAGAGGTTCCGGAAGAATTTAATGATGCGGTCGACTACTTCCGGCAAGACCTCGAATACTCAACTTTACAACAATTACAACAGGCCTCTGACAGGCTCAATCAATTGAATGGAGAACTCTTTCCTGTTCGTAAGGATGATTCGGTTGTGGAGAGAATGCAGGGGGCGGCAATTGAAGTCAGATCGCATGTCACCGTTAATATAAGAGGATCTTCCATCGTTCTAGAAGACGTGCCGACCTATGCGTGGTTTGCTGAGTTTGTGGAGGACATGGCATCGCGGGGGATCATTTCCGGGTATCGTGACGAAAATGGGAATCCTCTCGGGCAGTATGGTCCTGCAGATAATGTGACGATCGAACAGCTCTCTAAGATTGCGGTCGAATCCGCAGGTATCAATCTGCAGCAGTGTACGAATGCTCTCAAAAATGAGCAGGCGAGCGGACGATGGTCCGAATCATACATACGTTGCGCAGAGAGCCACGATTGGGCTTTGTACGGTGATGGCACCGTGGACGTGACACGCCCCGCAAGCCGCAGTGAAGTCGTTACAACAGTTCTGCAGGCATTCGACGCATCTTTCCGTTCACTCGATGGAACGGTGTTCAAGGATGTGAATGCGACGACAGAGTTAGGTGTGGCAATCGAGACTGCCGCAGCCGATGGCATTGTTTCCGGTTATACGGACGAAGAGGGGAATCTCACAGGATTCTTTGGTCCAGAGAACCCCGTCAATCGTGCAGAAATTGCGAAGATTGTGTCGATGGCGCTACGCATCTACTAAGGGGAATAGTATTCAAAAATATATTTACGTTTGCGCAATTTCACAAATGCCCGGAAAAGGATTATGTTTCTCCTTAAGCATTCCCCCCTTCTCCATGCGCATCCGACTTTTTGTCCATTCGATAGCTCTGGTTTTTTTTGGGATTCTTCTGGGATTGGGAGGCACGGGGCTCGCCGCTGTCCTCCTTGGTTCGGATGTGTTCCCCGATGTTCGCAACGGTATTTATTATGATGAGGCAATCGGAGAACTGAGTGCCGCAGGGATTATTAATGGCTACGATAACGGTAATTTTGGACCTGATGACTTTGTTACGCGCGGGCAAGTGGCAGTCCTTCTGCAGCGCTTGCGCGATGATCTCACCGGTCAGAGAGTTGCTCAGGAGTCCACGACACCCTCCAGCTCTCTCGCGGCATCCGTCGTGAGCAGCAGTACGGAGGATACCGGGGAATCCACAACTCAGACGGAGCAAGAAGAACCGACTTCCGCCGGCTCCATGCGGTTTACGATTGATCACTATAGCGTCAACGAAAATGCCGGTATGGCGACGATCAGCGTTGTACGTACGGGAGGAAAGTCGGGAGCTGTCACGGTCGATTACACTGTGGCGGAAGGTACGGCAAAAGCAGGTGAAGATTATGAGGTGGTCTCCGGAACGCTTCGATTTGCCGATAATGAAACGAGTGCGATCCTTGTTGTTCGCATTCTGGATGACGACACCGTTGAAGGTGACGAGACGATAAACATTGCTCTCAGTGAGCCAACGGGCGGTGCGCTGCTTACAACGCCGAGTTCGGCGATTCTTACGATTAAAGATAATGAGCAATCTGTCTCCAACGAAGGAGAATTGATTTATTTTGGAGCATTGGGATATGACGTTGCAGAAAATGAAGGGAGCATTGCCATTACGGTGGAACGCGGCAGCGATTCAGGAACCGCGTCTGTAAGCTTTGCAACAAGTGATGGTACCGCTTCCACCTCGCACTACAGTGCCACCAACGGAACCATTTCTTTTGCGGCGGGGGAATCCAGTAAGACCTTTACGGTCGAGGTTAGTGATGATGAGTCAATTGACGGAAATAAGACGGTTAATCTGACGTTGAGTAATCCAGTAGGTGCTTCTTTGGGGACTAAAAGCGCACTGCTGACAATTCTGGACGACGAAATGAAATCCTTTGGAACCGGATCGATCAAATTCACTCGTTCCAATTATGAATCACTAGAGTCAGACGAGGGGGCAATAATCGAGGTAAGCCGTGTAGGCGGTACAAAGGGAACCGTGACAGTGGGCTATTCCACGGACGGTGGAACGGCCATTGCGGGCTACGATTATGACGTTACGAAGGGCACGCTCACGTTTAGGCCGGGTGAATCCAAAAAATACTTCATTGTTCCGATTATCGAGGACGACCTCAATGATTCGGGCGAGAGGGTGAACCTCAAGCTCGAGAATCCCTCTGGTGGAGCGGTGCTCATGTCTCCGTCCACTGCGACGCTGGAGATTCAGTGAGGATGTTGATCTCCTATTGCGGAGAAAATTAGAGCTTTTTATGGTTTTCTTATAAATAAAATCCTATCCATCTTTTTAGGCATAAAGGAAATTTTGTAATGGTTTTTTAGAACCTTTTTGTTTTATTTAAGCTAAAAACATATGATTACTTTTTTTCATGCACTTATATGTCTAAAAAAGCTGTAACAGATGCCATTCTTTAAATGTACACAAGT
>JAHJXP010000263.1 GCA_018827585.1 Pseudomonadota bacterium | reverse complement strand
GCAAGGCGCGCGAATCCCGAGGAGTGAGGCGTACTTTGGCGTACGCTGCAACGACGAGGGATGAAGCGCAACGCAGCATCCGGACTTTTTACGAAGCCGTCTCCTTTCAGTTGTCGTCGATCCTATATTTATGTGCCGCCATCAGATCGCAGCGGGTCTGGACCGTCTCGTGCAGGCGGGCGTTGTCGAGGGCGATCGCGCTCAGGTTGGCCACCGCCTTGAGGAACTTGAGCTCTTCATCGCTGAATTTACGGACTCTGTCCGCATAGACGCGCAGGACGCCGATCGCCTTTTTCTTCAGCATCAGCGGCACGACAAGCACGGACTTGATCCCCTCCGTCTTCGCCATCGCGCCGTACTGGAAATCCTTGGCCGTCTGGGCATCCTTGAGCCAGACGGATCGGCCCCTGAGGACCTTGCGGTCGAGGCCGCTCTCCTCGATGAGGATAGGTCCCTTGAGGACATATCCCTTCGACAGGCCGCTGGCCGCTCCCAGCACCAGCTTCCGTTCCCGGGAATCGAGGAGACGGATGCTGCTCGCCTTGACGCCCATGGCCTTGACGACGCACTGTACGATCTTCCCCATGACCTTCGAGGGCTCCAGAGAGGCATTGATCACCCTCGCCACATCGTACAGGGCAACAAAATAATCGACATCCTTGCCCTTCATGCCTTCACCTCCTGTTCGCCTTTTTCGCTCAACGCACAATACCCAGCAGCACGATCCCGAAACCGGCCAGCCAGCCGAGCAGGGGTTCCATCTGTTTGTTCTCCTCCCGGCTTTCATAATAGAGCGCGTAGCCGGGAACGATGGCGCATAAAAGCCCCTCCCGCGCGCTCTTCTTGAACGCCTTGACGGCGATGACGTCCTGACAGATGAGCATGATCAGAAATCCCCCCAGGACCATGTATGTATTCATCTCTCCCAATCTTCCTGCCTCCCGGTCGCCCTCACGGAAAGGGCTTGTTGTCGCAGCGCTCCCCGCCGCCTCGGTGAAGAATTATACAGGAAGGCAACTTAAATATCCAGTCATGCGCAATATAAAGCGGAACACAGTCGCCGTAAAAAATGACGCCGCCGCGCTGCAGGTGGCGGCAACGCATTCCTAACCAGCGGAAACTCAAGGAATCGGATTGACATCCTTCTCCTTTTCGCATATAGATCAGGCCACCGGCGGATCATCCGGTCGGGTGCGGTCAGGGCGGCTCTATGCGCCTAACTCCGCAAGCGGCTGTCGGCAGTGGATCAGGACGGCCGGGGCGCAGCGAAGCCGCCTGCCTGCAGGACGGCAATTGCGCGACACAACCCCGGTCACAGGACCGCAGAGCGATGGATAACGGGAAAGGCGGGCACGGTCTCAGATGAAGCCCTTCAAACCGATAGCGGAAGAAAAATCCAGGAAGATCTTTCTGGTTTTTTTCGTCCTCTCCTCGATGCTTCCCCTCCTGATCGTCATCTTCATCTGCAATCAATATCTCCAGCCCTTCATTGAAGCCGACAAGAGCGGTCTGTTAGGCGAAACGCTCGCCTACGGGCTTCTCGTCATGCTCTTCTTTCCGCTCCTGAGCTTTTTTCTGATGTTCCGCAGAATCAGATCCCTGGAAGGACTGACCCGGGAAATCCGCGCCAAATCGGCGGAGGTGATCGAGGGGAAGAAGAGCTTCGGAGAGCAGCAGATCGAAGCCGGGGAAATTTATCGCATTGAGACCGTCGGCGCCGCCGCGGACACCGGCGATGAGAACGAGGTTCAGAGCCTGATCCAGTCGTTCAACAACATCTTTCAGACCGCAGCGGATCAGCTCGCCGAGCGGGAACAACTGAAGGAATTGCTGGCCAGCCTGATCGCGCTCGCCTCCGATCTGACCGCGGAGCTGGAATCCAGCCGCCTCTTCCCGCTGATCATCAGCCGGGTGACCCAAGTCATGGCGGTCGAGAGGACCAGCCTCTATGTGATCGACTGGGACAAGCACGAGCTGTGGACCAAGGTCGCCGAAGGGATCGATCCGATCACCCTTCCCATCGGCAAGGGGATCAGCGGACGGGTGGCCGAAACGGGGGAGGTGATCAATGTCGCCGACGCCTGGGAGCTCCCCTATTTCGACCGCTCCTTCGATCTGATCAACAATTTCAGGACCCGGTCCGTTCTCAGCCTGCCCGTCAAGAGCCCCACGGGGGAGATGATCGGCGTCCTCCAGGTCATCAACAAGAAAAACGGGGCCAGCTTCGACTTGAAGGATGAAGTCTTCATGAAGAGCCTCGCCTCTCAGGTGGGGATCGCCCTGGAGAATTCGTTCCTGATCGATGAGGCGAGGCTTTCCTTCAACAGTTCGATCGGCACCCTGTCGGCCACCGTCGATGCGCGGCACCCTCTCACCGCGGGCCACTCCCTGCGGGTCACCGAATATTCCCTGCTGATCGCCAGGGAGCTGAATCTCGACAGGAACGACATCGAGGTCCTCCGGCTGGCGGCGATGCTCCACGACATCGGCAAAATCGGGATCCGCGACGCCGTCCTGCTCAAGGACGGCGTCTTCACGCCCGAAGAACGGGAAGAGATGAACAGCCATCCGGTCAAGACCAAGACCATTCTCGACAAGTTTCATTTCCCCCGCCACCTGAGGTCGGTCCCGGAGATCGCCTGGCGCCATCACGAGAAGGTCAACGGCCATGGCTATCCGGACGGCCTGACCGGCGATCAAATCGCCCCCGGTTCGAAGATCATAGCGGTGGCCGATGTGTTCGACGCCCTGACCTCCCGCCGGGAATACCCCAAATACGACGGGAGCAAGACAATGGATTGTGGGGCCATGCCCCTGATGCAGGCGATCTCGATCATCCAGAAGGAGGCGGGAAGCCACTTTGCGCCGGAGGTCGTCAGTGCATTTCTGCGTTGCCTTCCCCAGGGCCTCCGTCTATACCGCGGCAGCCACTTTGCGCCGGAATATGTGGATGAGGCTATCCGCCGCCTGGCGCCGGAGTACCTTCAGGACGCCGGCGTGATGACGCCGTCTGGCAACGCTCTTGCCGGCGCCCCGGAGCGGAAAAGATAAGTTAGGAGGAAAAAAGATGATCACAAAACGCGTTGCGATTTTCTGCGCGGTCCTTATGGCCATCTGCCTGTCGCCGAACCTGGCGGCGGCACAAAACCTGAAGCTTGCCGTCCACTCGGCCATCCTCATGGATATGACGACCGGCCGGGTCCTCTTCGCCCAGAATCCGAACGCCCCGATCCAGCCGGCCTCCATCACCAAGGTCCTCACCCTCTACCTCGCCGACGAGGCGATCCGGGACGGCCGCGTCCGGCCGGGGGATCCGGTGAAGATCAGCCGGAAGGCGGAGCGGACCGGGGGTTCGAAAATGTTTGTCGAGGCGGGAAGCGATATCCTGTTGGAGGAGCTTCTCAAGGGGGTGGCCGTGGTTTCGGCCAACGACGCCTCCGTGGCCGTCGCCGAACACATCGGGGGCAGCGTGGAGAAGTTCGTGGCGCGGATGAACCGGACGGCCCGGGCGCTCGGCATGAAGCAGAGCGTCTTCAAGAATCCGAACGGACTCCCCGCCAAAGGGCAGGTCACGACGGCGAAGGACATGCTGATCCTGGCCCGCGAGTATCTGCAGCGCTTTCCGGAAGCGCTGGACATCCACTCCCAGCAGTACTTTACCTACCGCGACATCACCCGGCACAACCGGAACGTCCTCCTTGCGCGCTACCCCAACGCTGACGGCCTGAAGACCGGCTGGGTCCGCAAGGCGGGATATCACATCGTGGCCACGGCCAAGCGCGGGGAGACCCGCCTGATCGCCGTCGTCATGGGCGCCAAGACCCCGGCAATCCGCGCGCGGGAGACGGAAAAGCTGCTCGATGAAGGCTTCCGGCTGGTTGGGGAGCGAGAGGGATGACGGCTACGTAAAAAGTCCGGATGCTGCGTTGCGCTTCATCCTTCGTCATTGCGGCGTACGCAACAGTACGCCTCATTCCTCAGGAATCGCGCGCCTTGCCTGCGGACTTTTTACGAAGCCGTCCATAATAGCGTCATGCCTAATCCAGGAAGTTATCCGGCGGGATGCCGAAGAGATTCTTGAGGATCTCGTCGAAGTAATCCGGCAGGTAGCGGTTCCAGAGCTTGATCGGCAATTCGCCGAACTCCTTCCGCCCGGAGGCGGGAAAGATAAAAAGGTACTCCAGCAGGTACTGGATGTTCCTCGCCAGCGGCCCCCGGTACTGCTGAAAGAGCCTCTGCTCGATGATCCTGTCCTCGTGGATGCAGCAGCCTATCTCGCTCTCCAGCATCTCCTGATAGGTGGAGAGGATGATCTCCAGCAGGACGTCTTCCTCCCCCGAGCGGACAAATTCGGCAAAGGACCTCTCGGCATCCTCCGGGGCAACCCCCCTTGCCTGCATGACTTCCAGGATCTTCCGGCCGAGGGGGCGGGCCAGGATCTCTTCCCGGGGCGGCCGGAAGCGAACGAGCAGATTGACGGCGTTGTACCGTCCGATGTGGCGCTCCTCTTCCAGGACCTCGCAGTTCGGGAGCCTCTCGAAGAGCTCCTTGAGCTTCCGCTGTTCGGCTTCCTCGAGGATCACCTTCACGCCGGCGACGTCGTTGATCGCCGGTCCCTCCTGCGCGCCCGCGATGAACCTCCTTTCGCGCAGATCGTTCAGAAGTCTGTTCTCTGCCCGGAGAAACTCCTCCGTCATGTCTTCAGGAGTCGTAAAAAGCTGCTCCAGCGGGATGTTCAACCGGCGGGCCCTTTCATACGCCAAGGTATCGGCATGCATCTTGATGGAAGCGAAGATCCTGTCGATGATCCGCCGGGCCGTCTTTTCCGCCAGACGGCGGACCCGCTTGATCCGGCTTGACCCGACATATTCCAGCAAGCCGTTGCGCCGGCGGAAGTAGAGGGTCCCGTGAAAAGGGGTCTCCCGGTAGTAGCGCCCCGGGTTCTGCCGGTAATTCCGGACCAGTTCTTCGCTGCGGGCGCTGTGGGAAAGAGCTTGCTCCACGATCACATCTTTCAGCTCGCCCTTGAGCTTGACGGGACGGGACAGAAGCTCTCCCGGGTGGAGTTCCCGGAAGACGAGACCGGCAAACTTTTCCAGATAGCGGGATACGTAGACGCGGTTGAAATGGACCAGTCGCGCGATCAGTTCGGCATCCGACGGACGCGCCTGATCGTACATCCAGCGGAGGATAATATCGTTTAGCTCCTCCCGGTGCAGAAAACTGTTGATCGTAATCATGACGCTCTCGTAAAAAGTCGCAAAAGCCTTTCATCCGCCCGCGAGCGCTTACCCCGCGGCTTGCCGCGGGGTAAGCGAGCGAAAACGAATTTATTTGTTCCTCTTGAGGATCGAAGATCCTCCGCAGCTTGCTGCGGAGATCTTCCATTTAGGACGGCTTCGTAAAAAGCTCCCCCGGCCTTCGCCGGGGCAGGCTCCGGCAAGGCGCGCGAAAGCAGGGGAAGGGTGAAGCTTTAGCGCAGCATCCGGACTTTTTTACGAAGTCGTCAAATTTATCCGGATCGCAGAAGCGCCGCCAGGCGGTCGTCGAAGGTCTTCCCCAGCTCCTCGTGGAGGCTCCGCCCGTGGGCATCCATGGTGACGATCCCCGGAAAGCGGTCGAAACGGATCTTCCAGAAGGCCTCGGG
>JAHJXP010000289.1 GCA_018827585.1 Pseudomonadota bacterium | reverse complement strand
CTCCGCCAGGGCAGAGATGACGGATAGAAGATGGGATTTTCCCGTACCGTAATTGCCGACAACTAGCAGCCCTTTATTGTCTGCGGGCTGTTCAAACTGTAGCTGGGGGATAGCGAGACCGATAAGCCTTTCAGCCATCTCTACGGAGATGACATAGGTCTCGACAAGCTGCCGCGCGGCGGCGGAAGAATTAGCGCTCCGTAATTGTACAACGGACTCGATCGGTTCAAACTGGATTAAATCACCGTATTTCATGGGTTCATCCTTCCTTCCCTGCTCTGGCAACATTTGTTCCGTTCATACTGGTGCTACGATCAGCAAGCCCCCTCCCCGCGTCGGATAACGTCTGTATTCCGGGTGACCTGGCACAGCGTAAGTAAGAAAATCATTTTCAATCGAACCGTTCCAGCTCACGACAATCGTGTGGTTTCTTGAAAGCCCTTGAAGAAGTCGTAGGGGGTCCTGTTTCAGAGCAACATCAAACAAGATTTCAATATTATCGAGTAGAATCATGTCTTCTTTGATCTCGTCGATCATCTCTCCCAGGAGACGCGGGAGCTGAAGTGACCGTTGACGTTCGGTGAGATCAAGCATGCGCCGTGATAACTCCAGGTTCACATTGATGAGCGGTGCACTTGTCCGCTGGTGAACCTCCTGGAGTGTCCTTGTTTTTCCGGCGCCGGTCGGGGCAGCGACAATCATAAGGCGGTGATAAAGCTCAGAAACAGGGCCGATTTTGCAAAGAACCTTTTCTGCAAGAGATTCCGCCATCAATCGTCCTCCCCTGAGGATGCCGTTGTGGGTCGGGTTTCTTCCAGCCACCGATCTATTGCTTTTTTGCGAAACCGCCAGTGACGACCGACTTTCTGGGAAGGGATTTTGCCTTCACGGACAAGCTTGTAAAGGGTGGACTTTGAAATCTTCAGATAAATGGCCAATTCTTCTATGGTCAGGACATCACCTGGCAATTCACCCATATAGACGTTCCTTTCCAAAAAGCCCCGTAGTTGGTAAAAGGGATTCTTTTATCACGCAAATTACAGTTGATGACAGTTGCTGTCAAGTAATTTTCATTAGACGAATTGTGACAGATAAAATGAAATTTAAGCGGGAAAATTCACGGTTCAGCCGTGCACAGTTCAAACCGGATTCAATGATTTACCCCGATCAGCTGCCCTCAACATTAGTATTTGAAGGAGGGTATATGACTGCATAGTCATCGATTAGCAAGGCAGGTTAAAACCGCATTGGCGCAAGCTAACTGGTACGCCCTTTTTCAATCTGAAAAAAGTTTCTCAAATTCCCTGGGGCTTACAATGCTTATTCCCTCGTAATTCTTCAGAACCAGTAAATCTTCATCCCCTGTAACGATGTAGTCTGCAACTCCATCACGAGCGCACGCCAGAATCAAGTCATCATCTGAATCTCTGCAAATGGGCATAATCGAATCTGTTCGTCCATGAATTTCCAGTGCTGCTTCAGAAAGAATAATCAGTGCTTCGGAAGTTTCATGAGGAGACGTATCAAACTTTTTCTTAAGGACACCCTTAAATTCCTGAAGTATTCCATCGCATAAAATCAGGTCGAAATCCCGCCTGCGTGCCCGGATCAGGAGCTTGGCACAGATTCCCTCCGTCAGGAAAGCGGCAATCAGGACGTTCGTATCGAAGATTGCTTTCAAGATACCGCCTTAAAGACATCCTCTTCAGTAACAATGCCGGCCGCCTTGGCCTTGGCAGTCAGTTTCTTCTTTATAGTGCGGAACTTCGTTTCCCACAGAAACAATCCCAAGGATTCCTTAACAATGTCGCTCTTGTTCCTGCCCGTTGCTTTGGCAATGGCATCAAGTTCCGCCGCCACTTTCTCCGGCAAGCTTACCGATAAAACAGTTCTCATGTCTTTCACCTCCTGAACTACAATACACTACACACATGATTACATCAAGCAGATTCTTTCAGCAAAAGAGCATCGGCAATTCTTCATGGTTTGTCTCGGCATGTTTAGATCAGAATTCAATGATCTTGACTGAGTAACTGCAGCGTAGATCTGTATTTGAAGGCATCCGGCGTTAAAAACCTACCGGTTAGACATCAGGATTGGCGCTCTCGATATATTGTCTTGACACGTAAGAGCCGTCTTCATATTGTAGTGG